>NZ_POUB01000203.1 GCF_003236335.1 Micromonospora deserti
CTCCAGGCCGTGCCGGCCGCCCGCCGCCTGGTGCGTCGCGACGACCGCTGCGTGGTCATGCACGCCGGGACCATCGGCGCCCGGCACGGCCTGGAGACGGCGGTACGGGCGGCCGCGGCGCTGGACCGCACGATGGACCTCGTCCTGGTGGGCTCGGGCGCGGACGAGCGGCGGGTGCGGGGGCTCGCCGCCGAACTGCGGGCCGACAATGTCCGGTTCGTGGAGCGCCGCCCACCGCCGGAGATGCCGGACCTCTACGCGGTCGCGGACTATCAGCTGGTCATGCTGCGCGACCTGCCCGCGCTGCGCAGCACCCTGCCGGCCAAGCTCCAGGCGGTGTTGTCCTGCGCGGCGCCGGTGGTGGCCTCCGCCGCTGGCGACACCGCCGAGGTGGTCGAGCGGGCGCGGGCCGGGCTGTCCTGCCCGCCGGAGGACTGGGCCTCCCTGGCCGACCGGTTCTGGTTGGCCGCCACGATCCCCCCGGCGGCCCGGGCGGACATGGGCCGGCGGGGCCGCGAGGCGTACCTGCGGGAGATGTCGATGCCGGCGGGCGTGGACCGGATCGAGCGGCTGCTGTATGAGGCGGTGGCGGGGCGTGCCGGGGCACCCTGACCGGATCGACCGCGAGCACCGGCGCGCGGACCCGCCGGGGGTGATCGCGAGAGGTTCTCTAAAAGGGTCAAAGAACGCCATAGAGGCACGATCCCGAACGTTACATGCTAAGAACGTCGGAGAAATGCTGCCTTCTGTCCGGTTCCACGAAACGGAGTGTGGTGTGACCCAGAGCGAGAGACCGCGTCGACGACGTGGCCGGTCCCGGCGGCGCCGCCGGCTTCGGCTGCGCCGTGCCCTGCTCGCCAGCCTGGTGGTCGGCTCGCTGCTGCTGGTGACCGGCGGCTGGGTCGGCTTCCGGGGCTGGCAGGCCCGCGCCCACCTGCTCAACGCCGCCGGGCTGGCCCGCGAGCTGAGCGCCCAGGTGGTCAGCGGCGACACCGGGCGGGCGCAGCGCACGCTCGCCGCGCTGCAGGAGCAGTCCGCGGCGGCCCGGGCGGCGACCGGCGACCCGGGTTGGTGGCTCGGCCGGCACACCCCGTTCGTCGGGGACAACCTGGCGGCGGTGCGGCAGATTTCGGTCGCGATCGACGACCTGGCCCGCACGGCGTTCCCGCCGCTGCTCCGTACCGACCTCACCGACCTGGTGCCCGCGGGTGGGCGGTTGGACCCGGCCGGGCTGCGTACCGTCTCCGCGCAGCTGTCCAGCGTGGACGACACGGTCCAGCAGACCCGGGCGAGTCTCGCCGCGGTGCCGACCGACGGCCTGGTCGGCCAGGTTCGCGAGGCGCTGACCGACCTGCGGGGCGAGATCGACCGGCTGGCCGCGCTCACCGCCGCGGCGGACCAGGCCAGCCGGTTGCTGCCGCCCCTGTTGGGTGTCGACGGCCCCCGCCGCTACCTGCTGGTGTTTCAGAATCCCGCCGAACTACGGGCCACCGGCGGCATGGTCGGCGCGTACGCGGTGATCCACGCCGAGGACGGCCGGATCCGGTTGGGCCGGCAGGGCACCAGCGCCGCGTTCGGCCACTTCCTGCCGCCGCTCAAGGTCCCCCCCGAGGTGCGGGCCATCTGGACCGACCTGCCCGGGATCTATCCGGCGGACGTCAACCTGACGCCGCACTTCCCGACCGCCGCCGCGCTGTACCGGGAGATGTTCCGGCGGCGGACCGGCGGCACCGTCGACGGCGTCCTCGCCGTGGACCCGGTGGTGCTGTCGTACCTGTTGAAGGCCACCGGTCCGGTGTCGGTGCCCGGCGGTCTCACGCTGGCCAGCGACACAGCCGTGCGGACCCTGCTCAGCGACAGCTACCAGCGGATGGACAACGACCGGCAGGACGCCTTCTTCGCCGCGTCCGCCGCCGGCGTCTTCAATGCCCTTTTGAAGGAAAACATTAACTCAAGGGCCTTGTTGTCCGCTTTTGACCGTGCCGTCACCGAACGCCGGATATTGTTCTGGAGTGCCCGACCAGAGGAACAGCGGACGTTCGGCGACAGCCGGATTGCCGGGACGCTTCCGGAACGGGACACCGTGCCGACGGTCGGCGTGTTCCTCAACGACGGCAGCGGCGCGAAGCTCGGCTACTACCTGCGACCGGCGGCGACCCTGACGGTCGGCGATTGCCGGCCCGACGGGCGTCGTGAGCTCCGGCTGCGGGTGACCCTGCACTCGGCGGCACCGAAGTCCGGTCTGAGCAAGTCGGTCACCGGTCTCGCTTTGGCAGGCGATCCGTACACCGTCAGGACGCTGGTCTCGGTCTACAGCCCCGCCGGCGGGGCGGTGCTCGGAGCCCGCCTCGACGGCGTCGAGACGCCGATGAGCAGCGGCGCCGAGCGGGGTCGTCGCGTCGGCAGGGCCACCGCCGACGTCGGCCCGGGTGCCTCCCGCACGTTGGAGGTCACCCTGCTGACGGCGAAGACCGGCGCCGGAGCAGCCGAGCTCTGGCTCACGCCCACCGCCACCCCATGGACCACCCATGTTGTTACCGCACCAAGCTGTGACCAGTAGGAGGGAACCAATCATGCGGCTATCCCGCATCATCATGGCGCTCACGGTCGGCCTGGCCGTGGTGGCCGTGCCGACCGCAGCGGGGGCGGCGCAGCCGCAGCCCGAGCCGACGGCGACGCAGCCACCGCCATACCCGCAACCGGCGGCCCTTACCGCCCCACCTGTCGTCGCCCCGGGGCAGACCTTCGCGGTCACCGGTACCGGATTCCTGCCCGGCGAGCAAGTCCGGATCGTGGTCTCGTTCGAGTCCGCGGTTCCGGTCGCCGCCCCGCTGCCAGGCCAGGCCCGCCGCAGCGACGGCACCACCATCGCAATGGCACCGGTGGCGGCCCGGCAGCCGCAGCCGCCGGCCGCTCGTATCGTGACGGCAGACGCGGAGGGTGACTTCAGCACCACGTACCGGCTGGACTCCGTCGGCGTTTACCGCTTCGTCGCGACCGGCCTCACGTCCGGCCGCACGGCGAGCACGACGGTCACGGTGCGCGGCGCGCCCCCGCTGCCCGTGACAGGAAGCAGCGTGGGCACGCCAATGAAGATCGGCGGTGGGCTGGTCGGCGCCGGTGCCGTGCTGCTGCTGATGACGCTGGCCTGGCGCAAGCGCCACCACCTCGGCATCGGAGCCGCACGCTGACCCTGAGCCACCGGGCAGGGCCCGGACACCTCGGTCGCTGACGCCCGTCGGACACCTCCGACGGGCGCCAGCGCATGCTCGCCCGGCTCCGCAACCAGCGGAGCCGGGTCACCCGGGTGACCGGAACGACCACGACTCGCCCGGCCTGTTCCGGCAGCGTCCTCTTCAGCGGGCGGGCCCGGCCGCGACCCGCCGCCGCCCGCCGGGGGCGTACGGCGGCGGTGGTCAGCGGCGGCGGCCTCGGATGATGTCGACCATGGCGCCGACCAGCGCCAGCGCGACGATCCCGGCGGCGAGCAGCAGCGCGCGGCGGAAGGCGACTGTCCAGTCGCCGTGGCTGGCGGCCAGCGAGGAGAAGAAGACCGAGCCGACGGCGGCGATGCCGGCGGCGGAGCCGATGCGCTGGCCGGTCTGCAGCATGCCGGCGCCGCCGCCCGCCTGCGGCACCGGCACCTGGGAGAGGGTGAGCGTCTGGTTCGGCGCGATCACCAGACCGCTGCCCAGGCCGGCGACCAGCAGCGGTCCGGCGGTCAGCCACGGCACGTGGGCCGGCGCGGGTGCCACCTCCAGGACCAGCACCACCGCACCGAGCCCCGCCACCACGGCGACCAGCCCGACGGCGACCAGCGGGCGGCCGTAGCGGTCGACGATCCGGCCGCCGACCGCGGACGCGGCGGCCGACCCGAGCGCGAACGGGGTGATCGCCAGGCCGGCTACGAGCGCGCTGTAGCCGAGACCGCTCTGCAGGTAGAGCGCGAAGATGAAGAAGATCGCGGTGAAGCCGCCGAAGTAGACCAGCGCGATCAGCGACCCCAGGGTGTACGACCGGAACCGGAACAGCCGCAGGTCGAACAGCGGCTCGTGCCGGCGGGCGTACCACCGCTCCCAGCCGCCGAAGCCGGCCAGCACGAGCATCCCGGCGAGGACGAGCAGCCAGGTCGCCGGGCCGCGCCGCTGGTCCAGCTGCACCAGCGGCAGCAGCACCAGCACCACGCCGACCGCGAGCAGCAGCACGCCGAGCGGGTCGAGCCGGCGGTGGTCGGGCCGACCCCGCCGGCGGCCGGGGAGCAGGCGCCGGCCGAGGACGACGGCGAGGATGCCGACCGGGACGTTGACGAAGAAGACCCACCGCCAGCCGTGTTCGGCGCCCCCGACGGCGATCAGCAGACCACCGAGCAGCGGGCCGACCGCGGTGGAGATGCCGATGGTGGCGCCGAGCAGACCGAACGGGCGACCCCGTTCGGGCCCGCGGAACAGCTCCTGGATGAGGCCGGTGACCTGCGGGTTGACCACGCCGGCGGCGGCGCCCTGGACGAGCCGGGCGGCGACCAGCCACTCGGGCGAGCGGGCCAGCCCGGCCAGCGCGCTTGCCACGGTGAACAGCGTGATGCCCAGGATGAACACGTTGCGCCGGCCCCGGGCGTCGCCGAAGCGGCCCGCCGGCACCAGCACCAGCCCGAACGCCAGGGCGTACCCGGAGAGCACCCACTGCAGGTCGCTGGGGGAGGCACGTAGCGCCCGGTCGATCGACGGTACGGCGACGTTGACGATGCTCACGTCGAGCAGTGTCATGAAGGCGGCGACCAGCCCCACCCCGAGGGCGTGCCAGCGCCGCCGGTCGTCCGGCGACGTGGTGGCGCCGGCCGGTCGCGGCGTACGTGCCGTGCTCATCCGGCCTTCCGCGGGCGGGCGGTCCGGCACTGTCGACCGCTACCCCGGCCCGCGGGAGGCCAACCGTCGCGGGACGCGCCGGGGATCACGCCATCTGGCGGGCGCAGAACCGGGGGCCGAAGTCCAGCCCGGCCATCGGCGAGTCCTCCCGGTGCAGCAGGTTCTTCTCGGTGAGCAGGTGCAGTGGGGCGTGCAACTGCTCCTCAGTCAGCCCGGCCTCCTCGGCGATCAGGTCCGGGTACGGCACGTGGCCGCGCGCCTCCAGCGCGGCGACCGCCTGGTACACCCGTTCCTCGACGTCCGACAGTTGCACCTGCTGCATGGCTTCCTCCTTCGGTTCCCGCCTGTGCGCAGGCGGCCTGCGCTGCGCCGGTTACCCGGCCGATGACCGAAGATGCCCACCGATCGGGCGGTCGCGACGGCGCCGGGGCGGCGGCGGGGCCGGGCTCGCCGGCGACCGGTTGCCCTAAGCTGCAGCAGTGGTCGTCTGGGATCTGGCCGTGGTGGGTGGCGGCCCCGCCGGGCTCTCCGCCGCGTACGCCGCCGCCCGTGCGGGCGTGCGCACCCTGGTGGTCGAGCGGGCCGTCCATCCCCGCTACAAGACGTGCGGGGGCGGGCTGATCGGCACCTCGCTCGCGGCGGTGAGGGGCCGGATCGAGGTGCCCGCGCACGACCGGGTCGACACGGTCACCTTCACCCGGGACGGGCGACGCGCGTTCACCCGCCGGCATGCCGACGGTCCGCTGGTGACCATGGTGCGCCGGGAGGAGTTCGACACCCGGCTGCGGGCGGCGGCGGTGGGCGCCGGCGTCGAGGTCCGCGAGCGCGTCGCGGTCCGCGCCGTGGAGCAGGACCCCGACGTGGTACGGCTGCGGCTGGCGGACGGCGGGACGGTGCACGCCCGCACGGTGGTGGGCGCGGACGGCTCGGCCGGCGTCACCGGCCGGCACGTGGGTGTCCGCCACCGGCAGGTCGACCTGGGGCTGGAGTGGGAGCTGCCGATCCCGGCCGAGGAGCAGGCCCGCTGGCGGGGCCGGCTGCTGCTGGACTGGGGTCCGCTGCCCGGCTCGTACGCCTGGGTCTTCCCGAAACGCGACCTGCTCACCGTCGGCGTGATCGCCGCGCGGGGCGCGGGGGAGCGGACCCGGGAGTACCTGCGCGGTTTCGTCGAGCGGCTCGGGCTCGGCGGCATCGTGCCGGCGCACGACTCCGGTCACCTGACCCGCTGCCGGGCCGAGGGCTCGCCGCTGCGCCGTGGTCGGGTGCTGGTGGTCGGCGACGCCGCCGGGCTGCTGGAACCGTGGAGCCGGGAGGGGATCAGCCACGCGCTGCGCTCCGGTGAGCTCGCCGGCGCCGCCGTAGCCGCCGGCGACCTGGCCGGTTACGACCGGGCGGTGGTGCGGGACCTGGTGCCGGCGATGCGGGCCGGGCACCGGTTGCTGGAGGTCTTCTCCCGCCGCCCCGAGGTCTTCCACGCCCTGCTGGCCACGCCCCCGGGCTGGCGGATGTTCGTCCGGTTCTGCCAGGGACAGGCCACCTTCGACGAGACGCTGACCCGGGCCCCGGTGCGGGCCGCGCTGGCGCTGCTGGACCGCCTCCCCGCGCCGCGGCGCCCGGCGACTAGACTCAGATCATGATCAACTGGGTGGATGTCCACAACAACGACTTCGCCGTGCCGGCCGGGCACGCCCTGGACGACCTGGTCGCCGAGTTGTCCGCCGCGCTGCGCGACCCGGATCCGGAAATCCGGGACGGCGCCCCCTACGTGGTGCTGGAGACCTGGATAGCCCGGGGTGTCATCGACGCCGACCGGCGAGATGCGCTGGGTGACGTGATGGCCGACCGGTTCACCGACCCCGAGGTGCAGGCCCGCGCCTTCGCCCCGCTGGTTCTCGACATGATCGTCCGGCAGGGGGACCTGCGGCCGTCCTGGCTGGCCGCCTTCACCGCCTGGTACCCCGCCGAGGACGACCTGCGTGGGTGGGACGCGAAGCTCGGCTGGCTGCACGCGGTGGCGCACGGAGCGGACCTGCTCGCCACCTTTGGCCGGCACCCCGACGTCGACCCGGCGGCGATGCTGGGCCTGGCCGCCGCCCGCCTGGTCGCCCCGACCGACCACGTCTGGGCCGAGCAGGAGGACGACCGGCTGGCCCGCGCGCTCGCCCTGGTACTCGCCCGCCCCGAGCTGACCGAGCAGGACGCGCTGCGCTGGCTGGACCTGATCGAGGCGGACTTCGGGACCAAGCCGCGGGGGAACACGCCGGCCCGGATGTCGAACGCGATGCGGACCCTTCGGGCCCTCTACGTCCTGTCCGACACCGACACCGGCATCGCCGCGCACCCTGGTCCAGCGCCGCTCGTGCCGACCCACCGCGACGCGGTCAAGGCTCGGCTCGTCGAGGTCCTCGCCCCGGTCTTCCAGCACCACTGAGTCCGACTGTCACCGGCGGGAGGTTGATCGTCCGGCATTCGTCCTCGCCGGCAGCGGACGTAGTAGCCCACCCAGGATCCTAGGACACCTTACGCGGAGTGACGGCGCCGACGGCAGACCAGAACGTCCCGCAACCGACACGGTGCATGTCTCCACTCCGCGACGGGACCCGCCGGTGGCCGCATCCCCGACGGCGGAGAATGACGGCGTGGGTGGGGAACGAGATGGCCGAGTCGCCGTTCAGCGAGGAGGAGTACGCCTTCCTGCGTCACGTCCGGTTCGGCGAACCGCCGAAGCTGGTCCGCCCAGAGGAGCGGGTCGAGCTGACCGAGACCGATCCCCGGCGGGACCGCCCCGAGCCGGCCGGCGACTCGACCCGGTGGGAGCTGCGGAACGGAGCCTGACCGGGCCGACCGGTGGTCTGCCAACCGGGACGGGTCCGGCCGTCGGCCCGCCCCCGGGTCGGGCTCCGAGACGCGGACGGTCCGCGGGCGGGGCGCCCACGGACCGTCCGGCGACCGGGGTCAGAAGACCGGCACGCCCTCGCGTACCAGCTTCCAGCTCGGCTGGTGGAAGTCGGCCGGGTCGATCACACCCTTGGCCTGCGCCCAGTCGATGAGCAGCTGGCGGATCTCCTGCTGCTCGTTGTAGACCTGGGCCTTCACGATGCCGGGGAAGTTGCCGCCGCCGCTGCGCCGGTAGTTGTTCACCGCCACCACGAACTGCGCGTCGTCGGTGACCGGGGTGTCGGTGCCGGGCAGCACCAGGCGGGTGATCCGCTGGCCGATCGGCCTGGCGATGTCGATGTCGTAGTCCAGACCGGAGATGACGTCGTAGTTGTAGTCCGGCACGGCCGGGTCGCTGATCTGCTCCGGCTCGGCCGGGGCGCCCGGGGCGAGGGTGCGGAAGTACTTCGCCGAGTACTCCAGGTAGGTGCGCACCTCGGCGCCGCTGAGCACGACCGCCTCGAGGGTGTTGTCGTAGACGTACAGCCCAGCGACGTCGCGGATCTTCACGTCACCGGCGGGGAAGACCGCGGTCCGGCTGAACGGCGCGGCGATCGACAGCACCGGCAGGCCGGCGTACCGGGTGCCGGCGAGGGCCGTGTTCACCACCTCGGTCTGGACGTGGTTGATGAAGTCCAGGATCGGGGTGTCCCGGTACCGGGACTCCGCCGCGGACAGTTCCACGCTGGACTGCGCGACCACCTGGTTGACGTACGCCACGGTCTTCTGGTGCTGGGCGCGGACGGCCGCGAGGACCTTCGGGTCCTCGACCACCGTGTTGGTGTTCAGCATGGTGGCGGACTTCTTGGTGATCTTCCACCGGCCCTGCTCGCGGGCCAGCGTGAAGTCCATCCGGGTGAGCCGCTGGCCCCACTTGGACGGCTCGGAGAGCAGCACCTGCTCGCCGGTCTGTGCGTTGGTCACGAACCGCTCCACGACCTCGGCGTGCGCGTGGCCGAACAGGATCGCGTCGATGCCGGGGACCTGCTCGGCGATCAGCGCGGTCGGGTTCTCGATCGGCAGTTCCGGGCCGTAGCTGGACGTGCCGGAGTCACCGCCGTGCGCCGAGACCAGCACGATGTCCGCGCCCCGGGCCCGCATGATCGGCACGTACGTCGCCGCGGTGGCGATCATGTCGTCGAACCGGAGCCGGCCCTCCACGTTGGCCCGGTCCCAGATGGCGCTGCCGGGGTTGGTCAGGCCGAGGATGCCGACCCGCAGGGTCGGTGCGGCGAACCCGAGAGAGACCTTCTTGATGATGTACGGCAGGAAGGCCGGCTTGCCGGTGGCGACGTTGACCGCGTTCGCGGCCAGGGCCGGGAAGCCGAGCTGGCGGATCCACAGGTCCAGCAGCGGCAGGCCGTAGTTGAACTCGTGGTTGCCCAGCGTCACCGCGTCGTAGTCGATGACGTTCATCGCCCGGGCCATCGGATGCTTCTCGCCCGTGGTGGTGATCGGCTCCTGCTTGGCGTAGTAGGTGGCGAGCGGGGTGCCCTGGATGGTGTCGCCGGCGTCGAGCACCAGCGTCGCCCGGCCGCGCCGCTCCGCGCGGATCTGGTTGATCAGGGTGGCCAGCTTCGCCACGCCGACGTCGTTGTGCCGGCTGTCGTCGTATTCGGCGTCGGTGTAGTAGTCCCAGTTGTAGACGTTGCCGTGGGTGTCCGAGGTACCGAGCAGGGTGAGGTCCCAGGTCCGCGAGGGGGCCGCGCCGGCCGCCGCGGCGGGGGTGGCGGCGATCAGCGGGGCGGACGCCGCCGCGGCCGCGGCGGCGAGCAGCTGGCGACGCGACGGACCGGTGGGAGAGGTCATGACGTGCCTTTCCGTGGGGGTGAGGGCGCCTGGTGAGCGCCCGAGCGCACCATAACGACCCGCTGTCACTCCTGCCACGGCAGCCCGGGGTGTTGCAGCCCACCGCCCGCCCACCAGGCCCAGCTGTCACACCTCAGTCGTTGTTTCCGCAGCCGGTGGCGGGGTAGGGCGGTCAGGGACGGAGCCGCCGTGGGCGAGGAGGCGTCGGTGAGCGCGGACCAGTTACACCCAGCAGGACCCGAGAGGCCAGTACGGCCAGCGGTCGGGGCAGCCGGGGCAGCACCGGCCGAGCTGGCCCCCGCATACGTCTTCTTCGCCTCCCAGGAGTCCAGCTACGTCACCGGCGAGATCCTCGGGGTGACCGGCGGCCGCCTCACCAAGTGACCACCGCGCCGGACGGTCGTGGGCCGCGGGGACCGTCCGGCGCGGACGCCGGTCAGTGGCGGGCTTGCGGGGGTACGCCACGGGTCGACGGTCCCCAGCCGGCACCGGTGCCGCCGCGGGGGTTGCCGGGCGTGGCGGTCAGCGGGGCCAGGCGGCCAGCCGCTCACGCACCCGGGCGACCGCGGCCGGGCCGAGGCCGTAGCGGGCGAAGCGTTGATCGGGGAGTTGGTCCAGGTAGCGTCCGGCGGCGCGGACGTCCTCCTGGTCCAACGCCGGGTCGAGCTGCCGGGCCAGTTCCAGCAGCTGCGCCACGTCGTAGTGCTCCAGGGCCGCCGAGACGTCGATGTAGTCGCGTACCTCCCGGCGGTTGACCAGCGCCGCGGTCTTGTTCGCCATCAGGTCCCGCACGTCCATCACCGGGCCCAGATCCATCACCACCGGGCTGCGGTGGCGGTCGAGCCGGGCCAGGCTGAGCCGGATCTGCCGGCCTGCCCGACTCACCACGAAGTCCTTCATGTCGCGGGCGAACCCGTCGAAGAGGTCGGCGAGGTCGCTGTCCGGGTCGGCGTCGCTGACCTCGAAACCGGCCCCTTCCAGCGCCGACCGGACTCCGGTGGCCGCCGCCGCGGCCGCGCCCTCGACGTCGGCGAACAGGTCCACGTCCTCGGTGGGACGGGCGACCAGGCCGTGTGCGGCCCAGGCCACCCCGCCGCCGAGTACGAACCGGTGTGGTCCGGCGGCCGACAGGGCCACCCGGGCGACCTCGCGGTAGAACTCGTGCGGGTGGGCGCTGCTCACGCGGTACGCAGGCCCCGGTGGCGGCTCTCCCACGCCTGGCGTACGCCCCGGGGCAGGTTGAGCAGCCGCCACACCCGGCGCAGCGTCCGCCCGTTGATCAGGACGCGGAGATCCTCCGCGCGGGTGGTCTCGCGCAACACGTTCTCGTACATCCAGAGCAGTTGGTCCGGGTCGCCCAGGTCGAACGTGCGATCGGCGTTCCACATCAGCCGTACCGGCAGCTCCACCACGCCGCGGGTGGGGCCGGCGAGCTCGGCGAGGGTACGGGCCACCACGGCGGGGCGACCCGGGCGGGCCAGGTGG
>NZ_POUB01000204.1 GCF_003236335.1 Micromonospora deserti
CTCGTCGGGGAGGGCGGTGAACTGCGACCGGTAGAGCCGGTGGTACGCGCCCCGCGCGGCGAGGAGCTGCTCGTGGCTGCCCTGCTCGACGATGCGCCCGTTCTCCATCATCAGGATCAGGTCGGCGTCCCGGATGGTGGAGAGCCGGTGGGCGATGACGAAGCTGGTCCGGTCCGAGCGCAGCGCCGCCATCGCCCGCTGGAGCAGCACCTCGGTTCGGGTGTCCACCGAGCTGGTCGCCTCGTCGAGGATCAGCAGCGACGGTTCGGCCAGGAACGCCCGGGCGATGGTGATGAGCTGCTTCTCACCGGCGCTGACGTTGCTGCCCTCCTCGTCGATCACCGTGTCGTAGCCGTCGGGCAGGCTGCGGACGAAGCGGTCCACGAAGGTGGCCCGGGCGGCTTCCAGGATCTCCTCCTCGGTCGCGCCCGGCCGGCCGTACGCGATGTTGTCCCGGATGGTGCCGCCGAACAGCCAGGTGTCCTGCAGCACCATGCCGATCCGGCCGCGCAGGTCATCGCGGCGCATCGTGGTGATGTCCACCCCGTCGAGGGTGATCCGTCCGGCATCCAGCTTGTAGAAGCGCATGATCAGGTTGACCAGGGTGGTCTTGCCGGCGCCGGTCGGGCCCACGATGGCCACAGTGTGCCCGGGCTTGGCGACCAGCGACAGGTCCTCGATCAGCGGTTTGTCCGGGGCGTACCGGAAGGAGACGTGGTGGAACTCGACCCGGCCGTGCGGGTCGGCCACCCGCTCCGGGGTCTCCGGATCGGGGCTCTGTTCCCCGGCGTCCAGCACGGCGAAGACCCGCTCGGCGGAGGCCACTCCGGACTGGAGCAGGTTGGCCATCGAGGCGACCTGGGTGAGCGGCTGGGTGAACTGGCGGGAGTACTGGATGAACGCCTGGACGTCGCCGAGGCTCATCGAGCCGGAGGCCACCCGCAGGCCACCGACCACGGCGATCGCCACGTAGCTGAGGTTTCCGATGAACATCATCGCCGGCATGATGATCCCCGAGATGAACTGGGCGCCGAAGCTGGCGCGGTACAGCTCCTCGTTCTTGGCGTGGAAGTCGGCCTCGACCTCGCGCTGCCGGCCGAAGACCTTCACCAGCTCGTGGCCGGTGAACGCCTCCTCGATCTGGCCGTTCAGCTGGCCGGTGTGCGTCCACTGGGCGATGAACTGCCGCTGCGACCGCTTGGCGATCCGTTGCGTGACGAGCACCGACAGCGGCACCGCGACCAGGGCCACCAACGCCAGCAGCGGCGAGATCCAGAACATCATCGCCAGCACCCCGACCACGGTGAGCAGCGAGGTGAGCAGCTGACTCAGCGTCTGCTGGAGGGTCTGCGAGATGTTGTCGATGTCGTTGGTGACCCGGCTGAGCAGCTCACCCCGGGGCTGCCGGTCGAAGTAGGGCAGCGGCAGCCGGTTGAGCTTGTCCTCCACGTCGGCGCGCAGCTTCAGCACGGTGCGCTGCACCACGCCGTTGAGCAGCCAGCCCTGCCACCACATCAGCGCGCTGGCCGCCAGGTAGAGCGCCAGCGCCAGCGCCAGCACCCGGCCCAGCGCGGCGAAGTCGATGCCGACGCCGGGCACCACGTCCATCCGGGCGAGCATGTCGGCGAAGCTGTCGTTTCCGGCCGCCCGGGCCGCCGCCACGGCCTGCTCGGTGGTGGTGCCCGCCGGCAGTTGCCGGCCGATCACCCCGGTGAAGATCAGGTCGGTGGCGTGCCCGAGCACCTTCGGCCCGATCACGCTGAGCCCGACGCCGACCAGCGCGAGCGCGATCACCGCGGCCAGGTGCAGCCGGTGCGGCCGGAGCCGGCCGAGCAGCCGCCGCGCCGACGGCCCGAAGTCCATCGACCGCTCGGCGGGCATGCCCGCACCCATCCACGGCGGGCCGCCGCGCTGGCCGCCGGGCGGCAGCCGGTTCGGCGTCCGCCCCTCGGCGGCCGGCTGCCGGGGTGCCACGGCCGCGGGCCGCTCGCCGCGGGCGGTCACGCCGGCACCTCCGCCGTCTGCTGGGACGCCACGATCTCGGCGTACGTCGGGCAGTTCTCCAGCAGGTCCTCGTGTCGGCCCATCCCGACCACGCCCCCGTCCTCCAGCACGATGATCTGGTCGGCGTCGACGATGGTGGAGACCCGCTGGGCGACGATCACCACCGCGGCGTCGGCGGTGACCGGCCGCAGCGCCGCCCGCAGCCGCGCGTCGGTGCCGAGGTCGAGCGCGGAGAACGAGTCGTCGAAGAGGTAGATCTCCGGCCGGCGGACCAGCGCCCGGGCGATCGCCAGCCGCTGCCGCTGGCCGCCGGAGACGTTCGTGCCGCCCTGCGCGATCGGGGCGTCCAACCCGTCGGGCATCGCCTCGACGAAGTCCCGGGCCTGGGCGATCTCCAGCGCTTCCCGGAGTTCCGCGTCGGTGGCGTCCGGGTTGCCGTAGCGCAGGTTGCTCGCCACCGTGCCGCTGAACAAATACGGCTGCTGCGGCACCAGTCCGATCCGGCGCCAGAGCGCGTCCGGTGCCAGGTCGCGGACGTCGACCCCGTCGACCAAGACGGCGCCAGCGGTCACGTCGACCAGCCGGGGGATCAGCGAGAGCAGGGTCGTCTTGCCGGCGCCGGTGCTGCCGATGATCGCCGTCGTGGATCCGGCGGTGACCCGGAAGGAGACGTCCCGCAACACCGGGTCGGCCGCGCCCGGGTATTGGAACCGCACGTTGCGCAGCTCCAGCTCGGCCCGGGCCGGTACCTCGGTGACCGGGTGCGGTGCCGGCACCACCGAGGTGTCGGTGTCCTGCACCTCGACGATCCGCTCGGCGCAGACCGCCGCCCGCGGCACCATCATCAGCATGAAGGTGGCCATCATGACGGCCATCAGGATCTGCATCAGGTACTGCAGGAAGGCGGTGAGCGCGCCGACCTGGATGGCCCCGGCGTCGACCCGGTGGGCGCCGAACCAGAGCACCGCGACGCTGGAGAGGTTGAGCACCAGCATCACCACCGGGAAGATCAACGCCATCAGCCGGCCGGTGCGCAGGGCGGTCGCGGTCAGGTCGGCGTTCGCGGTGGCGAAGCGTCGCGTCTCGTACGGCTCGCGGACGAACGCCCGCACCACCCGGATGCCGGTGATCTGCTCGCGCAGCACCCGGTTGACGGTGTCGATCCGGGTCTGCATGAGCCGGAACCCGGGGACCATCCGCCGGATGACCAGCCCCAGCGCGACGGCCAGCACCGGCACGCTGACCAGCATGAGCCAGGAGAGCCCCAGGTCCTCGCGCAGCGCCATCACCACGCCGCCGACGCTCATGATCGGCGCGGCGACCAGCATGGTGCAGCTCATCAGGACGAGCATCTGCACCTGCTGCACGTCGTTGGTGTTGCGGGTGATCAGCGACGGGGCGCCGAACCGGGCGACCTCCCGGGCGGAGAAGCGGTTCACGTGGCCGAAGACCGCTGCCCGGACGTCCCGGCCGAAGCCCGTGGCGGTACGCGCGCCCAGGTAGACGGCGGCGACCGAGCAGACGATCTGCACCAGGCTGACCGCCAGCATCCACCCGCCGGTGCGCAGGATGTAGTCGGTGTCGCCGCGGGCCACGCCCAGGTCGATGATGTCGGCGTTGAGGCTGGGCAGGTAGAGCGAGGCCATCGTGCCGACGAACTGGAGCAGCACCACCGCCACCAGCGGCCGGCGGTACGGGCGCAGGTGGGTACGCAGCAGCCGGATCAGCACCTCGGGCCGCCCTCGGTCATACCCGGCTCCGCACCGCTGCCGATGATCTCGAGGAGGAACTCCCGGATCACGGCGGCCTTCGCCGGGTCGGCGTCGACCGAGGTGAGCGGACGGTTGGAGTGGATGAGGGCGGTGAGCGCGTCGACCCGGGCGCGGCCGGCCGGGGTGAGCGTGAGCTTGACGCTGCGTCGGTCGGTGTCGTCGCGCTGCCGCTCGACCAGGCCGTCGCGTTCGAGGGTGTCGACGATGCCGGTGAGGGTGGCCGGGCGGATGAAGCACTGCTCGGCGACCGCCCGGTGGGGCAGGTCGCCGTGCTGCGCGAGGGTCATCAGGGTGACCATCCCGGCCTGGGTGAGCCCGTGCTCCTCGGCGAGGTAGCGGTTCCAGCGCTGGCCGGTGAGGTGGGCGGCGACCACCAGCAGTCGGCCGAGCGGCACGTCTCGGAGCCCGATCAGGTCCATGCGGTGCAGGTTAGCCTCCTGATAGTCAGGGGCCAAACGAAATTGCCGCAGCGGTGGCGATGAACATGACCTGCAACGCGGTGCGGGTGCCGAGCGGGGTCACCGGTCGGCCGGCCAGGGTGAGTTCGCGGCGGGCCGCCGAGACGTTCGCCGGGAACATGGCGAGCATCAGCACGGCCAGGCCGACGGCGGCCCACCGGGCGGTCGCCGGGACGAGCAGGGCCGCCGCCCCGACCAGTTCCAGCACCCCGGTGACGGTGACCAGGAACTCCGGCCGGGGAAGCCGGGGTGGGACCATCGCGACCAGGTCCGCCCGGCGGGGCGCGGTGAAGTGCGCGACACCGGTGAGCACGAACATCAGGGCCAGGCCCACCCGCAGGGCGGGCTGCCAGCCGTTCAGCGCGTCCACGCCGGTCAGGCCGGCCAGCCGGGCGAGTGCGGCGCCGGCCACCAGTGCGATCAGCGGTGCCATCGAGATCTCCCCCATCCTCAAATCTTGTCGATGACAAGATCGCACCCTCGGTGCCATCTTGTCAATGGAAAGATAGGATGGGGGCATGACCGGCACGCGTGGCTACCATCACGGCGACCTCCGTCGCGTCCTGCTCACGGCTGCGGTGCAGGCGATCCAGGAGGCGGGGCCGGCGGCACTGAGCCTGCGCGACCTCGCCCGCCGGGCCGGCGTCTCGCACGCCGCGCCCGCACACCACTTCGGCGACAAGGCCGGCCTGCTCACCGCGCTCGCCGTCGAGGGCTTCGACCTGCTGGCCGAGGCCCTGCGGGGCGCCGGTGACGACCTGCTGGCGGCCGGGGTGGCGTACGTCGACTTCGCCGTCGGGCACCGGGCGCACTTCGAGGTGATGTTCCGTCCCGACCTCTACCGCACCGACGCACCGGAGGTGCGGGCCGCCCGGGAACGCGCCGGCGCGGCACTGCGCTCCGGGGTGTCGGCGCTACCCCCCGGGCGGGCCACCGTGGGCGACGCGCGGGGGGACGCCCTCGCCGCCTGGTCGATCGTCCACGGCTTCGCCACCCTCTGGCTCGCCGGTGCGCTGCCGCCCGAGGTGGGCGGCGACCCCCGGGACGCCGCCCGGGCGGTGATCCGCCGCCTCTTCTGGCCGTAGGTAGGGCGATCCGGGTGGGGCCGGTCGCACGGACGGGGCAGCTCGACAGGGGCCGTACCGGCTCTCGCCCCGCCCGCTGACCCGGCGAGCGCAGCAGAGCGGGTCGTGGCGGCGCCGATCCCGCGACGCCGGCCAGGGCTGGATCTTCGGGCGGCCGTGCGGGTTCACCAGCTGGTGGGCAGCGGCATCCCCTCGGTGTAGCCGGCGGCGCTCTGCACGCCGACCACGGCCCGTTCGTGGAACTCCGTCAGGGTGCGGGCGCCGGCGTAGGTGAAGGCGCTGCGCACCCCGGCGATGATCTCGTCGATCAGGTCCTCCACCCCGGGCCGGTTCGGGTCCAGGTACATCCGGGCGGAGGAGATGCCCTCCTCGAACACCGCCTTGCGGGCCCGGTCGTACGGGCTGTCCTCGGCGGTGCGCGCGCTGACCGCCCGCGCCGAGGCCATGCCGAAGCTCTCCTTGTAGCGCCGGCCGTCGGGGTCGGTGTAGAGGTCGCCGGGGGATTCGTAGGTGCCGGCGAACCAGGAACCGATCATCACGTTCGACGCGCCCGCGGCCAGCGCCAGCGCCACGTCCCGGGGGTGCCGCACGCCGCCGTCGGCCCAGACGTGCCGGCCCAGCTGCCGGGCCGCCGCGGCGCAGTCCAGCACGGCGGAGAACTGCGGCCGGCCCACCCCGGTCATCATCCGGGTGGTGCACATCGCGCCCGGGCCGACGCCCACCTTGATGATGTCCGCGCCCGCCTCGACCAGGTCACGTACGCCCTCGGCGGTAACCACGTTGCCGGCCGCCACCGGCACCGCCGGGGCCAGCTTGCGGACCGCCCGCAGCGCGGAGATCATCCGCTCCTGGTGCCCGTGCGCGGTGTCCACCACCAGCGTGTCCACCCCGGCGTCGAGCAGCGCCGCCGCCTTGCCGGTCACGTCGCCGTTGATGCCGATCGCCGCGGCGATCCGCAGCCGGCCCCGGTCGTCGACGGCCGGCTTGTAGAGGGTGGCCCGCAGCGCGCCCTGCCGGGTGAGCAACCCGACCAGACGCCCGTCGCCGTCGACCACGGGGGCGAGCCGCCGCCGGCCCGCCGACAGCCGGTCGAAACCGGTACGCGGATCCGCGTCCGCCGGCACGGTGTGCAGCTCGGTGGACATCACGTGGCGCAGCTGGGCGAACCGGTCCACGCCCACGGTGTCCGCCTCGGTCACCACCCCCAGCGGCCGGCGCGCGTCGTCGACCACGATCACCGCGCTGTGCGCCCGCTTCGGCAGCAGGTGGATCGCGTCACCCACGGTGTCCGTCGGGCCGAGGGTGATCGCGGTGTCGTACACCAGGTGCCGCTGCTTGACCCAGGCGACGACGTTCGCGACCACCTCGATCGGGATGTCCTGCGGGATCACCGCGATCGCGCCGCGCCGGGCGACCGTCTCGGCCATCCGCCGGCCGCTCACCGCGGTCATGTTCGACACCACCAGCGGGATCGTGGTGCCGGTGCCATCGCCGGTGGCGAGGTCGACGTCGAGGCGGGAGCCCAGGTCGGAGCGGGCCGGCGCCATGAACACGTCGTTGTAGGTCAGGTCGTGCGCGGGGACCGCGCCGTGAAGGAACCGCACCCGGCCATCATGCGTGACCGCCGCCCGCCGTGCCGCCGCTGGTTGCGGAAAACACCCCCACCGCGCCGCCGGCCGCCGATCAAGCCAGCAGCAGCGCCGCGGCGAGCAGGGCCATCAGCACGGCGATCGCGCCGTCCAGCACCCGCCAGGCGGCGGGACGCGCGAGCAGCGGCGCGAGCCGGTGCGCCCCGACGCCGAGCGCGGTGAACCAGGCGACGCTGGCCAGGGCGGCCCCGACACCGAAGGCCCACCGGTGCGGGTGCTGCTGGGCGATGCCGCCGAGCAGCAGCACGGTGTCCAGGTAGACGTGCGGGTTGAGGTAGGTGAAGGCGAGGCAGGCCAGGACGGTCGCGCGCAGCGTGGCCGGCGGCCGCTCGGTCGGCACGAGAGCGCCCGGACGCAGGGCCCGGCGGGCGGCGAGTGCCCCGTAGCAGAGCAGGAAGGCGGCGCCGCCCCAGCGGATCACGGCCAGCAGTGCCGGACTGCTGCCCACCAGCGCGCCCAGACCGGCGATGCCGGCGGTGATCAGCGCGGCGTCGGAGGCGGCGCAGGTGAGCACGACCGGCAGCACGTGCTCGCGGCGCAGCCCCTGGCGCAGGACGAAGGCGTTCTGCGCGCCGATGGCGACGATCAGGGTGAGGGCGAGGGAGAAGCCGGCGACGGCGGAGCTGAGCACGCCCTGACGGTAGGCGGGTGGCGGACCGTCAGTCGAACTAAAGATTTTGAGCGTGCGTAAGCTGAGCTGATGGAAGGGCTCGACTCGACCCAGCTGCGGACGTTCGCCGCGGTGGTGGCGGAGGGCAGCTTCGAGGCGGCGGCCCGGCTGCTGCACGTCACCCCGTCCGCGGTCAGTCAGCGGATCAAGGCGTTGGAGGAGTCCGTCGGCCAGGTGCTGGTCCGGCGGACCCGCCCGTGCGTGGCCACCGCGGCGGGAGCGCCGCTGCTCCGCCTCGCGGGACAGCTCGTCCTGCTGGAGCGGGAGGCGCTGGCGGACGCCCGGGGCCCGCTCACCGGGGGCGGCGC
The DNA here is from genome assembly GCF_003236335.1 of Micromonospora deserti. GTDB lineage: Bacteria > Actinomycetota > Actinomycetes > Mycobacteriales > Micromonosporaceae > Micromonospora > Micromonospora deserti. The sequence goes on from NZ_POUB01000204.1 coordinate 7,947, forward strand.
CCGCACCCGGGTGGCGGTGGTGGTGAACGCCGACTCGCTCGCCACCTGGTTCCCCGCCGCGCTGGCCCGGTTGCCCGACGGCCTCGGGCTCTGCTTCGACATCCGGCAGGACGACCAGGACCACACCGCCGAACTGCTCCGGGACGGCTCGGTGACCGCAGCGGTGACCGCCCAGCGCGAGGCGGTCCAGGGCTGCCGGGTGCTGCGCCTCGGCGCGATGCGCTACCGGGCCCTGGCCGCGCCGGCGCTGGTCGCCGCCCACTTCACCGACGGGCTCACCGCCACCGCCCTGGCCGGCGCGCCGGTCGTCGTCTTCGACCGCAAGGACCGGGTGCAGCACCGGTTCCTGCGCTCGGTGACCGGCCGGGCGCTCGACCCGCCGGTGCACTACGTGCCGTCGGTGCCCGCCTTCAGCGCCGCGATCCGGCTCGGGCTGGGCTGGGGGCTGGTGCCCGAGCGGATCGCCGCGGACGACCTGGCGGCCGGGCACTGCGTGGACATCGCCCCCGGCCGGCAGGTGGACATCCCGCTGTACTGGCAGCACTGGCGGCTGGACTCGGCCGTCCTCGCCGCGCTCACCGCCGCCGTCCGCGCGGTGGCCGCGGACGCCCTCCGGTGAGGATCCCCGGGCCGGTCGCCGACGGTCAGCCGGTCCGGTCCGCGCGGGCCCCGGGCGCCGTCAGGAGATGGTGCAGATCGCCGCGCCGGCGCTGATCACCGCGCCGACCTCGGCGGTGAGGCCGCTGACCGTACCGGCCTTGTGCGCGTGCAGCGGCTGCTCCATCTTCATCGCCTCCAGCACCACAACCAGGTCGCCCTCGGCCACGCTGTCCCCGTCGGCGACCGTGATCTTGACGATGGTGCCCTGCATCGGGGAGGTGAGCGCGTCGCCGCTGACCGCGGTGCCCGCCTTGGCGCCGCCGCCCCGGCGGGCCGGCTTCTTCGCGGCCGGCGCGGCGGTGGCCGTACCCGCCCCGAGGCCGGCCGGCAACGTCACCTCCAGCCGCTTGCCGCCCACCTCGACCACGACGGTCTCCCGCTCGGCCGGCGCCTCGGCGGCGCCGGCGGCGGCGGTGAACGGCGGAACGGTGTTGGCGAACTCGGTCTCGATCCACCGGGTGTGCACGGCGAACGGCTCGGCGGTGAACGCCTCGTCGCGGACGACCAGCCGGTGGAACGGCAGGGCGGTGGCCATCCCCTCGACGACCATCTCGTCCAGCGCCCGGCGGGCCCGCTCCAGGGCCTCCATCCGGGTCTCGCCGGTGACGATCACCTTGGCCAGCAGGGAGTCGAAGTTGCCGCCGATGACGTCGCCGGCAGAGATGCCGGTGTCCACCCGGACGCCGGGGCCGGTGGGCAGCCGCAGCGCGGTCACCGTGCCCGGAGCGGGGAGGAAGTTGCGGCCCGGGTCCTCGCCGTTGATCCGGAACTCGATGGAGTGCCCGCGCGGGGTCGGGTCCTCGGTGAACCGCAGCTTCTCGCCGTCGGCGATGCGGAACTGCTCGCGGACCAGGTCGATGCCGGCGGTCTCCTCGGTGACCGGGTGCTCGACCTGGAGCCGGGTGTTGACCTCCAGGAAGGAGATGGTGCCGTCGACGCCGACCAGGTACTCCACCGTGCCGGCGCCGTGGTAGCCGGCCTCCCGGCAGATCGCCTTGGCGCTGTCGTGGATCTGGGCGCGCTGGGCATCGGTGAGGAACGGTGCGGGCGCCTCCTCGACCAGCTTCTGGTGCCGCCGCTGCAGGGAGCAGTCCCGGGTGCCGACCACGATCACGTTGCCGTGCTGGTCGGCCAGGACCTGCGCCTCGACGTGGCGGGGCTTGTCCAGGTATCGCTCGACGAAGCACTCGCCCCGGCCGAACGCGGCGATCGCCTCCCGGGTGGCCGACTCGAACAGCTGCGGGATCTCCTCCATGGTGCGGGCCACCTTCAGCCCGCGCCCGCCGCCGCCGAAGGCGGCCTTGATGGCGACCGGCAGGCCGTGGTCGACGGCGAACGCCATCACCTCGTCGGGGCTGCCGACCGGGTCCGGGGTGCCGGGTACCAGGGGAGCGCCGGCGCGCTGGGCGATGTGCCGGGCGGTGACCTTGTCGCCGAGGTCCCGGATGGCCTGCGGGGTGGGGCCGATCCAGGTCAGCCCGGCGTCGACGACGGCCTGGGCGAAGTCGGCGTTCTCGGCGAGGAAGCCGTATCCGGGGTGCACGGCGTCGGCGTCGGCCTTGGCGGCCACCTCCAGCAACTTGTCGATGCGCAGGTACGTGTCGGTCGCGGTGTCCCCGCCCAGGGCGTACGCCTCGTCGGCGAGCGTGGCGTGCAGGGCGTCCCGGTCGGAGTCCGCGTAGACGGCGACGCTGTCCAGGCCGGCGTCGCGGCAGGCGCGGACGACGCGGACGGCGATCTCGCCGCGGTTTGCGATGAGTACCTTGCGCACCTTGGGGCTCCTCCCGGGAGGTCGTTGACCGGGAGTGTATCGGCCACTCTGACGGCCCTAACGATCGCTCAGTGTGGGATGCCGCACTGTTCCGCCGAGCCTTAGTCAAACTTGTTTATTACGCTTGTTCGGTGTCTCCGACCCGAATGATGATCCTGGGGCTGGTCCGCTGGATGCAGCCCGTGCACGGCTACGACGTGCGCCGCGAGCTGCTCAGTTGGAATGCCGACAAGTGGGCCAACGTGCAGCCCGGATCGATCTACCACGCGCTGCGCAAGCTGACCGAGGAGGGGTTGCTGCGCGAGGTGGCCACCGAGCAGGTGGGTGCCCGCCCGGCCCGGACCACGTACGAGGTCACCGCCAAGGGAGACGAGGAGTTCGAGTCCCTGCTGCGCGGACTCTGGTGGCAGTTGCACGAGCCGGCGGACCCCTTCGCGGCGGCCTTCTCGTTCCTGCCCGCGCTGCCCCGCGAGGAGGCGTCGGCCGCGTTGCGCAACCGGGCGAACCTGCTCCGCGCCGGCGTCGAGTGGATGCGCACGTCGGTGAACTCCGACTGGATGCGCGAGACCAAGCCGGTGCACGTGGGGTGGATGTTCGAGCTCTGGATGGCCCGGGCCGAGGCGGAGATCGCCTGGTGCGAGCGGGTCGCCGAGCGGATCGACTCGGGGGTGTCGTACCTGCCTGCCGGACTGGAGCGGGCCGAGGGGTGGGC
>NZ_POUB01000205.1 GCF_003236335.1 Micromonospora deserti
GCATAGCGCCCCGCTAACCTCATGATCAACCGGGGGTGGCGCGCGGTTGACCGGGGCGGTCAGGCGGCGCGGAGGTACTGGGCGGGCCAGGCGGGGGTGGCGCCGAGTTTGGCGGCGGCGCGGTGCGGCCAGTACGGGTCCCGCAGCAGTTCCCGGCCGAGCAGCACCAGGTCGGCCTCGCCGTCGGCGATGATCTGCTCGGCCTGCTCAGCCTCGACGATCAGCCCGACCGCGCCGGTGGCCACGCCGGCCTCGCGGCGCACCCGGGCGGCCAGCGGCACCTGGTAGCCCGGGCCGGCCGGCACCGTGGCCGACGGCGAGGCGCCTCCGGAGGAGCAGTCAACCAGGTCGACGCCGGCTCCGGCCAGCTCCGCGGCCAGCACCACGCTGTCCTCTACGGTCCAGCCGCCCGGCAGCCAGTCGGTGGCCGAGATCCGGGCCAGCACGGGCACCTGCTCGCCGACGGCGCCGCGTACCGCCCGGGCCACGTCCAGGGCCAGCCGCATCCGCCCGGCCCGGTCCCCGCCCCAGTCGTCGGTCCGGTGGTTGGTCAGCGGGGAGAGGAACTCGTGCAGCAGGTAGCCGTGCGCGGCGTGGATCTCGACGGCGGCGAAGCCGGCGTCCACCGCCCGGGCGGCCGCCGCCGCGAACGCCTCCAACACCCCGGCGATCCCGGTGGCGTCCAGCGCGGCGGGCACCCGGTAGTCGGGCAGGAACGGCTCGGTACCCGGCCCGACGGGGCGCCAGCCGCCGTCGGCGTCCGGCACCCCGCCCCGCCGCGGCGCCCACGGCCGGTACGTCGAGGCCTTGAAGCCGGCGTGCGCGAGCTGCACCGCCGGCACCGTGCCGTGCGCGGCGACGAACGCGGTCACCGGGCGCCACGCGTCGACGTGCGCGCCGGACCAGAGCCCGGTGTCCTGGGGGCTGATCCGCCCCTCCGGCACCACCGCGGTGGCCTCGGTCAGCACCAGGCCGGCGCCGCCGACCGCCCGGGCGCCCAGGTGCACCAGGTGCCAGTCGGTGGGCAGGCCGTCGGGGCCGGCGGTGTACTGGCACATCGGCGCGAGGGCGATCCGGTTGGGCAGCGTCACCGCGCGCAGGGCCAGCGGCGTGAACAGGGCACTCATGGGGGTCATCCTCTCGCAACGCCGAGGAGGGCCCATCGGTGCGGGACTCTCCTCGGGCGCGGCGGGTTCAGGCCGGCATCAGCCGGTTCAGGCGGGTACCGGGCTCAGCTCGTCGGAGCGGGCGGGCCGGACGTCGGCGTCGGCGGGGGCGAGGGGATCCCGCCGCCCGGCCGAGTCGTATGCGGCCCGGTCGAGGGTGCCCTCCCGGGCGGCGACCAGGGTCGGCACCAGCGCCTGCCCGGCCACGTTGGTGGCGGTGCGGACCATGTCCAGGATCGGGTCGATGGCCAGCAGCAGGCCGGCGCCGGCCAGCGGCAGGCCCAGCGTGCTCAGGGTGAGGGTGAGCATCACGATCGCGCCGGTCAGGCCGGCGGTCGCCGCCGAGCCGACCACCGAGACGAACGCGATCAGCAGGTAGTCGGTGACGCCGAGGTCCATCCCGAAGACCTGCGCGACGAAGATCGCCGCCAGGGCCGGGTAGACCGCCGCGCAGCCGTCCATCTTCGTGGTCGCGCCGAACGGCACCGCGAAGGAGGCGTACTCGCGGGGCACGCCGAGCCGCTCGACCGAGCGCTGGGTCACCGGCATGGTGCCGACCGAGGAGCGGGAGACGAAGGCCAGCTCGATCGCCGGCCAGGCGCCGGCGAAGAAGCGCAGCGGGTTGAGCCGGCCGGCCGCCACCAGCAGCAGCGGGTAGACCACGAACAGCACGATCGCGCAGCCGACGTAGACCGCGGTGGTGAACTTCGCCAGCGGGGCCAGCAGGTCCCAGCCGTACGAGGCGACGGCGTTGCCGATCAGGCCCAGGGTGCCGATCGGGGCGAGCCGGATCACCCACCACAGCGCCTTCTGGACGATCTCCAGCAGCGAGCGGTTGAGCGCCACGAACGGTTCGGCGGCCTCGCCGACCAGCAGCGCGGCGGCGCCGACGACCAGGGCCAGGAAAACGATCTGGAGCACGTTGCCCTCGACGAACGCGCCCACCGGGTTGGTCGGCACGAGGCCGGTGAGGAAGTCGGTCCAGGAGCCGGTCTTCTGCGGGGCGGTCGCGGCGGCGGTGTCCAGGGTGACGCCGCGACCGGGGTCGGTGAGCAGGCCGATGCCGATGCCGACGCTCACCGCGATCAGGGCGGTGGCGCCGAACCAGAGCAGGGTCTTCAGGGCCAGCCGGGCGGCGTTGGCCACACCGCGCAGGCTGACCACGCTGACCACGATGGCGGTGAAGACCAGCGGCGGCACGGCCAGCTTGAGCAGCTGGACGAAGAGGCCGCCGACGGTGTCGAGGGTGCTGGTCAGCCAGCTCGAGTCGGTGGCGCGGGCGAGGAAGCCGAGCGCCACGCCGAGTGCCAGGCCGAGCAGGATCTGCACGGAAAAGGGGATCTTGCGCAGGGCGGAAGCCATGAGATGTCCAAGGGTCCGGGTCGGTCAGGGCAGCGTCAGGAAAGAGGCTGCGCCGGACAGATGCCGCTGGCCTGCAGTCGGAGGTCGACATACAGGCGCACGGTGAGGTGCCAGACGTTGGTCATCGCCTGCCGAGGCTACGCCGGACACCCTGGCGGTGGAAGGATCGGTTGCCGTGACGATCCTTACAGGGGTCGTTTCCCCGGAGTCCGGCCCGTCAGGTCCGGCCCCGGCTGCCGCTCCCCGCGGGCGAGGCCGAGGGCGGTGGCCGTGGCCAGCCCCCAGGCCGCGGCCACCGCGAGCAGCAGCCGCTCCAGGCCGCCGACCAGGCTGCCCCGCCCGACGGTCAGCATGGCCAGCCCGACCGCCCCGGCCAGCGGCAACGCCACCGCCGCCGCCCCGGCGGCGAGCCGCCGCAACAGCCGGTCGGCCCCGGTGGAGCAGACGACGGCCAGCATCGCGAAGACCACCGCGGCGGTCGCCGCGACGCTCGCCCCGCCGTGCACCAGGTCGGCCACGGTGGCCCGTTCGAACGGCGGCAGCGGGCAGCCGGAGCTGCACGTCACCACGCCGGAGAGCGCCGTGGCGAGGCCGCCGAGCACCAGCAGCGCCGCCGCGGCCCGCAGCGCCGCCGGCAGCGCCGCGGCGAGCAGCAGTAACGCCGCGGCCAGGGCGAAGACCCCGATCCGGTACGTCGGGGCGTACGCGCTGTCGGCGACGCCGGCCTCGCTGACGTACCCGGTCAGACCCGGACCCGGACCGGCGACCACGGCGACCGTCACGGCGACCGCGCCGGCGAGGATGCAGCCGGCGGCGGCCGACGCGGCGGCGGCCCGGGTGACGGTCGTGGTCGGGCCGGCCCGGCGCGGTTCAGGCACGCCCGTGCGGGCTGGTCCAGCCGGAGGTGTCAGGGCCCAGCGGCACGATGCCGGTCGGGTTGATCTCGGTGTGGGTGGCGTAGTAGTGCCGCTTGATGTGGTCGAAGTCGACCGTCTCACCGAAGCCCCGGGTCTGGAACAGATCCCGGGCGTACGCCCAGAGCACCGGCATCTCGGTCAGCTTCTGCCGGTTGCACTTGAAGTGCCCGTGGTACGCCACGTCGAAGCGGATCAGGGTGGTGAACAGCCGCACGTCGGCCTCGGTGATCGCGTCGCCCATCAGGTAGCGCCGCCCGGCCAGCCGCTCCGACAGCGCGTCGAGCCGGGCGAAGAGCGCCCGGTACGCCTCCTCGTACGCGGCCTGCGAGGTGGCGAAGCCGCACCGGTAGACGCCGTTGTTGACGTCACGGTGGATCTCCGCCATCAACGCGTCCATCTCCGGGCGCAGCTCCACGGGGTAGAGATCCGGCGCGTCCGGCGCGTGGAACCGCCGCCACTCGGTGGAGAAGTCGAGGGTGAGCTGCGGATAGTCGTTGGTGACCACCCGCCCGGTGAGCGTGTCGACCAGCGCCGGCACGGTCACCCGCCCGGTGTAGTCCGGGTCGGTGGCCAGGTACGCCTCGGAGAGGAAGCCGATGCCGAGCGCCGGGTCGAAGCCGTCCGGGTCGAGGGTGAACCGCCAGCCCCGCTCGTCCCGGATCGGGTCGACCGTGCCCAACGAGATCACGTCCTCCAGCCCGAGCAGGCTGCGCACGATCCGGGCCCGGTGCGCCCACGGGCAGGCCCGGCACCAGATCAGCCGGTAGCGGCCGGCCTCCAGCGGCCAGCGGCCCTGCTCGTCCGGCCCGCCGCCCGGCGGCGACGTCGAGTGCGGGGTGACCCGGTCGGTGAACCGGTTGGGCTGGCGGACGAACTCTCCGCCGCCGCTGGTCTCTGCGCTGAACTGGGCCCGGGCCATGCCGACAACCTATCCGCTGCGGGCCTGGATATCCTGGCGGCCGGAGGGTCCCCCGCGACCCGGAGGACGTTCCCGCTTCGCCCTTCCCACCCCCGAAGGACTCGCGATGACCGTGGCATACCTGGTGGCCGGTGTCCGCACCCCGATCGGCCGGTACGGCGGCGCGCTGGCCGGCGTCCGCCCCGACGACCTGGCCGCGCACGTGATCCGCGAGCTGGCCGCCCGCCACCCGGCGGTGGACTGGGCGCGGGTCGACGACGTGATCCTGGGCTGCGCCAACCAGGCCGGCGAGGACAACCGTAACGTGGCCCGGATGGCGGCGCTGCTCGCCGGCCTGCCCGAGCAGGTGCCCGGCAGCACGGTCAACCGGCTCTGCGGCTCCGGGCTGGACGCCCTGGCCACCGCGGCCCGGTCGATCGTGGCCGGTGAGGCCGACCTGGTGGTCGCCGGCGGGGTGGAGAGCATGAGCCGCGCGCCGTTCGTGCTGCCGAAGGCCACGACGGCGTACTCCCGGGCGGCGGAGGTCTACGACACCACCATCGGCTGGCGGCTGGTCAACCCGCGGATGGCGAAGCACTGGGGCATCGACTCGATGCCGGAGACGGCGGAGAACGTCGCCGCCGAGTACGGCGTCGGCCGCGCCGAGCAGGACGAGTTCGCGTACCGGTCGCAGCAGCGGGCCGCCAAGGCGCAGGCCGACGGCCGGTTCGCCGAGGAGATCGTGCCGGTGAGCGTGCCCGCGGGCCGCACCGGTACCCGGCTGGTCGAGGTGGACGAGCACCCCCGGGAGACGTCGCTGGAGAAGCTCGCCGCGCTGCCCACCCCGTTCCGCGAGGGCGGCACGGTGACCGCGGGTAACTCCTCCGGCGTCAACGACGGCGCGGTCGCGCTGCTGGTCGCCTCCGAGGCGGCCGTCGCCCGCCACGGCCTCACCCCGCTGGCCCGGATCAGCGGGGCCGCCGCGGCCGGCGTACCGCCCCGGATCATGGGCGTCGGCCCGGTGCCGGCCACCCGCAAGCTGCTGGATCGGCACGGCATCGGCCTCGACGCGGTCGACGTGATCGAGCTGAACGAGGCGTTCGCCGCGCAGTCCGTCGCGGTGCTGCGCGAGCTGGGCCTGCCGGAGGACGCCGAGCACGTCAACCCCAACGGCGGGGCGATCGCGCTGGGGCATCCGCTCGGCGCCAGCGGCGCCCGGCTCGCCCTGACCGCCGCGCTGGAGCTGCGCCGCCGCGACGGGCGGCGGGCGCTGGCCACCATGTGCGTCGGCGTCGGGCAGGGCATCTCGCTGCTGCTGGAGGCGCCCGCCTGACCCGCCCCGTGACCGCCGCGCGGGGTCTGCCGGCCGGTTCCCGTCCGTGACGGACACCGGTCGGGCCGACGACCCGGGGGACGGGGATCTCCCTTAGTGGACCTCGGGGCCTAGAGTGGTGCGGAGCACACGACCCGCGGGTCGGCCGGTGGGCCGCCGCGTCTCCGCACGCGCCCTCGACACCGGATCCCTCCCGCACCGCGGCGATAACTTGGGGTGCAGCAGTGCAGATGCCGGACGGAATTCCCGCCGAGATCGATCTCTCCCGGCCGAGCGCGGCCCGGGTGTACGACTACTTCCTGGGCGGTGCCCACAACTTCGAGATCGATCGGCAGCTCGCCGAGCAGATCGCCAGCATGACCCCGAACCTCGCGGCCACCATGCGCGCCGGGCGGGAGTTTTTGCGCCGGGCCGTGCGGGTGCTGCTCGACGCCGGCATCGACCAGTTCCTCGACATCGGCTCCGGCATCCCGACCGTGGGCAACGTGCACGAGGTCGCCCAGACGGCCAACCCGAAGGCCCGGGTCGTCTACGTGGACATCGACCCGGTCGCGGTGGCGCACAGCCGGGAGCTGCTGGCCGGCAACGACCTGACCGGGGTCATCCAGGCCGACCTGCGCGACCCGGAGCGGATCCTCACCGAGGCCCGCAAGCTGGGGCTGCTCGACTTCGACCGGCCGCTGGGCATCCTCCTCGCCGGGGTGGTGCACTTCGTCCCGGACGCCGACCGGCCCGGCGACATCCTGGCCACCCTGCGGGCCGCCGCCGCGCCGGGCAGCCACCTGGTGATCTCCCACTCCACGTACGAGGACCAGCCGCAGGAGATGCTCGACGCGCAGCGGCTCTCGGCGCGTACCGACACCGAGATCACCCTGCGCTCCTGGGCCGAGATCACCGGTTACTTCGGCGACTGGACGATCCTGGAGCCAGGCGTGGTGCACATGGAGCTGTGGCGCCCCGACTCGCCGTCCGACGTGGACGCCAACCCGGAGCGGTTCGGTGCCTTCGGCGGCGTCGCCCGGTACGACCAGCCCGCCGGCTGATCCGGTGGCCGCCGTCCCGGATCCTGTCGGCGACGCGTTCAGCCGGGCGGGCGCCCAGGGGTACGCGGCCGAGTGGGCCCGGGCGGTGCGCCGGCTCGGCTTCGTGCCGCTGAGCGCGGCGGAGACCGAGTGGCTGCTGCTCGCGCACACCGTGCGGCTGGCCCAGGCCCTGCTCGCCGAGCCGTTCTCCGCGCGAGCGGGGGAGGAGGTCGGGCGGGCGCTGGTCGAGGCACACCTGACCGAGCCGCGGGTGCTCGACTGGTCGGTGCGGTCGCTCGGCGACGGCTTCCTCGCCCGGGTACTGCCCGCCGTGGCCGAGCAGGGCGCGGTGGCCGAGCGGGTCGCCGCGTTGCAGGGCGGGCTCGCCGAGGGGTTCGCCCGGGCGCTGCGCGATCGCACCTTCTCTCAGCAGGAGCGGATCGCCCGCTCGGCGTGGCAGGCCCGGGACGCCGTCGAGCAGGCCCTGCGCGACAGCGAGGCGCGGTTCCGGGCGGTCTTCACCGGGGCGGCGATCGGGATCGGTATCGCCGGCGTCGACGGTCAGATCATCGACGTCAACCAGCCGTTCGCGGACATGCTCGGCTACTCCATCGAGGAGCTGCGGGAGTTCAACGTCGCCGCGCTGTTCCACCCCGACGACGCGGCCGGCATGTGGGAGCTCTACCAGGAGCTGATCGAGGGCAAGCACGACTCGGCCCGGGTGGAGAAGCGCTACTACCGCAAGGACGGCAGCGTCGTCTGGACGGATCTGGCCGTCTCGTTGATCCGGCACGACGACGGTCGGCCCCGGTTCACCGTGGCGATGATCGAGGACATCACCGAGCGGTACGAACTCCAGCAGCGACTGCGCTTCCAGGCGCTGCACGACCCGCTCACCGGCCTGCCCAACCGGACGCTGTTCTTCGACACGCTCGGGCAGATCCTGGACACCGCCGATCCGTGGCGCCGGGTCGCGGTCTGCTTCCTCGACCTCGACGGATTCAAGGCGATCAACGACAGCCTCGGCCACGACCTCGGGGACCGACTGCTGATCGTGATCGCCCGGCGGCTGGCCGAGTGCGTCGCGGGCCGCGGGCACCTGGTCGCCCGGATGGGCGGCGACGAGTTCGTCATCCTGGTCGACGACGGCGACGGGCTCGACGACGCGGTGGCCGTCGCCGACGCCGCCCTGGCCGCGGTCGCCGCCCCGGTGCACGTCGCAGACCAGCAGCTCGCCGTCTCGGCCAGCATCGGCATCGTCGATAGCCCGGTCGGCGGGACCAGCGCCCTGGAGCTGATGAAGGCCGCCGACACCACCCTCTACTGGGCCAAGGCGGAGGGCCGGGGTCGGTGGGCGGTCTACGACCCGGAGCGCAGCGCCCGGGACATCGCCCGCTCCGCACTGGTCGCCGGGCTGCCGGCGGCCCTGGACCGGGGCGAGTTCGTGCTGCACTACCAGCCGATCGTGTCCCTGCTGGAGGGCTCGATGCTGGCGGTCGAGGCGCTGGTCCGCTGGCAGCATCCGGAGCTGGGGCTGATCGGCCCGGACCGGTTTATCGGGCTGGCGGAGGAGACCGGCCTGATCGTCCGGTTGGGGGAGTGGGTGCTGCGGCAGGCGTGCCGCGACGCCGAGGCGTGGCGGCGGGAGTTCCCCGGGACCCGGCTCGTGGTGAGCGTCAACCTGGCCGCCCGGCAGGCCGACGACCCGGCCATCGTGGACACCGTCGCCGACGCGCTGGCCTCCTGCGGGCTCCCGGCTGAGCTGTTGCAGCTGGAGCTGACCGAGAGCGCGGTGATGGGCACCGCCGGGGAGCCGCTGCGGTCGCTGCACCGGCTGGCCGCGCTGGGCGTACGGCTGGCGATCGACGATTTCGGCACCGGGTACTCCAACCTGGCGTACCTGCGCCGGTTGCCGATCCACTGTGTCAAGTTGGCCGGGCCGTTCGTAGAGGGCATCCGCGGCGACGGGCCCGAGGCGGCGGTCGACCACCGGGACGAGCGGATCGTGGACGCGCTGGTCCGGCTGGCCCACGCGCTGGAACTCTGGGTCACCGCCGAGGCGGTGGAGACGCCGGTCCAGGTCGAGCGGCTGCGGGCGCTACGCTGCGACACCGGGCAGGGTCGGTTCTTCGGCCCGCCGGTGCCGGCCGCCGAGATCACCGCCCGGTTGCGCGGGTCGGCGGCATGATCGGGCGCGGTGGGGCGGCGTGAGCCTGACAGACACCCAGGCGCTGGTCTCGGTGCTGGCCGGGCTGGCCATCCTCGCCGGGCTCGCCGGCGTGGTGCTTCCCGGCCTGCCGGCACTGCCGCTGTGCTGGGGCGGGGTGCTGGTCTGGGCGATCTTCGGCGGCGCCGGAAGCGGGCGCTGGCTGGTGCTGGCCGCGGCGACCGTGGTGGCCGCCGGCGGGACGGTGGTGAAGTACGCCTGGCCGGGGCGGAACCTGAAGCGCACCGGCGTGCCCACCTCGTCCCTGCTCGCCGGCGGGCTGCTCGGCCTGGTCGGTTTCTTCGTCGTCCCGGTGGTCGGGCTGGTGGTGGGCTTCGTCGGCGGGGTGTGGGCGGCGGAGCGGCTGCGGCTGGGCGACTCCCGGTTGGCGTGGCCGGCCACGAAGCACGCGGTGGCGGCGGCTGGCCTGTCGATGCTGGTCGAGTTCCTCGCCGGTCTGCTCGTCGCCGCCGTGTGGGTCCTGGGCCTGGTCCTCGCCTGATCCGCGCCGCCGCCCACGCCGGGGGCATTGACGGTGATCCGGTTTGCCAGTAGACCTTGGTGATGGAGGCCCGCTGATGAGCAGAACCCCATTCTCCCTGGGAGAGTTGCGGGTCGCCAGCGCCAACGGCGAGATCGACACCGTGGTGCTGGCGTTGGTCGACATGCAGGGCCGGTTGCAGGGCAAACGGTTTCACGCCCCGTACTTCCTCGACGAGGTGGTCGCGCACGGCAGCGAGGGGTGCAACTACCTGCTCGCCGTCGACGTCGACATGAACACCGTCGACGGGTATGCGATGTCGAGCTGGGAACGCGGCTACGGCGACTTCGCCATGGTGCCCGACCTGGCCACCCTGCGCCGGGTGCCCTGGCAGCCGGGCACGGCCATGCTCCTCGCCGACCTGGAGTGGCTGGACGGCTCCGGCCCGGTGGTCGCCTCGCCGCGGCAGATCCTGCGCCGGCAGCTGGACCGGTTGGCCGCCCACGGGCTCACCGCGTACGCCGGCACCGAGTTGGAGTTCGTGCTGTTCCGCGACTCGTACGAGGACGCCTGGCGGCGGGCCTACCGCGACCTCACCCCGGCCAACCAGTACAACGTGGACTACTCGCTGCTGGGCACCGCACGGGTGGAGCCGCTGCTGCGCCGGATCCGCACCGAGATGGCCGGTGCCGGGCTGACCCCGGAGAGCGCCAAGGGCGAGTGCAACCTCGGCCAGCACGAGATCGCCTTCCGCTACGACGAGGCGGTGGCCTGCGCCGACCACCATGTCATCTACAAGAACGGGGCGAAGGAGATCGCCGCCCAGGAGGGCATGTCGATCACCTTCATGGCGAAGCCGAACGCGCGGGAGGGCAACTCCTGCCACATCCACTTCTCGCTGCGGGACGCCGCCGGCCGTTCGGTGCTGCCCGGCGACGGGCCGGCGCACCTGTCGGTGACCGGGCAGCGGGTGCTGGCCGGGCTGCTCGCCACGATGCGCGAGTTCAGCCTCTTCTTCGCCCCGAACATCAACTCCTACAAGCGCTACCAGCCCGGGTCGTTCGCGCCGACCGCGCTGCGCTGGGGCACCGACAACCGCACCTGCGCGCTACGGCTGGTCGGGCATGGGCAGGGCATGCGGGTGGAAAACCGGGTGCCCGGCGCCGACGTGAATCCGTACCTGGCGATCGCGGCGCTGGTCGCGGGCGCGGTGCACGGCATCGAGCGCGAGCTGGAGCTGGGCGAGGAGTGCACCGGCAACGCCTACGACGACGCGACGGCCGACCGCGTGCCTGGCACGCTGCGCGACGCCCTCACCCTCTGGGGGTCCTCCGCGCTGGCCGAGGACGCCTTCGGTGCCGAGGTCGTCGCCCACTACGCCAACCAGGCAAGGGTGGAGCTCGCCGCCTTCGACGCCGCCGTGACGGACTGGGAGCTCTTCCGTGGCTTCGAACGCCTCTGACCCCCGGCCGGCCCGTCGATTATGGACTTGTGGTGGGCGGCGTGTGGTGGTACGGGGCCTTTGTCGGGCACCACAACTGCATGATCGACGGGGAGGGGGCGGGGGC
>NZ_POUB01000206.1 GCF_003236335.1 Micromonospora deserti
GCCTGCGGAACTGGGCGGGCTGCAGCCCGGTGAACGGGAAGATCCACTCCGGGCGAGCCGCCGAGATCACCTGCACCCTGACATGATCCACCATGGACGCCCGACCGAGTTACGAGACGTCCCTTAGCGAGGGGGACCGGCGCGACCGGCCTAGCGTGGACAGAGGGAATGGGTGGTGGGTCCTTCACCGGTCCAGCGCGTTGCCGAGCCGCTTGAGCGCGTCACGGGTGGCCGCCGAGGAGACCACCGTGTAGATCTCCATGGTGATGGCGAACTGAGCGTGCCGAAGGATCTGCATCGCCACCCGGGGATGCACGTCCAGGTCGGCCAGGAGCGAGGCGCAGGTCCGCCGGGCGTCTCGGACGGTGATCCGCCGGACACCGGCCGCGTCGCAGCGCCGGTCCCAGAACCGGTTGAAGTTGCGCGGCTCGATCGGCCGGCCGTAACGGGTGGTAAAGATGAGGTCCGAGGGCTGCCAGGCATGACCAGCGGCGTCCCGGGCGGCGGTCTGCGCGGTGCGACGGCGATCGAGCGCCACGACGCAAATGTCCGGCAGCGGCAGGGTGGCGTCCGACGCGGCCGTCTTCGTCTCCCGGTGGAGCAACTCGGCACCGACCCGCTGGAGCTGCCGGTCGATGGTCAACTCCCCCGCGTCGAGATCGACGTCGGCCCACGTGAGCCCCAGCATCTCGCCCTTCCGCAGACCGAGCACCAGGACCAGGACGTACGCGGCGTAGAGCGGGTCGTCGTCGGCCCGGGCCGACTCTAGAAACCGCCGCGCCTCTTCGCTAACGTCATCGACGTACGCCCGGGATATATACTGGAGGTATACACTCAGGGTATGGTGCCGGTATGAGTGTTCCCATGACCCTTCTCGGCCTGCTCGAACGCGAGCCCAGCCACGGCTACGACCTCAAACGGGACTACGACACCTTCTTCAGCCGGGGCAAGCCCCTGCCGTTCGGCCAGGTCTACTCGACCCTCGGCCGCCTCGCCCGGGACGGCAAGATCGTGATCGGTGAGGTCGAGCCGGGCGTAGGCCCAGAGCGCAAGCGCTACGTCATCACCGAGCGGGGCGCGACCGAGGTCGAGTCGTGGCTGACCGAACCGGTCGAGGCCGAGCCCAACCTCCAGACCGTGCTGTTCACCAAGGTCGTGCTGGCGCTCATGCTCGGCCGCCCCGCCGAGGAGTACCTCGACATCCAGCGCGCCGCGCACCTGCGGCGGATGAAGGAGCTCACCGAGATCAAGCGCACAAGCAACCTCGTCGACACCATGCTGGCCGACCACGGCCTGTTCCACCTGGAGGCTGACCTGCACTGGATCGACACCACGGTCGCCCGGTTGGACGCCCTTCGAGCGGTGGTACGGGGATGAAGGCGATCGAGGCACGGGACGTCGTCCTGTCCTTCGGCGAGACCCCGGCGCTGCGGGGCGCCAGCGTCTCGGTGGCCCCGGGCGAGATCGTCGCCATCATGGGCCCGAGCGGCTCCGGGAAATCCACGCTGCTGCACTGCCTGGCCGGGATCCTGGTACCGAACGCCGGCGAGATCCACTTCGACGGCCGCCGGATCGACACCCTCAGTGAGAACCAGCGCAGCGTCCTGCGTCGGGACCATTTCGGGTTCGTGTTCCAGTTCGGACAGCTCGTGCCGGAGCTGACCGCGGAGGAGAATGTCGCACTGCCGCTGCTGCTCGGCGGCATCAAGCGGGCAGCTGCGCTCGCGGAGGCGCGGCCCTGGTTCGAGCGGCTCGGCCTGGCCGGGCTGGAGCGGCGCCGGTCCGGTGAGCTGTCCGGCGGACAGGCGCAGCGGGTCGCGCTGGCCCGAGGGCTGGTCGCCCGGCCCGGGGCGCTGTTCGCCGACGAGCCGACCGGGGCGCTCGACTCGCTGACCGGCGAGCAGGTCATGGATCTCCTGGTCTCCTCGGCTCGCGCGCAGGGCACCACCGTCGTTCTCGTCACCCACGAGGCCCGCGTCGCCGCATACGCCGACAGGCAGGTCATCGTGCGCGACGGCAGGGTGAACGCGCTGGTGCACTCATGATCCGGTTCGGCGTCCGGCTGTCGTTGGCCGGCGGGCGGGAGGCCGCGACCCGGCTCGTCATCATCGCTACCGCAGTGGCGCTCGGCGTCGGCATGCTCCTGACGGCGCTCGCCGGCATGAACGCGGTCGGTGCGCAGAACCTTCGGTACGCCTGGCTCAACTCCGCCGTCGCTCCGGCGTCCACCTCTGCTGATCCGATGTGGTGGATGGTGCGGGAGGACTACTTCCGCGGCAAGTCCATCGGCCGCATCGAGGTCGCCGCCCTGGGCCCGGACGCTCCCGTCCCGCCGGGCATCCCGCACCTGCCCGGGGCGGGCGAGTTCTACGTCTCTCCCGCGCTCGCCGACCTGTTGCACACCACGCCCGCCGCCGAGCTCGGCGACCGCTTCCCCGGCCATGAGATCGGCGTCATCGGCCGGTCGGGGCTGCCTTCCCCCGACTCGTTGCTCATCGTCATCGGGCGGACCCCGGCAGAGCTGGAGCAGTTGGGGGCCCAGCAGGTCACGCAGATCATGACCACCGACCCGAGCGACTGCAACGGCTGCTTCATCGGGCTCAACGCGAGTGCCATGACGCTCACCCTGTCCGTCGTGGCGGCCTCGCTGCTCTTCCCGGTGCTCATCTTCATCGGCACCGCGACCCGCCTCGCCGCCACCCGCCGGGAGCAGCGCTTCGCCGCGATGCGGCTGATCGGTGCGACGCCGCGGCAGATCTCGGTGATCTCGGCGGTCGAGTCGACACTCGCGGCTGCCGCCGGGACCGTTGCCGGGTTCGGCCTGTTCCTCGCGTTCCGGCCAGGACTCGCCGCGATCCCGTTCACCGGCGAGCCCTTCTTCACCTCCGACCTGTCGCTCAATGTCGTCGATGTGCTGCTGGTCGCGCTCGGCATCCCGGTCGGTGCTGTGGTGGCTTCCTGGCTTGCGCTGCGCCGGGTGCAGATCTCACCGCTGGGCGTGAGCCGGCGGGTGACGCCCCGCCCGCCGCGCGCGTGGCGGCTGATCCCGCTGGTCGTCGGGCTCGTCGAGCTGACCTACTTCATCGGCCGGCGGCCCGAAACCACCAATGGCCAGATCACCGCGTACATCTCCGGATTCGTGCTGATCCTGGTCGGGCTGGTGCTGGCCGGGCCGTGGCTGACCATGCTCGGCGCGCGGGTGCTGGCCGGACGCGCGAGCCGGCCCGCAGCGCTCATCGCCGGACGGCGGCTGTCGGACAACCCGCAGGCGGGGTTCCGGTCGGTGAGCGGGCTGATCGTGGCGCTGTTCGTGACCAGCGTGGCGACGGGCACGATCACCACGTTCGTCGCCAACCGTGGCGAACCGCGTACCGATTCCGTGGCCGCGACGTCGCTGTCGAAAATCTTCTGGCCGGAGGATGGCCCGGCGCCGTCTGTCGACCAGATCCCGGCCGGACTGTCGGCGATCCCGGGTGTGCGCAGCGTGGCGCTCGTGCACGTCAACCCCGACCGGGACGGGTGGCAGGGCGTGATCACGTGCGCTGAACTCGCCCGCCTGGTGGTGTTCGGCAGCTGCCCCGCCAACGCGCAGGTCGCAGCCGTGGCCGGCGACCTCATCGGCAGGCGCGCGTTCGATCAGACGAGCGACGACTACGTCTGGGGCGCCGCGAACGTCGCGTCGGCGGACGTCTCCCGGTTGCCGATCCTGTCGGTGGTCGTCGACACAAGCAGCCAGTCCGCGTTCGAGCGGGCCCGGACGATGCTGGAGACCGCGTTTCCGCAGGGCCGCTTCCCGGCCAGCGTCGGCGAGTGGGAGGCCACCTCCACGCGGCAGCTGGTGCAGTTCCAGCAGCTGGCCAATGTGGTCATGCTGGCCAGCCTGCCGATCGCGGGCTGCAGCCTGGCGGTGAGCGTCGCCGGCGGTCTGAGCGACCGGAAGCGACCGTTCAGCATGCTGCGGCTCACCGGGGTGCAGCTGCGCACACTGCGCCGGGTGGTCGCGTTGGAGAGCGTGGTGCCGCTGCTGGTCGTCGCGGCGGTGGCGATCGGGATGGGGTTCCTGGCCGCGCATCTCTTCCTACGGGCGCAGCTGGGCTACACGCTGCTACCGCCGCGCCTGCCGTTCTACCTCATGGTCACCGGTGGGTTGGCGGTATCGCTGGGAATCATCGCCTCGACGCTGCCGCTGCTGCGGCGGGTCACCGGTCCGGAGACGGCCCGGAATGAGTGAGCGACGCTCCGGCAGACCTGCGCACGGCTCTGGCCCAGATTCGCCAGGCGTCCCGGCTGGTCTGCCGTGCCGTGGGGCCTGCGGACACGCCCCACGCTGAACCGCCGGGTACCCGTTCCCATCCCGCTCGGACAGCACGCCCCACTGATCCCCGGGCCCCGGCCCGGGCCCGGGGGTCGGGGAGAGCGTTCAGCCGGTGGGGGCGGTCCAGCCGACGGGTACCCGGCCGATGCGGACCCGCTGCGGGTGGTCACCGACGGGCACCGACGCCACCCGCTGCCCCGTGGCGAAGTCGATCGCGCTGACCCGGTCGGCACCCGCCTCGGAGATCACGCAGTGCCGGCCGTCGGCGCTGACGGTCGCCCAGTAGGGTTTGCTCGCCGGCACCAGGGGACCCTCCTGGAGGGTGGCCCGGTCCACCACGGTGGCGTAGTCGTCCATGGTCCCGGCGACGCAGACCTTCGTGCCGTCGGGGCTCATCGACAGCCCGTGGTGGCGCGAGTCGTTGACCCAGGTGGTGCGGTCGGGGTCGGTACGCGGGTCGGCCGGCAGGGTGCGGATGCGGGTGATCGCGTCGGTGGCCACGTCGTACTCGATCAGGCCGTTGAAGAACGACACCTGGAAGTAGAGCGTGGACTCGTCCGGGGTGAAGACGGCCGGGCGTACGGCGTCGGACAGATCCTCGCGTCCGAACCGGTCCAGCCGCTCCCGCATGTCGATGACCCGGACCACGTCGAAGGTGGTGGCGTCGGCGATGGTGATGCGACGGTCGCCCTTGGTCCAGTCGAGCCAGGGCGCGTCGAGCGCGGTGTTGACTTCGCCGATCGACATGTTCCACAGGTACCGGCCGTCGGCGGTGAAGACGTTCTCGTGCGGCTTGTCGCCGGCCCGGAACGAGCCGATCTCGCGACCGGTGACGATGTCGAGCACGTGCACCATGTTCGAGGTGGAGGCGGAGACCGCGACCCGGCGGCCGTCCGGCGAGACAGCCATGTGGTCCGACCGGTAGCCGGAGACGGGGAACCGCCACCGTATGGCGCCGGTGGTCAGGTCGAGGGAGACGACATCGGCGAAGCTGGGCCGGGAGATCACCAGCGAACTGCCGTCGGGGGTGGTGTACATGTCGTCGACGAACTGGTCGTTGCCCTCGCCGGGGCCGAGCCGGATGCCGAGGAAGAACGCCAGCCGTACCGGGTCGCGGTAGATCTCCCGGAGGCGGGCCGCCCGGTCGGGGATGGCGTTGAGCCGACCGATCCGGGCGTAGTCGCCGCCGGCCTCGATGACGTCGACGGTGCCGTCCCAGTTGTTGCCGACGAACATCACCTGCCGCAGGGCGGTCGTCGCCGCCGCGGCCGGGACAGCGCCGGCGAGCGTGACGGTGACAGCGGCGGCGAGGGCGGCGGCGACGGCTCGGCATGGGCGGCGGACGAGCGGTGGACGGGACCGTGGCGCGCGGTGTCGGAAGGGGGTCACGGCGACCTCCAGAAACGCGAAGGATCCTCTTCTACCAGACGGTAACAATCAAAACACATCGATAGAGTCGCCGGAAGGGGCACGTTGGAACGCACCATCGCCCGGCTCACCGGCTACCGCCGGTTCACCATCCGCTACGAGCGATCCGCCAGGCCCTACCGCGCATCCCTCACCCTGGCCGCCGCCCTCACCTGCCACGATCGCCACCTCGACCTCACCACCTGAGACGGGTCGAGACTGACCACCAGGGACCGGTGGCCGGACCGGCGTGCCTCCCCGAGGGGAGAGAAAGGTGGCCACTTCGCCACCTACCGGCACCGCCCCGGCGCCTGGTCTGCTGGGTGGGCAGTTCGATCAGGTCCACCAGAGAAAGCAGGGCGTCATGTCAGTCCTCCGCCGCACTCTCGCCGTCGCGGCCACGGTCACCGCCGCGGCCGCCGCGTCGCTGGTCAACGCGTCGCCGGCACTCGCCAGCACGCCGGCCAGCTGCTCCAGCGTCCGCCAGATCGGCACCACCCGGGTGCTGACCGTCGGCGGCATGTCCGCGGCGTCGGTCAAGCAGTACTACGGCTGCGGCTACAACTACGCCTACATCTACGTGTGGGAGCAGTACCGCAACACCCACTCCAACTGGGACCTGTACGTCCACGTCATCGACCACAGCGACAGCGGCACCGACTACGGCGTGGGCCAGCTGAACAACACCACCCGGGCGGAGCTGTGGGGCGCGCCCGCCCCGACCGCGGCGCACTGCACGCACGTCACCGGCTACCTCAACTCGACGGGCGGTTCGACCAGCACGGTCTGCTGACGTCCGGTCACACCCCGGGCGGCCCCTGCCGAGCAGGGCCGCGCCCACCGACGAGAGGACCCCGATGAACATCCCCCGAACGCTGGCGAGCGTCGGTACGGTCGCCGCGCTGGCCGCCGGCACCGTCGCCGTGGCCGCCGCCCCGGCCCAGGCCGCCGCGTACAACGGCGCCTGCGGCAGCGGCTACCGGGTCATCGACAAGATGAACATCAACATGGACCGGGCGACGGTCTACCTGACCTACAACAGCGGCTGGAACTGCGTCGTCACCATCACCAACACCCCGGGAAAGCGCGAGTACATGTCCGCGCAGATCGAACGCTCCAACGGGGGCGACTGGATCGAGGACGAGGGGTACTACACCCAGTACGCCGGGCCCGTCTACGTGTACGCGCCGAACGAGTGCATCGACTGGGGTGGCTCGATCGCGTACACCGACGTGACCTGGATTCAGTGGGACGACCACTGCGGTTGAGCCCCACGGGGGTGTCGGGCACCGGTTGAGCCTGGGCCGGCGGGCGGCGAAATGGGGGCGCCCGCCGGCCCGGTCGGTGTCCGGCAGGTGAACGGACAGTGGCCGGGCGGCGACCCTGATCCACGTATCGGTCATAATGGGCCAACCATGGTCCACAGAGAGCAGACGGCGGCCCGCCGCGGCGCCGCCCCCGGCCCAGGGCTCGACCTCGGCGTGGCCGGGTGCAGCGACGCCGTCGAGATCGGGCGGGGCGGCTTCGGGGTGGTCTACCGGGCCTGGCAGCCCGACTTCTCCCGCTGGGTGGCGGTCAAGGTGCTCGCCGCCGACTGGCACGGCCCGTCCCGGGCCCGCTTCGAGCGGGAGCTGCGGGTGCTGGGCCGGCTATCCGACCATCCGCACATCGTGACCCTGCACCAGGCCGGGCGGACCGCCAGCGGCAACCCGTACCTGCTGATGGCGTACGAGGAGGGCGGCTCGCTGGCCGACCGCCTGGCCGCCGGCGGCGCGGAGGGGCCGGCGCGGCGGTGGGCCGCGGCGGTGGCCGGCGGGATCGCGGTGGCGGGCGCACTGGAGACCGCGCACCGGGCGGGTGTGCTGCACCGCGACGTGAAGCCGGAGAACATCCTGATCTCGGGGTACGGCGAGCCGAAGCTGGCCGACTTCGGGCTGGCCCGCCCGCGCGCGGCGGAACCGGGCGCCAGCCGGCGACGGGTGACCGCCAGCGTGCTGCACGCGGCGCCGGAGGTCCTGCGCGGCGAGCCGGCCTCGGTCGCCTCCGACGTCTACGCGCTCGCCTCGACCGTGCTGCACTGGATCCACGGCGCACCCGCCTTCGCGCCGGACGCGGCAGCCAGGGGCACCGCGGGCGGGGACGCCGCAACAAGGGACGCCGCAACGAGGGACGCCGCCGGGGATGCCGCGCCCGAAAAGGCACCGGACGATCCGGCCGCGCCGAACACGGCCGAGCGGGCCGGCACGGACGACACCACGCGGGCCGGCACGGACGACACCACGCGGCTGCTGCGCCGCATCGCCGCCGACCCGGTGCCCGACCTGCGGCCGGCCGGCGTACCGGACGCCGTCTGCGCGGTGCTGGAGCGGGCGATGGCGAAGGACCCGGCGCGGCGGCACCCGACGGCGGTGGCGTTCGCCGAGGACCTCCAGCGCGCCCAACAGGCCGCCGACCAGCCGGTCACCCCGTTCGTGCTGGGCGGCGGGGACGCGGGCGGGACCGCCGGCCGGTGGCCGGACAGTACGCCGGCCGACCGGCCGCCACCGCCCCGGTTCTCGCTCACCGCCCGCCGCCGGGCGGCCCTCGGCCACGGCCTCACCGCGACCGCACCGCGGGCGACCGGGCAACGCCGGCCTCCGCTGGCGCGCAGCCTCGGGGCGCTGGTCATGGTGGTGTCGGTGCTGGCCACCGCGGCGTCGGCGGCCCGCCCGGCGCCCGACCCGGTGGAGGTGCCGGAGCTGGCCTTCGGCGACCAGGAGGTGAACGCCGAGTCCACCGAGCAAGCGGTCACCGTCCGCAACGTCAGCGCCCGCGAGGTGCGGCTGACCGGGGTGACGGTCGCCGGCCCGCACGGCGACGACCTGCGGATCGTCACGGAGGAGTGCACCGCCCGCCGGTTGGCCCCCGGCCAGCGGTGCGAGGTCCGGCTGACCTTCACGCCGCGCGCGCCGGGCCCCCGCCGGCCGGAGCTGGCGCTGGCCGTGGCCGGGCGGGCCGCCCCGGTCACCGCCCGGGCGCTCGGCACCGGGCAGCCACGCCGGGCCAGCCGGGACGACGCGCCTCCCGGCCGGTGCTACGACGACGCCTACCAGGTCGGCCCGTCCGCGTACGGACACGCCGGGGGGTTGCGGGCGATCTCGGTGAAGCAGTACTGGTCGCCGACCTGCCGGGCCACCATGGCGTACGTCTGGGTGTGGAAGCAGTACCGCGACAACGTGGCGGTCGACGGCGGTACCTGGGCGGTCGACCTGGCGGTCGGTCCCGCCCCCGGCACGGCCGGCCCGCCCGGGCGTCGGCAGCGGGCGGAGGGGCAGCCGTTCGAGCTGTGGACCGAGCCGTCGCCGCTGACGGCGGGGTGCACCGCGGCGACCGCCACCGTGACGGGCCCGCGGACCGGGGAGCCGACCAGCGCGACGACCGAGCCGTACTGCGGCCGCTGACGGGAGACGTGGTGGACGGGTACTTCGAGGTCTACGCCGCCGGTGCGGTCCGCCTTGTCTCGTTGACCGCCGGCGCGCTCACCATCGGCCGGGCACCCAGCAACGAGCTGCCGATCGACAGCCGGCTGGTGTCCCGCCTGCACGCCCTGGTCGAGCACTTCCCCTCCGGCTGGTCGATCCGGGATCTGGGCAGCACCAACGGCACCACGGTCAACGGCACGCCGGTACGCCAGGCGCAGATCCTCCGGGACGGGGACCGGGTGGAGATCGGCCCGGCCCGGCTGGTCTTCCACGCCCCGGCGGAGCATTCGAGCACCCGGACGGTGCACGTCGAGCCACCGCCCCCGCCGCCGGCCCTGACCCCGCGCGAGCAGGAGGTGGTCACCGTGCTCTGCCGCCCGTTCCTGGCGGGCGGGGTGCCGTTCCCCGAGCCGCCCGCGGTGCGGGCGATCGCGGCCACCCTGCACATCACCGAGAGCGCCGTGAAGAAGCACCTCTCCCGGCTGTACGACAAGTTCGGGCTGACCACGAACGACGACCGCCGCCGGTCCCGGCTGGCCAGCGAGGCGGTACGCCGGGGCGTCGCCGGCACACCGCCGTCGGTCGACGCGTCCTGTCGTTGATCCGGTTGAGCCCGCCGCCGGCCCCGGTCGACGGTGGGGGCCACGACCGTCGAGAGGGGACGCCGATGATCCGCCAGCGCGAGACCGTGGAGGTCGACCCGGTCCTGTTCCGCGCCGTCTACGACTCGCCCGCGTCGCTGCCCGGCCGGCACCGGTGGACCACCTCCGAGTCGGACGTGCGGCGGATCGAGAAGCTGCTCGGCATGCCGCTGCGCAGCATCGGCGCGCCGCTGTGGGTCAGCGGCGACGAGCCGGACTGCCCGAAGTGCGGCCGCCGGGTCAACTGGTACGACATCGTCTCGTCCGCGCTGTCCGGGGTGCACGACCGGATGATGATCGCGACGGTCATCCTCGGCGACCGGAAGTACGTCAACACCGAGATCCCGGCCGCCATCGCCGGGGTGCGCTGCTCCGACTGCCGCACCCCGATCGAGGGGCTGCGCAGCTTCAAGTGCCACAACTGGGCGTACGCCTTCGAGGCGCTGGAGGCCGTCCGGCAGCGGATGTCCGGCGCCACCGGGGCGCTGTGACCCCGGTCAGTCGCCGACCGGCCCGGCGGTCAGGTCGCGGACGTGCCGCAGCCCGGGACGCCCGTCGAGGGTCACCTCGCCGGCCGGGGTGAACCCGGTGCGCCGGAGCACCGCGAGTGAGCCGGCGTTGTCCAGGGTGGTGACGGCGGTCAGCCGGCGCAGGCCGTACGCCTGGTGGGCCAGCGTGCAGACGCGCCGGACCCCGTCGGTCGCCACCCCGCGCCCGGCGGCCCGCTCGGCCACCCGGTAGCCGAGTTCGGCCTCGCCGTCGGCGACGTCGACCAGGTTGAACCGGCCCAGCACCTCGCCGTCGTCGTCGACCAGGACGTGGAAGTGGCACCGGCCGGTGGACTGCTCGGCGAGGAGCGCCGCGTGCCGCGCCTCGAACCCGGCGAAGTAGTCGTCGCCCCGGTCCGGCACCGACCGCGCGAACCACGCCCGGTTCTCCCGCTCGAACCGCAGCACCGCGCCGGCATGCCGCACGTCAAGGCGCTGAAGCTCACCCACCGCGCCACCCTACCCACCCCGCACGACGTCGTGGCCGGCGCGCTGGTGGTCGCCGTGCTCGCGC
>NZ_POUB01000207.1 GCF_003236335.1 Micromonospora deserti
CTCCCCCACCGACCGTCCCCCGGCGGACGCGACGCCCACTGTGATTCGTTTCATGTGGGCGCTGGCTTGACCGTTACGCCAGATAGGACAGTCACGCGTATCCAGTCCGCTACCGTACGGCACCGGACATCGAGCCGGAAGGGGGTTGCCGCTCGCGCCGTTCGATGTCCAGCTGCCTCGCAGGCGGGCGGCCCCGTGAGCGTCGGCGGCACCCCGAGGAGGCTCAGGCGAACCGGAAGCCGAGTGCCTGCGCGATCACCACGGCCTGCTCGGGGTCGATGCGGGCCCCGGCCCGCTCCACCACGGTCGGGTCGAGCGCGGTCAGGTCGCTGCCCCGCAGGTCGGCGCCGGTCAGCCGCGAGCTGTGCAGCTGGGCGCCGGAGAGGTCGACGCCGGTGACCGTGGCGCCGGTCAGGTCGGCGCCGGTCAGGTCGACCTCGCGCATCCGGACGTCGGTGAGGCGCACCCCGCGCAGGTCGGCGCCCGGCAGCGCGACGAACGACCAGTCCCCGCCGGTTACAGCGAACGGGCGCAGGTCGCACTGGTCGAAGGTGCTGCCGACCAGCTTGCAGCCGGTGAACTCGGCCTCGAAGAGGTTGCACCGGGTGAACACGCAGCGGGTGAAGGCCGAGTCGACGTGCCGGGAGGCGTTGAACCGCACGTTGCCGAAGGTGCACCCGGTGAAGACCGACCGTTGGCTGACCGCCTCGGTCAGGTCGACGTGGAAGAACTCGCAGCCGACGAAGTGCCGGTCGACCAGTTCCTCGGCGTACCAGTCCTCGTGGCGGAAGGTGGCGCCCTCAGTCAGCTCCGGCATCTGGCCAGGCTACTGACGGGGACCGACATGGGTGTGTCGTGACCCTTCCGGCGGGGCGTACCGGCCGGTAGGTTCGGCGGCGTGACTGTGGCGCGGAGCATCGATCCGGAACAGATCGGCTTTGACCCGGCGCGGCTGGGGCGGATCGACGAGCACTTCGGCAGGTACGTCGACGACGGCCGGCTAGCCGGCTGGCAGGTGGTGGTCACCCGCCGCGGCGAGGTCGCCCACGCCTCGACGTACGGGCTGCGCGACGCCGAGGCCGGTAGGCCGGTGGAGCCGGACACCCTCTGGCGGATCTACTCGATGACCAAGCCGGTCACCTCGGTCGCGGCGATGATCCTGTGGGAGGAGGGCCGGTTCGAGCTGACCGACCCGATCAGCCGCTGGCTGCCGGAGTTCGCCGACCTGCGGGTCTACTCGAAGGGGTCGGCGCTCAAGCCGTACACGGTGCCGGCGGTCGAGCCGATCCGGGTCTGGCACCTGCTCACCCACACCGCCGGCCTGACGTACGGCTTCATGCAGACCTCGGTGGTCGACGGCCTCTACCGGGCTGCCGGCTACGACCTGTACCCGCCCGCGGGCGTCGACCTGGCCACCGCCTGCCAGGCGTTCGGCGAGCTGCCGCTGCTCTTCCAGCCCGGCACCGCCTGGGGCTACTCGGTCGCCACCGACGTGCTCGGCCGGCTGGTCGAGGTGGTGTCCGGGCAGAGCCTGGACGCCTTCTTCGCCGACCGGATCTTCCGCCCGCTCGGCATGACCGACACCCACTGGTGGGTGCAGGGGGACAGCGCCGACCGGCTCGCCGCGCTCTACGCGCCGGACCCGCGCACCGGCCGGGCGTTGCGGTACGACAAGCTGGGCGCCCTGGCGTACGACAAGCCGGCCCTATTCTCCGGCGGCGGCGGCCTGATCTCCAGCGCCGCTGACTACCACCGCTTCACGCAGATGCTGCTGCGTGGCGGCGAGCTGGACGGCGTACGCCTGCTCGGTCCGCGCACCGTGCGCTTCATGACCCGCAACCACCTGCCCGCCGGGCAGGATCTGGAGACCCTCTCCACCGGCGGGTTCGCGGAGACCACCCTGGAGGGGATCGGCTTCGGCCTGGGCTTCGCCGTGGTCGACGACCCGATCCCCAGCCGGGTGCCGAGCAGCGTCGGCGAGTACTACTGGGGCGGGGTGGCGAGCACCGCGTTCTGGGTCGACCCGGCGGAGGAGGTCACCGCGCTCTTCTTCACCCAGCTGCTGCCGTCGAGCACCTGGCCCATCCGGCCGCAGCTGCGCCAGCTGGTCTACTCCGCGCTGCTTGACTGACCCGGGCGGGATCGCCGTTCCGCCGACGGGCGACGGGCCCGGTCCATAGCCTGGGGGCGTGAGCAACATCGTCGTGTTCGGGGCGGGTGGCACCGCGGGGTCACGGATCACCACCGAGGCGGTCAACCGGGGCCACCGGGTGGTCGCGGCGGTACGCCGCCCCGAGGCCACCTCCTACCTGCCGGCGAGCGTGCGCCTGGTGACCGGCGACGCCACCTCGGAGCGGGCTGTCCGGGACCTGGTGCCGGACGCGGACGCCCTGGTGGTGGCGATCGGCGGCGGCGAACGCGGGCTCTGGCTGGACGCGGCACGGACCCTGGTCGGCGCGCTGCGCGGCATGCCGGCCGCGCCCCGGATCATCCACATCGGCGGCGGCTCCACCCTGCTCACCCGGAAGGGCACCCGGTACCTCGACGAGCCGGACTTCCCGGACGAGTACCGCGACGCGGCCCTGGGCCAGGCCGACGCCCTCGACTTCTACCGCTCCTCGGCCGACGGAGTGACCTGGACGTACGTCTCCCCGCCACCGCTGGAGTTCCACCCCGGCGAGCGGACCGGGCACTACCGCACGGGCGGCGACCAGCCGGTCACCGACGACCAGGGCCGCTCGGTGCTCAGCTACGAGGACCTGGCGGTGGCGGTCGTCGACGAGATCGAGAACCCGCGCCACGAGAACACCCGCTTCACCGCCGCGTACTGACTCGTCGGAGGTGCTCGCGGGCGTGTGGCCCGCGGCGGCCCCGCCGGATGGTGGCGGGCCCCTACCGCGCCAACCTGCACCCGCTGCCGGCGCTGTCGCGCTGCCCCTACCGAGGGGCAGCAGCTGTGGCCGCCCGCCGGAGCCGGCACCTCAGGCCGCCTGGGGAAGCCGGCACTTCAGGCGCGCCCGGGAAGCCAGCACCGGGGCGGTCTCACAGACGGGGCAGCTCGACAGCGTGCGCACCGCACTCTCGCGCCGTCCGGGCGCTCCGCCACACTGGCGGAGGGACCGCCGACCGGACCGGCAACAGGGCCCGACGGTGGTCGGCGGGGGCGCCCCCTGGGAGAGCTGTCAGTCGGCGAGGCGGGCGGGGAAGCCGCCGGTGGCGATCGGACCCCAGGCGTCGATGGTGACCCGGATCAGTGACTTGCCCTGGCGGACCATGGCCGCCCGGTACTCGTCCCAATCCGGGTGCTCCCCGGAGATGCTGCGGAAGTATTCCACCAGCGGCTCCAGCGCCTCGGGCAGGTCCAGCACCTCGGCGGTGCCGTCGACCTGCACCCAAGGGCCGTTCCAGTCGTCGGAGAGCACGCACGCAGCGACCCGCGGGTCTCTGCGGATGTTGGCGACCTTGGCCCGTGCCGGGTACGTCGAGACGACCAGCCGCCCCTCGCCGTCGACGCCCGCGGCGACCGGGGAGGACTGCGGCCGGCCGTCGACACGGGTGGTCATCAGCACCACCTTGTGCCGCGGCCGGAGGAACTCGATCAGCTCGGCCCGGTCCACCCGGGTGTTCGTCGCGATGCTTTGTGCCACGGGTCGTTTCTACCAGGACCCGGCCGCCCGGGCCGTCCCGGCGTGATCGACTCCGTCACGGCCGGGCGGACACCCCGGCCCCAGGGCCGCCGCCGTGGGGGCGGGCAGCAGCCCGGCCGCCGGCCGGCTGGGCCGGCACCCGGTTGCGTACCGCCGGCCGCCAGGCACGGCCGTTGGCGTAGATCACCCGGAAGCCGAGGTACGACGCCAGCGGCGCCCAGTGCGCCGAGCCCATCCGCAGTTCGGCGGCGTTGTGCCGCTGCCCGTTGGCCAGCACGTCGAGCAGCACGGTCTCGAAGGCGGCCGATTCGACCCAGTCCACCTCGCGGGTGAAGCCGCAGATCAGGGCCGCGCCGGTGGCGTTCAGGAATTCGCGCAGCACGGCGTCCGGGGCGCGCAGCACCGAGCAGCTGCCGAAATAGAGCCGACGGCCGTCACAGCGACCGGCCATCAACTCCGCGACGTCGGCGAGTTCCACCGATACCCAGTCGGTCAGGCAGAGCCGGCTCGGTTCGCCGTGCATCGCGAAGAAGCCGACCCGGTAGTCGGCGTACTGCTTGAGCAGCCACCGGTCGATGAAGTAGAAGAGCTCGTCGCGGGTGGCCGCGTCCTTGTGGATGAACCGGATCTTGCCGAGCCGTTCGAGCAGTTCCAGGGTGGGCAGCACGGAGCCGCGCTCGTTGAGGTCCCGGTGCCACTGACCCTCGACGCAGAAGACGCCTCCGCGCGCCACGCCCACCTCCCCGTCCGCCGCCGGCGCTGACGTTACCGGCTCCACCGCCGGAGAGAACATCACCCTCGGTGTGGTGGCACGTGGCTTTCTGTGCTGTTCACGCATTCCTGCCACCCCTCGGGGGTGAATGGCCGTTTCGCAAATGGAGTAATTCACAGCTGATCCCCAGGAACGGCAAATCGTGAGGACAATTCTCGTTAATCCCCGTCAACTGGGCCGGCTGGTGTCAAGGTGGAAATCGCGGGACGTCCCGGTCGATGTCCCGGAGGCCACCCCATTCACTCTCCTATCGGGAGGACTTCTGTGCGCATGAA
This sequence comes from Micromonospora deserti, assembly GCF_003236335.1. Classification (GTDB taxonomy): domain Bacteria; phylum Actinomycetota; class Actinomycetes; order Mycobacteriales; family Micromonosporaceae; genus Micromonospora; species Micromonospora deserti. Next base: position 4,695 of record NZ_POUB01000207.1, read on the forward strand.
GACCTTGAAGCGGGCTGCCGTCGCGTTCGCCCTGGCGCTGCCGGGAGCCGCGATCGCCTCGGTGGTCGCCGCGCCGGCGGCCCACGCCGACAGCTGCTACACCTGGCAGCGCAACCTCTACCAGGGGCGCTCCGGCGATGACGTCCGACAACTGCAGATCCGCGTCGCCGGCTGGGCCGGCAACCGGGACATCGTGGAGAACGACGGCATCTACGGGCCGAAGACCGCCGCCGCGGTCCGGCGGTTCCAGGCCGCGTACGGGCTGCGGGTCGACGGCATCGCCGGGCCGCAGACCTACGGCAAGCTCTACGAGCTGCAGGACAACGACTGCACCCCGCGACACTTCAGCTTCAGCGAGATGGACGACGGCTGCGGCCGGGGCGGGTGGAGCGGAGGCCCGCTGTCAGCCGCCCAGACCCGGCAGAACGCCCTGCGCACCATGTGGAAGCTGGAGGCGATGCGCCGCAGCCTCGGCGACGAGCCGCTCTACGTGACCAGCGGGTTCCGCAGCCGAACCTGCAACGACCAGGTCGGCGGGGCGTCGGACAGCCAGCACCTCTACGGCAACGCCGCCGACGTGGTCTCGCGTACCTCATCGCTGTGCGAGGTGGCCCGGGACGCCCGCCACCGCGGCTTCAGCGGCATCTACGGCCCCGGCTACCCGGAGCACGGCGACCACCTGCACGTGGACTCGCGCCGGGAGAACAGCAGCGACCGGACCGCCAACACCACCAGCTGGAACGCGCCGGACTGCGGGGTCCGCTGAGCGACGAGGTGGGACGACGCCGGCCCGGCCCGGGTGGGGAATCCCCGCGCACCGGGCCGGCGTCGTACTGCCCGGGTCGACGCTGGCGGGCGTACCGCCGCTCAGCTCGCCCGGGGCCAGCGCGGCGCGGTGGCGGGGGGAGCCACCGGCCGGCCGGGGCCGGCGGGTCGAACCGCGGGCCGCGCGCCGGGCGCGACCACCCGGGCCGCGGCCTGGCCGCGGACGGGATGCCCGGCGGGCGTACGCGGCGGGTAGGCGGCCGGTGTGCGGGCCGGCGCGGAACTGTTGACCGTGAACGGGAAGGGCACGTGCACGAAGGGGTTGCCGTGCCGCACCAGGGCGTCGATCTGCCGCTCGTTGAGCCCGTGCGCGGCCAGCACCCGCCGGCCCCACCGGTGCAGCCGGCAGGGGTACGTCGCTCCGTCGTTGCGGCACAGCGGCCCGGCCGGCCACTCCTCGGCGGCGTGCACGACCACCGCCCGGACCGCGAGCCGGACGTCCTCCGGGCTCAGCTGTGCCGGCACCGGCACCTCGCCCAACACCTGATCGATGGGATCCGTCGACTGCTCACCAACTCGCACGGCAGGCCTCCCGCAGTTCCGGTAGCGGTGCGGCTGACGCGCCACACCACATCCTCGGCCAGTGGTACGGCCCCCACCCCCCCGACGGTTCAATCCCGGTAGGCGGTCAGCAACTCCCGGGTCAGACCATTCCGGCGTCGTGCACCAGCAGCGCCACCTGCACCCGGTTGTTCAGGTCGAGCTTGACCAGCAGCCGCGACACGTACGCCTTGACCGTCGCCACGCTCATGAACAGCTCGGCGGCGATCTCCGCGTTGGTGCGGCCCTGCCCGAGCGCGACCGCCACGTCGCGCTCCCGCTCGCTGAGCCCGGCGAGCAGCCGCACCGCCCGCTCCCGGCGAGGTTCCGGGCCGGCCGGCCCGCCGGCGGCGACGTGGTCGATGAGCTTGCGGGTCACCGCCGGGGACAGGGTGGCCTCCCCCGCCGCCACCCGGCGGACCGCCCGCACGATCTCCGCCGGCGGGGTGTCCTTGAGCAGGAAGCCGCCCGCCCCGGCGCGCAGCGCCCGCAGCACCTGCTCGTCGGCGTCGAAGGTGGTCAGCACCAGCACCTCCGGCGGGTCGGGTGCGGCCCGCAGCGCCTCGGTGGCGGCGAGCCCGTCCAGCCGGGGCATCCGGATGTCCATCAGCACCACGTCCGGCGCGCACGCGGCGACGGCGGCGGGGACCTCGCTGCCGTCGGCGGCCTCGCCCACCACCCGCAAGTCCGGCACCCCGCCGAGGATCATCGACAGGCCGGCCCGGACCAGCGGATCGTCGTCGACGATCAGCACCCGCACCGGCTCGTCCGGCGCGGCCCCGCGGGCACCGCCCGCCGGGTCGGGACGGCCGGGCGCCGCCTCGGGGCCGGTCACGCGGGCCACGGCAACCAGGCGGCGAGCCGGAAGTCGCCGGAGTCGTCCCGCCCGTACTCCAGCCGGCCACCGGCCAGGCTGACCCGCTCGGTGATCCCGACCAGGCCGGTGCCCGTCCCGGGCAGCCCGGAGCCGGCGAGCCCGCCGACCGGCCAGCGGTTGCGGATCTCGACGCTGAGCCCCTCCCCCGGCCCGCCGGTCAGGCCCACCGTGACCGCCACGCCGGCGGCGTGCTTGCGGGCGTTGGTCAGCCCCTCCTGCACGATCCGGTAAACGCTGCGCCCCACCGCCGCCGGCACCCGCTCCGGCGCGTCGACCAGGTCGGCGACGTTGACCCGCACCCCGGCGGCCCGGGACTCCGCGATCAGCGCGGGCAGGTCGGCCAGGGTGGGCTGCGGGCGCTCCGGAACCTGCTCGCCGCCCGTCTCCGCGCGGAGCACACCGATCACCTCGCGCAGGTCCTGCAGGGCGGCGTGCGCACTGCCACGGATCACCCCGGCGGCCCTCGCCACCTCCTCCGGCGGCGCGTCGGGGCGGAACTCCAGCGCCCCAGCGTGCAGGCTGAGTAGCGAGATCCGGTGCGCCAGCACGTCGTGCATCTCCCGGGCGATACGGGTGCGCTCCAGCTGGCGGGCCTGCTCGACACGGAGCTGCTGCTCCGCCTCGGCCCGCTCGGCGCGTTCCCGCAGCGACACCACCAGCTGCCGCCGGGCCCGCACGAACATCCCCCAGGCCAGCACCGAGAAGCTGATCACCACCCCCCAGGCGGTGACCGCCCAGTACGGCAGGGCAGGGTCCGGCCGCAGGTACCCGAAGGCGAAGTTGGTGAGCAGACCGGCGGCGGTGACCGCCAGCGCGACGGCCGTCCGGCGGTGCACCACCACCGTGAAGTAGATGATCAGCAGCGGGATCGCCGCCGCCATCGAGAACAGGGTCAACGGCAGGGTCGCGACGGCCAGCCCGAGCGGCCACCTGCGGCGTACCCAGAGCAGGGCGCAGCAGACGAGCCCGAGCAGCGCGTCGACCGGAACCATCCACCGCTGCGGCAGCGGGGTCGCGAACTCCGGGTCGGGCGATGCCGCGTCGGCCGTGGCAAGCACGACCCAGCCGAGGCCGAGCAGAAAGCAGAGGCTGTCCACGATCCAGTCTCGGGTGGTGCGCCGGGGGTGCGGCCGGGCCTGGCCGGCCGCCCCGGCCAGCGACCCCGGCAGCAGCCAGGGGTGCTCCGGTACGGCGGCGCTGGTCACGCCGCCATGCTAGGCAGCCGACGGACGCGCCGACCAGCTACCAAAGTCGACTCCCGCGCGTCGACCAAGGTAGCCACCGCCCGAGACCGCCGGCCGTCGCGGGCGACCGGCCGGCGCGGGCAGCCTGATCGGCATGATCAGCGTCGACCACCTCACCAAACGGTACGGGCGGCACATCGCCGTCGACGATGTGTCGTTCCACTGCCGGCCGGGAACCGTCACCGGCTTCCTCGGCCCGAACGGCGCCGGCAAGTCCACCACCCTGCGGATGATCTGCGGGCTCACTCCGCCCACCGCCGGCGCGGCCACCGTCGGCGGCCAGCCGTACCGGCAGCTGCCCAACCCGGGCCAGGAGGTCGGCGTGCTGCTGGACGCCTCGGCCCAGCACGCCGGGCGGACCGGTCGGGAGGCGCTCACCGTCGCCGCCGACACGATGGGCGTGGAACGCGACGAGGTGACCGCCAAGCTCGACCTGGTCGGGCTGGACGCGACCGCCGCGAGGCGGCGGGTGCGGGCGTACTCCCTGGGGATGCGGCAGCGACTCGGCCTGGCCCACGCGCTGCTGGGCGACCCCCGGGTGCTGATCCTCGACGAGCCGGCCAACGGCCTGGACCCGGAGGGGATCTTCTGGATGCGCGGCCTGCTGCGCGACTTCGCCGACCGGGGCGGCACCGTGCTGCTCTCCTCCCACCTGCTGCGCGAGGTGGAGGCGGTGGCCGACCGGCTGGTGGTGATCGGGGGCGGCCGAGTCGTGGCCCAGGGCGACAAGGACGACCTGCTGTCCGGCGCGGGCACCCGGGTGCAGGCCCGGAACCAGCAGGCGCTGCGGCGTGCGCTGGACTCGGCCGGCCTCGACGTGGTCAGCGACACCGACGGGGGGTTGCTGGTGCACGCCGAGGCCGAGGCCGTGGGCCAGGCCGCGGCCGACGCGGGAGTGGCCCTCACCGAGCTGCGTCCGGCCGACACCGGCGGGCTGGAGCAGCTCTTCCTCAGCCTCACCGCCGGTGGACCGACCACCACCGCCGAGCCGACCACCAGCGGCGAACCGACCGCCGCCGGCGAGCCGACCAGGGAGGACGCCCGATGACCACCGCCACCGCCGCCCCGCCCACCGTGACGCCCCGCCGGGCGGTAGGCCGCCCGTCCCTGCTCCGGCTCACCGCCGTGGAGCTGCGCAAGCTGGTCGACACGCGGGCCGGGCTCTGGCTGCTGATCACGATCGGCGCGGTCGCCGCCGTCATCGTCGTCCTGCAACTGGTCTACGCCGACGAGGCGGCGCAGACGTTCCCCAACTTCTTCACCCCGTCGCTGCTGCCGGTCGGGGTGCTGCTGCCCGTACTGGGCATTCTGTCGATCACCGGGGAGTGGTCCCAGCGCACCGCGTTGACCACGTTCGCGCTGGTGCCGCGCCGGGAGCGGGTGGTAGCCGCCAAGCTGGCCGCGGTGGTACTGGCGGCGCTGGCCTCGGTGCTGGCCAGCCTCGCAGTCGCCGCGGTCGGGACCCTGATCGCCGGGGCCACCGGCGGCGCGGGCAGCTGGCGGGTCGAGGGGACGCTGATCCTGCACGCGGCGCTGTTCCAGGTGGCGAACGCGCTGATGGGCGCCGGCTTCGGCCTGCTGCTGCTGAACACCCCGCTGGCGATCGTCGCCTACCTGCTGCTGCCGACGCTCTGGTCGGTGCTCGGTGAGCTGGTGCGGCCGCTGCGCGGGCCGGCCAGCTGGCTGGACACCGGCCGCACCATGGAGCCGCTGTTCACCGCGGACCTGACCGGTGAGCAGTGGGCGCGGCTCGGGGTGTCGCTGCTGGTCTGGCTGGCCGTGCCGGTCGCCGCCGGGCTGCTGCGTACGCTGCGCCGTGAGGTGGCGTGACGGTGGATGGTCACGGCGCCCCGACGGTGGTCAGCGGCGGCCCGGCGGAGCTGGCGCTGCTGTGGGGCGGCTTCCCCGCACTGGGCGCCGGGGCCGGCTGGCTGCTCGCCGCCGGCGCGGGGTGGCTCGCCGGCCTGCCGTGGGCCCCGGCACGGGAACTGTTCGCGCTGGTCGCCGGGCTGCCCGACGCGCGGGCCACGGTCGCCGGCGTGGCGGTCGGCACGCTCGGCGGCCTGGTGGTGGCCGGCCTCGGCACCGCCGAGCGGGTGGTGGTGACGGTCGACCGAGAACGGGTACGGCTGCGCCGCGGCGGCACGGAGCGCGCCGTCGAACGGCGGGCGGTCCGCGCGGTCTTCCTGGACGGCGGGGCGTTGGTGCTGCTCGATGCGGACGACGGGGAGCTGGCCCGGGAGCGGTCGGACCTGTCCGGCGCGCGACTGCGGTCGGCGTTTCGGGCGCACGGCTGGCCCTGGCTGGGGGCCGACCCGCACCGGGACGCGTACCGGCGGTGGGTGCCGGGGCTGCCCGGGTTGCCGGCCGGCACGGACGCCCTGCTGCGGGCCCGGCAGCGGGCGCTCGACCGGGACCGCGGCGACGAGGCCCGCGAGCTGCGCGGGGAGCTGGCCCGCTGCGGTGTGGTGGTCCGCGACGACGGGCGGCGGCAGTGGTGGCGGCTGACCCGCTCGGCCGGAGCCCCCGGCGACGTGCCCGCCGACGACCCGGGGTGAGGGGTAGCCGACGCGCACACCTTGCCGGGCGATCTCCTCGTTGGAGATTTGTCCGCCTCGCCCGTGGGTATCAGCCGCGCACGCAGCGCGCCGGGCGGGATGGG
>NZ_POUB01000208.1 GCF_003236335.1 Micromonospora deserti
CCTGCCGACAGCGTCGATCATGAGGTTAGCGGGGCGACACGCCGGGGCGGGACCGGTCAACCTCATGATCAACGGCGGAAACGGTGGCGGACGGGCGGGCGGTCAGGTGGGGTCGGCGACCGGGGCGACCGGGCCGGCGGTGCCGGTGTGGGCGACCGCCTGCGGCTTGGGCTTCGCGTCGATGCCGGCCTCGGCGCGCTGCTGCGCGGTGATCGGCGTCGGCGCGCCGGTCAGCGGGTCGAAGCCGCCGCGGGTCTTCGGGAAGGCGATCACCTCGCGGATCGAGTCCGCGCCGGCGAGCAGCATGCAGACCCGGTCCCAACCGAACGCGATGCCGCCGTGCGGCGGCGGGCCGTACTTGAAAGCCTCCAGCAGGAAGCCGAACTTGTCCTGCGCCTCCTCCGGGGTGATGCCGAGCAGGTCGAAGACCCGCCGCTGCACGTCGCCGCGGTGGATACGGATGGAGCCGCCGCCGATCTCGTTGCCGTTGCAGACGATGTCGTACGCGTACGCCAGCGCCCGGTCCGGCGCCTCCTCGAACCGGTCGACCCACTCCGCGTTCGGGGAGGTGAACGGGTGGTGCACCGCCGTCCAGCCCTCCTCGTCCGTGCGCTCGAACATCGGCGCGTCGACCACCCAGCAGAACGCCCAGGCGCTCTCGTCGACCAGGCCGGCCCGCTTGGCGATCTCGATCCGGGCGGCGCCGAGCAGCTCCTGCGCCTCGCGGGTGTTGGCGCTGGCGGCGAAGAAGATCGCGTCGCCCGGCTTGGCGCCGACCGCGTCGGCCAACCCGCCCAGGTGCTCGGCGGAGAGGTTCTTCGCCACCGGGCCGCGCGCCTCACCGGTCTCGGCGTCGAGCACCACGTACGCCAGGCCGCGCGCGCCGCGCGCCTTGGCCCAGTCCTGCCAGCCGTCGAGCTCCTTGCGGCTCTGCGACGCGCCGCCCGGCATGACCACCGCGCCGACGTAACCGCCCGCGTCGATCGCGCCGGCGAAGACCCGGAACTCGGTGCCGCGCAGGTAGTCGGTCAGCTCGGTCAGCTCGACCCCGTAGCGCAGGTCCGGCTTGTCGGAGCCGTACCGGGCCATCGCGTCGTGCCAGGTGATCCGCGGGATCGGCCGGGAGATCTCGTGGCCGGCCAGGTCCTTCCACAGCGCCGTGACGATCGCCTCGCCGAGGTCGATCACGTCGTCCTCGGCGACGAAGGACATCTCGATATCGAGCTGGGTGAACTCCGGCTGCCGGTCAGCGCGGAAGTCCTCGTCGCGATAACAGCGGGCGATCTGGTAGTACCGCTCCATACCGCCGACCATCAGCAGCTGCTTGAACAGCTGCGGCGACTGCGGCAGCGCGTACCAGCTGCCGGGCTGCAGGCGCACCGGCACCAGGAAGTCGCGGGCGCCCTCGGGCGTCGAGCGGGTCAGCGTCGGGGTCTCGATCTCCAGGAAGTCCCGCTCGTGCAGCACGGACCGGGCGATCTGGTTGGCCCGCGAGCGCAGCCGCATCGCCGTTGCCGGGCCGCTGCGGCGCAGGTCGAGGTAGCGGTAGCGCAGCCGGATGTCGTCGCCGGCCTCGACCTGGTCGTCCACCGGCAGCGGCAGCGGCGCGGCTTCGGAGAGCACCTCCAACTCGGCCGCGGTCACCTCGACCTCCCCGGTGGGCAGCTCCGGGTTCTCGTTGCCCTCGGGGCGGTGGGTCACCTCGCCGGTCACCCGGACGCAGAACTCGTTGCGCAGCGCGTGCGCGTCCTCCTCGCGGAACACCACCTGGACCACACCCGAGCCGTCGCGCAGGTCAACGAAGATCACGCCGCCGTGGTCGCGCCGGCGGGCCACCCACCCGGCGAGCGTCACCGTGGTGCCGGCGTCCGTCGCGCGCAGGCTGCCGGCGTCATGGGTACGGATCACGGCTTGCGTCTCCTCATCTGCGGTACACGTCTGCTCCCCGCATTCTGTCAGCCTCGCCCTGGACCGGTCCGCGCCACCCGTCGACCCACACCCGGTCGACGCGGGCCGCGACCGCGATCCCGGTGGGATCGGTGTTCCCGGGATGTTCCAGGCGGTCGCCTGGATGACCGTCGTCGGATCGTTGTTGGTCGCGACGACCTCGACCGGCACCATCCGCCACGGGTCCCGGCGCCCTGGGCCTCGCCGTGGCTGGTTCGGCGTGGGCACGCGGGCGGGCCGCCGGAGCGATCCGGCGGCCCGCTGTGGCGCGTGCGGGATCAGTAGACGCTGACGCCGTAGCGGCTCAGCGCCTCGGTGACCGGCTGGAAGTAGGTGGTGCCGCCGGTGCGGCAGTTGCCGCTGCCGCCGGAGGTCAGCCCCAGGGCGGTGCTGCCGCTGAACAGCGAGCCGCCGGAGTCGCCCGGCTCGGCGCAGACGTTGGTGCGGATCAGGCCGGAGACCGAGCCCTCGGCGTAGTTCACCGTGGCGTTGAGCGCGGTCACCGAGCCGCTGTGCAGGCCGGTGGTGCTGCCGGAGCGCTGCACCGACTGGCCGACGTAGGCGTTGCCGGCCCCGGTGATGTCCCGGTAGCTGCCGTTGTAGAGGTAGACGTTGCCCGGCCGAGAGATGGTGCTGTTGTACCGGACGATGCCGTAGTCGTTGCCCGGGAAGCTGCTGCCGGCGCGCGGGCCGAGGTAGGTGGTCTGCGACGAGTTGGCGTACCAGCTCGACGAGATGTTGGTGCAGTGCCCGGCGGTGAGGAAGTACTGGGTGCCGGAGCTGCTGCGCACGTTGAAGCCGAGCGAGCAACGTCCGCCGCCACCGGCGTAGATGGCCTGTCCGCCGGAGATGCGGGTGCTCAGCACGCCGGCCTCGGACTCGATCCGCACCGCGCCGTTGGTCCGCGCGGCGGCGGCCTTGACCTTCTCCAGCTTGGCGCCGGTCACCGTGCTGTCGACGGAGACGACGACCTGGTTGGTGGCGGGGTCGGTCCACCAGGCGGTGCCGGGGATCTTCGCGGCGCGGTCCAGTTCGGCGGTAGCCCGGGCGAGCTCGGCGGCGCCGCGCTCGACGAACCTGGGGGTCGCGCCGGCGGCGCGGACCTGACGGGCGGCGGCCTCGTCGGTCACGGTGACGACCATCTTGCCGCTGGCGTCGGCGTACGTGCCGGCGGAACGGTCGCCGAGGCGCTCGGCCAGGCCGGCGGCGGCGTCGGGGGAGGCGGGTGAGGGTGCGGCCTGGGCGGGCGCGCCGATGAGCGAGCCGGCGACCAGGGTTCCGGCCACGACGAGGGTTGCGGCACGGCGGAGCGAGGACCTCGTGGGTCGCATGTAACAAACCTCCATGGAGGGGGCGATGGTCCACACCGGAGCTGGCGGGGCCGGATGGTAAACCCTGCCGATCTGGGGAAACCGGCGAAGTCCACTGAAGTATTCACATGCTTAAGATCCTACGCAAGACCCAGCTTTGTCCTTTTCATCCGGACTGCGGTTGTCATCGAACGGAAACATTGTGGACACAGACGAGCGTCTATACGCTCGGTGCACCGTCCACCACCCGCGGCACCCGTGATCCGGAGGCCACCATGAGTCGTACCCGCCGTCTGCTCGTGCCCCTCGCCACCCTCACCGCCCTCGTCCTGCTGGCCGGCACCCCGGCCACCGCCGACGCCGGCCCGCCACCCAGTTCGATGGCCAGCCTCGGCGACTCGATCACCCGCGGCTTCAACGCCTGCGGCTGGTACGTCGACTGCACCTCCCGGTCCTTCAGCACCGGCGACTACTCCACGGTGAACAGTCACTACCTGCGTATCCGCGCGGTCAACGCGAGCATCAACGGTCGCAACCACAACGACGCGCGCACCGGCGCCAAGTCGGCCGACGTGTACGGCCAGGCCGGCACCGCGGTCAGCCAGGGCGTCAGCTACGTCACCATGCTGATCGGCGCCAACGACGCCTGCACCAGCAGCGAGTCGACGATGACCTCGGTGGCCATCTTCCGGGCGAACATCGACGCCGCGCTCAACCGGATCAAGGCGGGACTGCCGAACGCCAAGGTCTTCGTGATCAGCGTCCCGGACATCCACCGGCTCTGGTCGGTGGGCAAGGACAGCAGCAGCGCCCGCAGCGCCTGGTCGTTCTTCGACATCTGCCAGTCCATGCTGGCCAACCCGACCTCCACTGCCCAGGCCGACGTCGACCGCCGTAACCGGGTGCGGCAGCGGGTGATCGACTTCAACAGCCAGCTCGCCCAGGCCTGCACGGCGTACGGGGCGAACTGCCTGTTCGACAACAACGCGGTCTTCGGCTACCCGTTCACCCTGAGCCAGCTCTCCGGCTGGGACTACTTCCACCCGAACACCAGCGGTCAGCAGGTCCTGGCCAGCGTCTCGTACGCCGCCGGTTTCCGCTGGTGACCCGGCCACGGGCGGCCACGGCCGCCCGTGGGCCGGCTCAGCCGGCGCGCCGGCGGGCGCCCGGGCCCGGCGCGGGCAGCACGTCCCGCGGCGTGGCCACCTCGTGGCCGGCCTCGCATCGCAGCACGGCGCGCACGGGAGCGTCGCAGCCACGGTGGGAGACGGCCAGCGGGGAGCCGTCCGGGTCGGCGAGGTAGTGATCCCCCCATTCGAGCACCGCCACCAGCACCGGCCAGAGGTCGAGACCCTTGCCGGTCAGCCGGTACTCGTGGCGCAGCCGGCTGCCCGGTTCCCGGTAGGGCTCGCGCCGCAGCACCCCCTGCTCGACCAGTGTGGTCAGCCGGTTGGTGAGCACCTGCCGCGGGATACCGGTACGGATCCGCATGTCGTCGAAGCGGCGGATGCCGCTGAACACCTCGCGCAGGACCACAAGGGTCCACCTCTCGCCGAGGACCTCCATCGCCCGCGCGATAGTGCAGTTCTCCACCGACCAGTCCAGTGCCGCGGGCTTCATGCGCCCAGGTTAGGTCTCGTTGACAGACTCAGCAACGGACTGCCAGGCTGAGTCCATGACGCAGACGCAGGATCCGGCCCGCAGCCGAACCTTCTCCTGGTCCGACCCCGGCATCAACGCCGCCCACCTGGGCCGGCGCAGCGGCCTGGAGCTGCTCCGCGCGATGATCGCCGGCGAGCTGGCCGCGCCGCCGGTGATGCACCTGATCGACATGAGCCGGATGGAGGCCGACGAGGGCCGGGTCGCGGTCGAGCTGTTCCCGCAGGAGTTCCATTACAACCCGCTCGGCACGGTCCACGGCGGGATCATCTCCACCCTCCTGGACACGGCCGCGGCCTGCGCGGTGCACACCACGCTGCCGGCCGGGGTCGGCTACACCTCGCTGGACCTGAACGTGAAGTTCCTGCGCCCGGTCACCGTCGACTCCGGCGTGCTGCGCTGCGAGGGCACCGTGCTCCAGCGCGGCCGGCGCACCGCGCTCGCCGAGGCCCGGCTGACCGACGCACGGTCCCGCCTGGTCGCCCACGCCACCTCCAGCTGCCTCCTCTTCCCCCTCTCCACGCCCGCACCGGGCGATCACGCAGTTGTGGTGCCCGCGACGCCGGGATAAAACGGCATCTGCCCCCACCACGACTGCATGATCGACGCCGGTGGGGATGGGTCAGCGAGAGGTGAGGCGGGCGCGGCGGGCGTCGCGCTTCTCCTCGAAGCGGGCGGCGGCGCGGTCCAGGTCGTCGAGGTGGCGGGCGATCTCGTCACGGGCGGCCTCGCCGTCGGCGTCCAAGCCGGTGACGGCGAAGACGTCCCACTGCCGCAGTACCGGGACGACCACCTCGTCGCGGTGCTGGCGCAGGTCGTAGATGCCGGCCAGGGCGATCGCCACCGACTTGCGGGCGAAGCCCTCGATGCCGACGCCGGGCATCTGGAAGTCGCTCACCACGTCGGCGACCGCGCGCATCGCCTGGCTGGGCGCCAGCTCGAACGCGGCCGCGAGCAGGTTGCGGTAGAAGACCATGTGCAGGTTCTCGTCGGCCGCGACCCGGGCCAGCAGCGCGTCGCAGACCGGGTCACCGGCAGCCCGGCCGGTGTTGCGGTGCGAGATCCGGGTGGCCAGCTCCTGGAACGAGACGTACGCCAGGGAGTGCAGCACCTCGTCGCCGTGCCGGTTGATGTAGCCGGCCGACATGTGCGTCATCCGGGCCCGCTCCAGGGCCACGGGGTCGACCGCCCTGGTCACCGTCAGGTAGTCGCGGATCGCCGTGCCGTGCCGCCCCTCCTCGGCGGTCCACCGGTGCACCCAGGTGCCCCACGCTCCGTCCCGGCCGAACAGCGTGGCGATCTCGTGGTGGTACGAGGGCAGATTGTCCTCGGTGAGCAGGTTGACGATCAGCGCGGTACGGGCCACCTCGGGCAGGGTCGAGTCGGCCTCCGCCCACGGCTGGCCGCCGAGCGGCCCGTCGAAGGTGCGCCCCTCGCTCCACGGCACGTACTCGTGCGGGAACCACTCCCTGGCCATGGCCAGATGCCGGTCGAGGTTCTTCTCCACCACGGATTCGAGTTCGTGGAGGAGTGCGGTCTGGCTCAGTGCGGTCACGAGGATCTCCCTACGGTGGCGTAACTTACGCCACCGTAGGTCCCCGCGCCCGTGAGCGCCAGTGTGAGCTCAGCCGACCAGCGGTTTCAGGTCCTCCCGAGGCGGCGTCCACTCCCCCGCCGCGGCGGCGACCTGCCCACCGGAGCGGATGTCCTTCACCTCGTCGGCGGCCCCCTCCACACCCGGGAACCAGACGTACGGGATGCCCCGCCGCTCGGCGTACCGGATCTGCTTGCCGAACTTGGCGGCGCTCGGCGAGACCTCGGTGGGAATGCCTCGGGAGCGCAACGCGTCGGCGACCCGGTTGCTGGCTCCGCGCTGCTCCTCGTTGACGACCGCGACCAGCACGCAGGTCGGCACGTCCCGCGACACGGACAGCGCGCCGGCGCCGAAGAGCAGCCCGAGCAGCCGGGTCACCCCGATCGAGATCCCCACGCCGGGGAACCGCGCGGTGCCGGAGCTGGCCAGGTTGTCGTACCGGCCGCCGGAGCAGACCGAGCCGAACCGCTCGTAGCCGATCATCTGCGTCTCATAGACGGTGCCGGTGTAGTAGTCCAGGCCACGGGCGATCCGCAGGTCGGCCACGCAGAGCCCCGGGGAGTGGTCGGCGGCGGTCTCCACCACCCGGACCAGTTCCTCGATCCCCTCGTCGAGCAGCGGGTCACTGACGCCCAGGGCGCGCACCGCGTCACCGAACGAGGCGTCCGGAGCGGAGATCTCTGCCAGCGCCAGGCACGCCTTGGCCTGCGCCTCGCTCGCCCCGGCGGTCTCGGCGAGCAGGTCGGCCACCCGACCCGGGCCGATCTTGTCGAGCTTGTCCACCGCGCGCAGCGCCGCCTCCGGGTCGGTGAGCCCGATACCCCGGTAGAAGCCCTCGCAGATCTTGCGGTTGTTGACCTGGATCCGCACCGGCGGGATCGGCAGCGAACCCAGCGCGTCGCCGATCACCAGCGGCATCTCCGCCTCGTGGTGCGCCCCGAGCGTGTCCCGGTCGACGATGTCGATGTCGGCCTGGAGGAACTCCCGGTAGCGCCCCTCCTGCGGGCGCTCGCCCCGCCACACCTTCTGGATCTGGTAGCGGCGGAACGGGAACTGCAGCCTGCCCGCGTTCTCCAGCACGTACCGCGCGAACGGCACGGTCAGGTCGAAGTGCAGGCCGAGCGCGTCGTCGCCCGCCGGACCGTCGACGTCGGCCTGCAACCGCCGGATCAGGTAGACCTCCTTCGAGGTCTCGCCCTTGCGCAGCAGTTGGTCCAGCGGCTCCACCGCGCGCGTCTCCAGCGGCGCGAACCCGTGCAGCTCGAAGGTGTCCCGGATCCTGTCCAGGACGAACTGCTCGATCATCCGCTGGGACGGCGTCCACTCAGGGAAGCCCGAGATGGGCGTGGGCTTGCTCATGATGCTCCGTTCACGAACCGCGCGGTCCGCGCGGGATGACGAGGGCGGCCGTCACAGGCCGCGGGCGGGGGCGGCCGGGCGCGCGCCGCCGACACCCGACACCTCGATGAGGTACGGGTTGGTCGCGCGCTCGCGGCCGATGGTGGTCGCGGGGCCGTGGCCGGGCAGCACGACGGTGTCGTCAGCCAGCGGGAGGATCTTCTCCCGGAGGCTGGTGAGCATCGTCGGCATGCTGCCGCCCGGCAGGTCGGTGCGGCCGATGGAGCCGGCGAACAGGACGTCCCCGGAGAGGCAGAGCTGCTCTGCCTCCCACGGCGAGCCGGCGCCCGGCAACCGGAACAGCACCGACCCGCCGGTATGGCCGGGGGCGTGGTCAACGGTGATCTCCAGCCCGGCGAGGGCGAGCGTGGCGCCGTCGGTCAACTCGGCGACGTCCTCCGGCTCGGTGTACGGCAGCCGGCCGCCGAAGAGCGAGGTGAGATCGGCGGAGAGCCCCTTCGCCGGGTCGGCGAGCAGCTCCCGGTCCCCCGGGTGCACGTACGCGGTGATCCCGCGCGCCCCGCAGACCGGGGCGACCGAAAACGTGTGGTCGAGGTGGCCGTGGGTGAGCAGCACCGCGGCCGGGTGCAGGCGGTGCTCGGCCAGCAGGGCGTCCAGCCGGTCGAGCACCCCGATGCCGGGATCGACCACCACGCACTGCTCCCCCGGCGCGGTGGCGACCACATAACAGTTGGTGCCGAAAGCGTCCGCGGGAAAGCCGGCCACGAGCACGTCCGCTCCCCTTCCGTCGAGCTGTCACGTCCCTGCCAGCAGCCTAACCGGCGGAGCGAGCGCATTCGGCGGACCCATCCGTCCCGCCGCCCCCAGCCGGAACAGCGATTTGCTCCGATAAACGCGGCCCGGACCTCGGACACCACTTTCCCAGCCGGTGGCCGTACACTCTGGCGGGCGTGTGGCGTGGCACACCTGCCACCCGGAGGGCGCGCGCCGCCCGCCGCCGCGACGATCAGCGTAGAGGAAGGGGAGCACGGGTGGCTTCCAGCAGGGACCGACAGCGCAAACTGGCGCGGGCCAAGCTCGACCGGCAGCTGGCCCGGCGGGCCGCCGCGGCCAAGCGCCGCCGGCAGATCCAGGCCGCCGTCGGCGCCGCCGTCGTCCTCGCGCTGGTCGTGCTCGGCTCCGCGTGGGGGCTGGGCGCCTTCGACCGGGACCCGGCGGCCAACAACGCCGCCGAGGAGGTCTGCCTCTGGACCCCGCAGGACGCCACCGCGAACACCAACCTCAAGGACGTCGGCACGCCGGACACCACCGGCCTGCCCACCTCGGGCGTCCGGGCGATGACCGTCACCACGAACCAGGGCGCGCCGATCACCGTCGAGCTGGACCTCGCCACCGCCCCGTGCGCCGCGGCGAGCATCGCCCACCTGGCCAGCCGCTCGTTCTACGACAACACCAAGTGCCACGAGATCACCACCGAGGGCGCGGTGCACTGCGGCGACCCCAGCGGCACGGGCCTGGGTGGCCCGACCTACTCGTTCTACGACGAGAACGTCCCGACCGCGGCCTCGCCGTCGCCGTCGGCGGGCCCGGCGCCCGGCCAGCCCGCGACCTACCCGAAGGGCACCGTGGCGATGGTCGCCAACCCGCCGGGCGCCAACGGCAGCCAGTTCCTGCTCTTCTTCAAGGACTTCACCACGGCCGACCCGAAGTACTCGATCATCGGCCGGATTACCGGCGGGCTGGACGTGGTCGAGAAGATCGGAGCCCTGCCGACCGTGGACAATGGGACGGGGGCCAAGGTCAAGCCCAAGGACGACGACGTGGTCATCCAGAGCCTCACGGTCGGTGAGCCGGTGGCGCAGGGGTCGACCCCGACGCCGACCGCGTCGGCCGCGGGCACTTCCTCGGCCAGCCCCAGCGCCGGCTGATCCGGCCGCCCCATCCACCGCAGCGGCACCGACCGCGCCGAGAAGTCCAGGAGGATCCAGGCGTGACGTCCACCAGAGAGCGGCAGCGCGCAGCGGCCCGCGCCCGGCTCGAGAAGGAGATGGCCGAGCGGGCGGCCAGGGCCCGCAAGCGCCGGCAGACCCAGGCGATCGTGGGTGCCGGGGCGGTCCTGGTGCTGGTGGTCGCCGGCACCGTGTGGCTGGCTACCAACCTGGGCGGGGACGACGGCACGGACACCGCGGCGCCGCAGGCCGGCAACGTGCAGTGTGCCTGGACGGAGATCCCCGCCGACCAGCGGACCGAGCAGATCAAGGACGTCGGGCTCCCGGCGGCGCAGCAGCCGAGCACGGGCACCCAGACGATGACGATCGACACCAACCTGGGCCCGATCACCGCCAAGATCGACCGCGCGGCGGTGCCCTGCACCGCGGCGAGCTTCACCCACCTGGCGGAGAAGAACTTCTTCGACAACACCAAGTGTCACCGACTGGTGACCGAGGGTATCAAGGTGCTCCAGTGCGGTGACCCGAGCGCGACCGGCAAGGGCTGGCGGGAGACCGACGGCACCGGCGGCCCGAGCTACCGCCTCGCGGAGGAGAACCTGCCCACCGACAAGCGGCCCCCGTACCCGGAGGGCGTGATCGCGATGGCCAACTCTGGCCAGCCGGGTAGCACGGGCAGCCAGTTCTTCATCGTCTACGGCGACTCGCCGCTGGACCCGAACTACACCGTCCTCGGCACGATCACCGGCGGCATGGACATCGTCAAGCAGGTCGCGGCGGCCGGCGACGACGAGGCCTTTGCCCAGCAGGCCGGTGGTGGTCACCCGAAGAAGGAGATCACCATCACCAAGCTCAGCATGAGCGCGCCGCAGGGCTGACCCTCGCCACGAGGCACGACAGCGCCCGCCGGCCGCCGCGACTGCCGCCGTCCGTCGCCGCCGGGCCGGCGCCGGGCGTTAGCCTCGTGGGGTGGACGACGGAGTGCGGG
>NZ_POUB01000209.1 GCF_003236335.1 Micromonospora deserti
GGGCGGGGCTCTCCGGGTGGTGGGGTGGGTCAGTTCACGGTGCCGACGGAGACGGCGCCGCGGCCGACGACCGCGCCCTCGGAGGTGACCACGGCCAGCTCACCGAAGAGTTCCCGGCCGGCGGCCGGAGTGGACTGGGCGGTCACCGAACCGGAGAGGGTGGCGGTGGCGCCGTTGGCCAGGGTGAGCGGGGTGGACGCCGCCGCGAGGGTGCCCAGCGACGGCGCCGAGAACGAGTCGCGGTAGTCGTAGGCGGTGCTGCCACCGGCCCCGTCGACCGCGTAGCCCTCGACGACCACCCGGTAGCTGCCCGCCACCGGGTTGGCGATGGTCACCGCCTCCTCCGAGTCGCCGTCGGCCTGCTGCCCGACCAGGGTGGTGCCCCGGAAGACGTACAGGTCGAGGTCGGCGGCGGCGTTGGCCGGGTTGCCGATCCGGGCGGTGAAGCTGGTCGCCCCGGCCGGCACCTCGACGGTGAACTCCTGGGACGCGTGCTCGGCGATGGTCGGCCGCTCGTCCTGGACGCTGGAGAGTGGACCGCCCTGCCCGGTCACCGTGACGGGGCCGAAGGTGTTGGTCAGCGACCAGGTCACCGGGGTCGCCGCACCGGCGGTGACCTCCGGCAGTTCGACCACGGCCGGTTCGACCGCGACACCCTGCACCCGCGCGGTGAGCTGGAACGGGTTGTTCAGCGACGGCGACGTCCGGCGGGACTCCACCTCGATCTCCCAGACCCCGGCGACCGGGTTCTGGTAGTCGCGCTCCTGCGGCTTGCAGGCGTTCGCGTTGGAGAAGTTGGTGTAGCAGGCGAGGCTGGAGGTGCTCTCCACCGGCACGCCGTACGGGTTGAAGGCGATGAACCGGGTCTGCGATCCGGTGGCGATGCCGGAGAGGTTCACCTGCAGCGCACCGGCGCCCGGCGGCACCGTCACGAAGTACGACGTGAAGCCGTTGCGGTCGACCGAGCCCTCGGCCGAGAAGGAGTAGCCCGGCTTCTTCCCGTCGGGCGAGGCGACCACCACGGTGGAGACCTCGAAGTCGACCACCGAGGTGGCCGGGTCGTCGATCGTCATGATGGCGCCATGTGCGCCGGCGGTGGCCGGCTTGGCGGTGACGGTCACCGTGACGGTCCTGTTCAGCGGGAGCGAGACGGTCTTCGGTGCCCTGAAGGTGCCGTCGTTGCCGCGCAGGCCGACCGCGTGCTTGACGGTGCCGGCCGGCCCGCTGGTGCGGGTGATCCTGACCTGGTAGGTCTTCGCCTGGCCGACCCGGTGCCCGCCGTCGGCGGAACCGCACCGGTTGTAGAGGCCGGTGCCCCGGTTCGGGGTGGCCAACTGCTCGGAGAGCACCGTGCAGACCGGGGCGTCGGAGGTGTAGGCGCGGGTCTGCACCCCCTTGCGCAGCAGCTTCCACGCACCCGGCACGTTGACCATGCCATAGCCCTGGCCGTACGTCGGGACGCCGGCGATGGGCTTGGCGGAGGAGTAGATGGCGCGGCGCAGGGCGGCGGGAGTGATCCCCTTGTCGCTCGCCTTGGCAGCCGACAGCAGCAGCGCGGCGGCACCGGCGGCCTGCGGGGCGGCCATCGACGTTCCGTTGAACATGCCGTAGCCCGGCGGCAGCGGGTAGCCGGCCTCGGGGACCGGGCCGCCGGCCTGCCAAACCGGGGTGGTGGAGATGGCCGATCCCGGTGCGGTGATGTTCGGCTTGGCGCCGCCGTCCTCGCGCGGGCCGCGGGAGGAGAAGTTGAACAGCGCGTTCTTCTTCCGGACCACCGAGCCGTAGTTGGCCAGCCAGGTGTCCCGGCTGACGCTCGCCGCGACGCTGACCACGTTCGACGAGGCCGACGGGTCACCGATGGTGTTGAGACCCGGGCCGGAGTTGCCGGCCGAGATGAACATCTGCACGCCGTAGGTGGTGATCAGGTTGTTGTAGAGCTCGGCGCGGGCGTTGTTGCCGTCGTTCAGCGCCGGCAGGCCGCCGATCGACATGTTGATCACGTCGACCTTGCGGTTGATCACCAGGTCCGCCATGCCGGTGGTGAGCGCGGCGTAGGTGCAGCCGCCACTCCACGAGCAGGCCCGCGCGGAGACCAGCTTGGCGCCCGGTGCCGCGCCGTCGAACGCGCCGTTGCCGAGCATGTCGTTGGCGGCGGTGATGCCGGCGACGTGGGTGCCGTGGGCGCTCTCCACGATGCCGATGTTGACGTAGTCGACCAGACCGGGGCCGCCGACCGGGGTGGTGTCCACGCCCTTGCGGTAATCGACCACGAACGACATCCGCTCGGCGGTTGGAGTCGCCGGGTTGTCGGTGCCGAAGTAGC
The DNA here is from genome assembly GCF_003236335.1 of Micromonospora deserti. Lineage (GTDB taxonomy): Bacteria > Actinomycetota > Actinomycetes > Mycobacteriales > Micromonosporaceae > Micromonospora > Micromonospora deserti. Next base: position 2,324 of record NZ_POUB01000209.1, read on the forward strand.
CGATGTCGAACTTCTCCCGATAGGGCCGCATCATGGCCTCGTCGGTGAAGTCGTTGTTCTGGTTGGTGTCGACCCGGATGTTGTTGGTGGCCGGGTCGAAGAGGATGCCGAACGTGTCGGTCCGGTCACCGTCGCGGTTGACGTCACCGCCGGGGTCGCTGTTGCTGGTGATGGACTCACTGAACCGGTTGAACCGGTAGGTGCCCGTCGGAGCCGTCCACGTGGCGCCGGCCGCGCTGAACGACGGGCCGCTCACCTCCGTGATCATCGGGCGCCAGGTGGCGTCCTCGAACGGGTCCGTCGCCGTGATCCAGTCGACGATCTTGCGCTCGCCGGTGGTGGTCTTCTGCAGCGCCGGGTGCTCCAGGTCCACCCCCGAGTCCATGATGCCGATGGTGACGCCCCGGCCGTCCCACTCCGGGTGCTGCTCGACGAAGGTGACCGCACCCGTCTCGTTCGTCGGCATGTAGGGGTTGGCGGCCGGCGTGTCGGCGCCCGGGCCGCTGAGCGTGCCGCCCTGCTTCGCGGCCGTCCTGCCGTCCGGGGCCAGCTCCGGTCTGGGGTCGGGCAACTGGATCTTCTCGTCGAGGTCGACCGCGGAGACGCCCGGCAGCGTGGCCGCCGTGACCGCCTTGCCGGTCGGCACCTTGGCCAGCACGTACCCGATGGTGTCGTAGCGTTCGGTGACCGCCGCGCCCAGACCCTTGAGGTCGTCCGCGACCTCCTTCGCCCTGCCCTTCTCGGTGGCGACGATCATCGTGACGGTGGATGCCTTCTTCGCCTCCGCCTCGGCGAGGAGCTTGGCGTCGTGCGAGCCCAGCGCCTCGGCGGGGGTGGCCCGGGAGGCGTCCGGCGCGGCGGTCGGGGCGGCGCTCGCGGTGGCGGCGCCGCCGGCCACGGTCACGGCGCTGGCCGCCACGACCGACGCGAAGAGCGCGGCGGAGGTACGCCGGCTCAGGTTTCGGGGTTTGCTCACGTTCTCTTCCTCCAGAGAACAGGGCCCTGGGATGCAGGGCACACGTGAGCCGAATCCTTCGTGGTATCGATGGTCGTTGTCACGAGGGGAATGGCCGTTGTGGCCATCTCGTGACATCGAGTGATGCGTATCGTCACCGAAAAAGGTGCTAAGTGGACGGCCCGCCGGTGCCGCGCGGACCCGCCCCGTCGGCGCTGCCGAGCAGCTCCGGGGCCTGCGGTTGACGGGGGGCCAGCTCGATCTGCGCCGGTGCGGCGAGCTCCTCGCCGGAAACCCCCAGCTCGGCGAGCTTGCGCGCGCTGACCAGCACCCGCGCCTCCAGCGAGCCCACCGCCCGGTTGTACGCGGTCACCGCGCCGCCGAGGGAGGCGCCCAACTTGCCGACGTGATCGCCCAGGGTGGACAGCCGCCCGTAGAGCTCGCGGGCCAGCGAGTGCACCGCTGCCGCGTTGCGGGCCAGCACCTCCTGCCGCCACGAGTAGGCCACCGTACGCAGCAGCGCGACCAGGGTGGCCGGGGTGGCCAGCACCACGTTGCGGGCGAACGCGTGCTCCAGCAGCGTCGGGTCGCGCTGCAACGCGACGTCGAGGAACGGGTCGGCCGGCACGAAGAGGACCACGAACTCCGGGGCCGGATCGAACGCCGCCCAGTAGGACTTGGCGGCCAGCGCGTCGACGTGCGCCCGCAGGTGCTTCGCGTGCGCGTCGAGGTGGGCGTCCCGACCGCGCTCGTCGCGGGCCTCCATCGCGGTCAGGTAGGCGTCGAAGGGGGCCTTGGCGTCCACCACCACCGACCGGCCGCCGTGCAGCCGGACCACCAGATCGGGGCGGACGCCCTGGTGGTCGGTGGCGGCGGTGACCTGCTCGGCGAAGTCACAGTGCTCGAGCATGCCGGCGGCCTCGACGATCCGGCGCAGCTGGTGCTCGCCCCAGCGGCCCCGCACCTGCGGGGCCCGCAGCGCCGCCACCAGCTGCTTGGTCTCGGTGCGCAGCTCGCCGGAGACGGTGCTCATCGCCCGGACCTGCTCACGCAGCTCGGCGTAGGCATCGACCCGGTCGCGCTCCAGCTCGGTGACCCGCTGCTCGTAGCGGCGCAGCGTGTCGTGCAGCGGGGCCACGGCCCGGGCGACCGCCTCCTGTGACTGCGCGGTCGCCTCGTAGCTGAGCGCGCGCAGGGACTGTTCCAGCCGGCCCTCGCCCTCCCGGGTGGCCCGCAGCGTGGCGTCCAGCCGGGCGATCTCCGCCGTGGAGCGGGACCGGGCGGCGAGCCAGCCCACCGCGCCGCCGGCGGCGAGGCAGACGATCACCACGGCCAGCGTCGAGAAGTCCATCACCAGAGCTTGCCAAACGCGTACGACCTAACCGCCCCGGGTACCGTCGGGCCATGGAACTTCTGCTCGTGGCCGTGCTCGTGCTCGTGGTGGTCGGCGGCGCCGTGTGGTGGCGCCGGGAGAGCGCGGCCCGCGAGGCCCGTAGCCTGGCCGACGTGCGGGCCGACGCCCAGCGCTGGTACGAGCGCCTCGGCGGCCAGGTGTTGAACCTGCACGGCGACCACCCGGCGGTGCGCCAGGCGCTGGTCGACGCGGGGGAGCGCTACAACGCGGCCGGCAGCCAGCTGGAGCAGGCGCAGACCGTCCAGCAGTACCGGCTGGCCCGGGAGACCGCGCTGGAGGGGCTGGCGTACGCCCGGGCGGCCCGGGTCGCGCTCGGCATCGACCCCGGCCCGGACCTGCCCCCGCTGGCCGCCGCCGAGGGCGCCGGGCAGCTCACCCGGGAGCGCCAGGTCGACGTGCAGGGGCAGACCTTCAAGGCCGGTCCGCAGCCCGGCCGGGACACTCCCTACTACTACCCCGGTGGGCGCATCCAGGGCCGGCCGGTGCCGGCCGGTTGGTACTCCACCCCGTGGTGGAAGACCGCGCTGGGCGCCGGCGCCGGCGTGATCGGGGGGATGCTGATCGCCGACGCGCTCTTCTCACCCGCCTTCGCCGACCCCGGCTACCCGGAGAACTACGCCGACGGCGCCGACCAGGCCGGCGACGCCGGCGGCGACTTCGGTGGCGGGGACTTCGGGGGCGGCGACTTCTGAGCGGGTCTCGGGCGACCCGCCGCGACCGGTCGGCTGACCGCACGCGCACCGGGAGAGCGGCCATCCGACCGGCCACCCCTCCCGGCAGGACACGCCGGCGCGGCGTGATCCCCGGGCCCCCGCCTGGGCGGGGTCAGCCCGTGTTGCGCATGCCGGCGGCGATGCCGTTCACCGTGGTGAGCAGCGCCCGCTCCAGCGCCGTACCGTCGCTCGGCGCGCGGCGACCGCCGGGCGCGGTCGCCACCGCCCGACCCGCCGCACCGGACTCCCGGTACTGCCTCAGCAGCGCCACCTGGAGGTGGTGCAGGGGCTCCAGGTAGGTGTCCCGCACGGCGAGGGTGCGCTGCAGCACCGGCGAGTTCTCCAGCAGGGCCGGCGAGCCGGTCACCGCCAGCACCTCCTGCTTGGTCAGCTCGTACTCCTGCTCGATCTTGGCGAAGATCGGGTGCAGCTTCTTCGGCACCAGGGTCTCGACGTACCGGCGGGCGATGGTCAGGTCGGTCTTGGTCAGCATCATCTCCACGTTCGACAGGAACGTGCGGAAGAAGTGCCAGTTGCGGTGCATCTCGGCCAGCACGTCCGCCAGCCCCGCGGCCCGGGCCGCGGCCAGCCCCGAGCCGACCCCGAACCAGCCGGGGACGATCTGCCGGGTCTGCGTCCAGCCGAACACCCACGGGATGGCGCGCAGCCCGGCCAGCCCGGCGCCGGTGTTCGGCCGCTTCGCCGGCCGGGAGCCGATGTTCAGCGCGCCGAGCAGCTCGGTCGGCGTCGACGCCCAGAAGTACGCCGGCAGGTCCGGGTCCTCGACCAGCGAACGGTACGACCGGAACGCCGACTCGGAGACCAGCTCCATCGTCGCGTCCCACCGCTCCAGCATCTCGGCGGGCTGGCGCGGCGCGGTGTGCAGCAGGGTCGCCTGGAGCACCGCGGCCAGGGTCAGCTCCAGGTTCTCCCGGGCCAGCGACGGCAGCGTGTACTTGTCGGAGATGACCTCACCCTGCTCGGTCACCTTGATCGCGCCGTCCAGGGTGCCGTACGGCTGGGCCAGGATCGCCTCGTGCGTCGGCCCGCCGCCGCGACCCACCGTGCCGCCCCGGCCGTGGAACAGCCGCAGGTGCACCCCGTGCCGGGCGGCCACGTCGCGCAGCGCGCGCTGGGCCCGGTGGATGGACCACTGGCTGGTGGTGATGCCGGCCTCCTTGTTGGAGTCGGAGTAGCCGAGCATCACCTCCTGCACGTCGCCGCGGGCGGCCACCAGGGCCCGGTACGCCGGCAGCGAGAGCAGTTCGTCGAGGAGGTCGCCGCCGGCGTTCAGCTCGGCCGGGGTCTCCAGCAGCGGGACGAAGCCGATCCGGGCCCGGCCGCTGTGCACGTCGACCAGGCCGGCCTCGCGGGCCAGCACCACCGCGGCGAGCACGTCGTCCACCCCGAGGGTCATCGAGACGATGTACGACTCGGTGACCTCCGCGCCGAACCGGTCCTGCGCCTCGCGGATGGTGCCGAACACGTCGAACGTCTTGCGGGCCGACTCGGTCAGCGGGGTGTCCAGGGTGGAGAGCGGGCGGCGGCCGGCCAGCTCGTCGGCGAGCAGCTTGGTGCGCTCCAGCCGGGTCAGCGACGGGTAGTCGGAGACCTCGCCGACGGCCGCGTAGAGCTGGGCCAGCACCGCGTGGTGCGCCTCGGCGTGCTCCCGGACGTCCATCGTCGCCAGGTGCAGCCCGAACGCGGAGACCGTACGGATGGTGGAGGCGAGCCGGCCCACGGCGGTGAGCTGCCCCGAGTTGCGGGCCAGCGAGGCGCGGAGCAGCTCCAGGTCGGCGATCAGCTCGGCCGAGCCCCGGTAGTCCCGGCCGGGCACGTGCGGGGTGCCCTGCCGTAGCCGCTGCCGGGTGTTGGCCAGCTTCGCCTTCACGCAGCGGGCCTTGAGCCGGTACGGCTCCTCGGCGTTGACGCGGCGGAACCGGGGCGCCACCTCGGGCAGCGAGTCCAGGTCGGCGGCGAGGCTGGCGGAGAGGTCCAGCGACACCCCGCGCAGCCGGCGGGAGACGGACACCTCGTTGATCAGGTGGTCCATGGCCTTCTCGGTGGCCGCGATGCCGTGCTCGTGCTGGATGGTGAGCACCTCGCGGGTGACCGCCGGGGTGACGAACGGGTTGCCGTCCCGGTCGCCGCCGATCCAGGTGCCGAAGGTCAGCGGCCGGGCCGTCGGTGACGTCTCCACCCCGAGGGTGCGCAGTGTGTCGGCGAGGTCGTCGAGCACCTGCGGCGCGGCCTCGGCGTACAGGTCGCGCAGGTAGTAGATGGCGTTGCGGGCCTCGTCGGTCGGGTCCGGCCGGTCCAGTCGCAGCTCGTCGGTCTGCCACATCAGGTCGAGCAGCTCGGCGAGGCGGCGGTTGGCCGGTCCCTCGTCGCTGGCGCCGTAAAGGATGGCGTTGGCGGTCTCGGCGTCCAGTTCGTCGGCGATCGCGCGCAGCTTGGACAGGATGGACCGGCGGGCCGCCTCGGTCGGGTGCGCGGTGAAGACCGGCCGGACCGCGAGCCGCCGGGCCGCCGCGGCGATCTCCTCCGCCGGAACCCCGCGCTCGGCGATCATCTTCGCCGCCTGGTCCAGCCAGCCGCCCTGGATCGCCCGGCGGCGGCGCAGGTCCCGGGCCCGGTGCACCTGCTCGGTGATGTTGGCCAGGTGGAAGTAGGTGGAGAACGCCCGGGCCAGCTTGGTGCCGGTGGTGACGTCGAGGCTGGCGAGCCGCTGGGCGGCGGCCGGGGCGTCGGAGCGGACCTGGGCCCGGATCTCCTCGACCAGGTCGAGCAGCGGCCGGCCCTCCTGGCGGGCCAGGGTCTGCCCGAGCAGCGTGCCGAGGCGGCGGATGTCGGCCCGCAGCGCGGCGTCGGGGCCGTCGTGGTCGTGCTGGTCGGTCACGTTGCGCTCCTTACGTGAGTACGAAGGACAGCGCTGTCCGACTCCCTGGATCGTATCCGCGTCGACCCCGTTGTAAGGAGGGGGCCCGGGTTGCGACCCATCTCTCAGTCCCGCCGGTCTCTCAGTCCCGCCGGCCGGGGTGGCGCCAACGGGTCCCGGGACCGCCCGCCGGCACCGTCCACGCCGCCAGCCTATGGCCGGTACCACCCTGGTTCGGGCGGTTTGCCGGGCGGAAACCGGCGTGGCCCGCCCGATAGCGTCTGGTCATGGTGTGGTTGCGCTATCCGCCGAAGCCGAAGCCGGGTGACCGGGTCGCGGTCGTCTCGCCCTCCGCCGGCCTGCCGGGTCTCTTCCCGCACGTGTACGAGCTGGGGCTGCGCCGGCTGCGCGAGGGGTTCGGCCTGGAACCGGTGGAGTACCCGACCACTCGGGTGATGGGGGCCGACCCGCGCGACCGGGCCCGGGACCTGACCGCCGCCTTCGCCGACCCGACGGTGACCGCCGTGCTCGCCACGGTCGGCGGGGACGACCTGATCACGGTGACCCCGCACGTGGACGACGCGGTGCTGCGGGCCAACCCGAAGCCGTACTTCGGCTACTCGGACAACACCAACGTGCTCAACCACCTGCACCGGCTGGGTGTCGTGGCCTACCACGGCGGCTCGGTGCTGGTGCACCTCGGCCGGCCGGGCGCGCCGCACCCGCTCACCGTCGACTCGCTGCGCGCCGCCCTGTTCACCTCCGGCTGGTACGAGCTGACGCCCGCGGCCGAGTACGGGGACCAGCCCAACGACTGGCGGGACCCGGCCACGCTGGGCTACGAGCCGGTGATGTTCCCCGGCACGGGCTGGCGCTGGCAGGGCCCGTCGACGGTGGTGCAGGGGCGCACCTGGGGCGGCAACCTGGAGATCCTGCACTGGCTGATGGCGACCGACCGGATCCCCTCGGCGGCGGAGTTGGCCGGCGCGGTCCTGATCATCGAGACGTCCGAGGAACTGCCGTCGGCCACCGAGGTCTTCCGGATGCTGCGCAACATGGGGGAGCGTGGGCTGCTCGCCGGGTTCCCGGCGGTTCTCGTGGGCCGGGCCAAGGCGTGGGAGTTCGACCGCCCGCACACGATGGAGCAGCGCCGCGAGTTCGCCGACGCCCAGCGGGACGCCGTCACCCGGGCGTTGGCCGCGTACCATTCGGACGCGGTGGTGGTCTTCGACGTCGACCTCGGCCACACCGACCCGCAGCTGATCGTCCCGTACGGCGGCGAGGTCCGCGTCGACGCTGTCGACCGCCGCATCAGCGTGCGCTACTGACCCCGCCGACCGGCCCGCACTCCCGGCGAGTCGGCCCGCTGCGGCGAGCCGGGTCGATGGTCAGCCGTCGAGGATCGCGAAGGCACGGACGGGGAAGCTGCCCATACCGGCGACCAGCGGCGGGGCGGCGGTGAACCGGAAGCCGGCCGGGGGCAGCGCGTCGAGGCCGGTCAGGTGCTCCACGATCGGGATGCCGGCGGCCAGCAGGCTGCTGTGCGCCGGGCGCTCGCCTCCGGCCGCCGGGCTCATGTCGTCGATGTTGATCGAGTCGATGCCGACCAGGGCCGCGCCCGCGTCCGCCAGCGCCCGGGCGCCGTCACCGGTGAGGTGGGGTGCCTCCGGAGCCCCGTACCGCGCGGTGCCGAAGTGCGCGTCCCAGCCGGTGTGCAGGAGCACCGCCCGCGCCGCCACGTCGTACGGCGCCAGCATCAGCCGGTCCACCGCCCGGGTGCCGACCGGCACCCGGACCACGATGCCGGGCAGGTCGGCGAGGCGGCCCAGCGGTGTGCCGGCGAGGTCGGCGCCGTCGGCCCAGCGGTGGGCGGGAGTGTCGAGGTAGGTTCCGGTGTTGGCGATCATGTCGATCCGCTCCACCTGGAACTCCGTGCCGGGGGCGTAGGTGGCCCGGGACGCCTCGCGAGTCAACCACTCGGTGATCCGCGGCGCCGGCCGGCCGGGCAGCGTCGTCATCCCGTCGCGGATCACGTGGCTCAGCTCGACCAGGCGCCGCCCGGCGCCGGCCGGACCGGCGGCCACGCCCCGACCGCCCTTGTGCGCCTCCTCGACGACCGTCTTGCCGGTGATCCGGACCTCGGCCACCATCAGCAGCCCGAGGTGCCGGACGAAGAGCGCCGCGAGGTCGTCGTCGCTGATCTCCCGACCCGGGATGTCCAGCCGGAACCCCTCCGTCCGGAGTCCGCCGCCGTTGGCGAAGGTGACCTCCGCGTCGAACCGCACCCGCCACTGTCCGCTCATGATCGCAGCCGACCACGGCCCGCCCGCCGCGGTCAAGATCCACCGTCCCATGATCTGCCGGTTGGGCTCGGGGCGTGGGGCGTTCAGGGCGTGGG
>NZ_POUB01000020.1 GCF_003236335.1 Micromonospora deserti
CATGGCGAGGCTCCCGGTCGGGGCTTCGAGTCTTGGTCGACAGCTGTCCTACCTGGAGCCTCGCACCCATCGATCACCAGGCCTGCCGCACCCGTCCCGAGCTGCAAGATCAGCTTGGAAAAGGCTCAATGAGCTGCAAGCCCTTCACATTCGGGTCGGCTCCAGCCGCAACCCCCGCTCAACTTCGGAGAGCCGGGATGACCCGGCCGCGCCGGTCAGTCGTGCGCGATCGCCCGCAGGACGTCCGTGCGGGCGGCCCGGACGGCCGGTAGCGTCGCGGCCAGCACGCCAATCACCACGCCAGACGCGAGGTAGGCGGCGAGGAAGGTCCACGGCAGCGCTAGCTCGGTGATGCCCTCGGCGCGCAGCGCCCGCGCCACCGCAGCGCCGAGTCCCGTGCCGACGGCGACCCCGAGCAACGCGCCGAAGATGGAGATTGCCACTGCTTCCGCGGTGACCATCTGCACCGTCTGTCCGCGGCTGAGGCCCACCGCGCGCAGCAGGCCGAGTTCCCGGGTGCGTTCGAGCACCGACAGGGCCAGTGTGTTGACCACGCCGAGCGTTGCGATCAGCATGGCTACGGCGAGTAGCACCTGCAGCAGCGCCAGGACGGTGCGGAAGACGCCGGTGACGATGTCAACGAAACCGGCCGGGTCGGTGACTACGGTTTCGGGACTGTCCGCCAGCAGCGAGTTCACCTGAGCGCGTACGTCGGCCTCGGACGCACCAGGGGCCAGCCGCACCAGCCCGGTGGAAGGCTGCTGCCGTGACAGGTCCGGCACCACCGAGGCGGGCATGAGCCAGCCGCCCGACCAGTCGCTGCGATAGGTGCCGGCCAGGGTGAAGGTGCGGCTGCGGCCACTGGCGAAGGTGATCTTCACTGGGGAGCCGATTTGCAGGTCGAGGTCAGCAGCGGTGTCGGCGTCTGCGGCGACCTCGTCGGGTGCGAGTGGGCCGAGGGAGCCGGCCACGTGTTCGACCTTGACCGTCGACCACCAGGCGGCGATGTCATCGACCGCGATGATGCCGGTCCGACCACGGGCGGTCAGTGCCAGGTCGTCGTAGACGCCGGCGACGGCGGCGACGCCAGGCAGTGCCCGAATCCGGTCGAGGATGGCCGGGTCGAATGTCTGCGGGCGATCGGTGCTCGTGGGCTCGGTGAGGATGAGGTCGGCCCGGTAGTAGTCGGCCGCCGTGCTGTGGAAGCTCGCGGTGGCCGAGGTGAGCACGACGTTCACCGCGGTGACCAGCGCGATGCCGACCATCAGCGCCGCCGCGGTGCTCGCGGTACGACGCGGGTTGCGGCCGGCGTTGAGCCGTCCCAGCCGTCCGGGCGGCGACCAGGCGAACAGTCGGCCGATCAGGTTCACTGCGGGCCGCGCGATGAGCGGGGTGAGCAGCGCCGCGCCGACGAAGCTCGCCAGGACGCCGCCGAGGACGGTGCCCAGCGGGATGTCGTCGGTGCCGTCGGCGAACGCAATGACGAGCAGGGCAACGCCGACGGCACCGATCACCGCGCCGGCCACGGTCAGCCTCGTGAGCGGACGGTCGGGGGCTGAGATGGCACGCAGCGCGGCCATCGGTGGTACGCGGGACGCGCGCAACGCCGGTCCGAATGCTGCAACCACGGTGACCGCCAGGCCGAGCGTGACGGAGGTGAGTACCGCCGCCGGCGAAACGGTCGCCGCGCTCAGTCCCACGTCGCCAACGGCGGTGTTGCCGGCCAGCCGGGGCAGCAGCACGGCGATGCCCACGCCGAGCGCGGCACCGGCCGCCGAGGCGGCGAGTCCGACCAGTAACGCCTCTACGAACACTGAGCCGATCACCTGTCGGCGGCGGGCGCCCAGAGCGCGCAGTAGCGCGAGTTCCCGGGTGCGCTGCGCGATGACAGTCGAGAAGGTGTTGAGGATTAGGAAGACGCCGACGAACAGGGCGATCCCACCGACGGCCAGCAGGATCTGGGTGATGGTGGCGAGGTCCTCCCGCGCCGACTCGGACTGGGTTGCGCGCAGGTCGTCGCCGGTGCGGACGACGACGTCGTCACCCAGGGCGCTGCGGAGCCGATCCCGCAGGACGGCGGGGGTGACGCCGGGGGCGGCGCGGACGTCCACCGCGGAGTACACATCCGGTCGGCCGAGCATGAGTTCGGCTGCTACCGACTCGTGGAAGGCGATTTCGTGGGTGCCGCCCACGCTGTCCCGGTCTCCGCGGTAGCCGATGATGCCGACCACGGTGAACATCTGCTTCGGTCGCTGGGTGAGCACGGCCGCCCGGTCGCCGACCTGCATACGGGCGGCCCGGGCAAGCGCCGCGTTGATTGCGATCTCGTTCGGCGCCGCTGGTGCGCGGCCGGCCCGCAACCGGATCAACCCGCGCTCGCCGGTCCAGTTCGTGCCCAGTCGAGGCCGGTTGAAGCTGGTCCCGATCACCTTGCCGTCGGCCCCGACGAGCCGGGCGCCGTCCTCGCTCACCACGCCGGTCGCCGTGGCCACGCCTGCGACCCCGGCGACCCGCCGGACCAGGTCGGCCGGCACCGGTGTGGTGGCCGAGTGCTCGCCGATGCCGGGCAGCACCTGCTTCGCCATCACCTGAACCTGGGTGTCCCCGTGCAGGCCGGCGTACAGATTGCGTAGCGACCGGCCGAGGGTGTCGGTGACCACGAGCGCCGCCGACATGAACATCACGCCCAGCACGACCGCCAGCGCCGATAGCAGCATCCGGAGCCGGCGCGAGCGCAGGCCGGCGAGGGTCGCCCGGATCATCGGGCCGCACCCTGGGTGTCCAGACGCTTCATCGTCTCGAGTACGGCGTCGGTGGTCGGGGCGGCGAGGTCCTCGACGACCGTGCCGTCGGCGAGGAAGATCACCCGGTCGGCGTATGCGGCGGCGGTGGGGTCGTGGGTGACCATCACGATCGTTCGGCCGAACTCGCGGACCGACCGGCTGAGGAAGCCGAGCACATCGGCGCCGGATCGGGAGTCGAGGTTGCCGGTGGGCTCGTCTGCGAACACCACCTGGGGCCGGGTGATCAGGGCACGGGCGCAGGCGACACGCTGTTGCTGGCCGCCGGAGAGCTGGTCGGGCCGGTGGCCGAGACGGTCGCGGAGGTCGACCGTGCCGACCACCGTGTCGAACCAATCCGGCTCGGGTCTGCGGCCGGCGATCGCGAGCGGGAGCAGGATGTTCTCCCGGGCGGTGAGCGTGGGCAGCAGGTTGAACTGCTGGAAGATGAACCCGATCTGCTCGCGTCGCAGACGGGTCAGCTCGGCGTCGCGTAGCCCGGTGACGCGGGTGGCGCCGATGCGGGTCTCGCCACGGGTCACCGTGTCGAGGCCGGCCAGGCAGTGCATCAGCGTCGACTTGCCGGACCCGGAGGGGCCCATCACGGCGGTGAACCGGCCGCGCGCGAGTTCCACGCTCACGTCGCGTAGCGCGGTCACCTCGGCGGCGCCGCTGCCGTACACCTTCCACACGTTGTCGGCCCGCACGGCCGGTTCGTTCGTTGTCGTCACGACCTCAGTCAAGCGGCCGTACGCACCGCCCACACTGTCCCCAGCGGGGGGGCCGAAGGTGTATCCAGCTATACCGTGCCGCCGGCCCCGCGCCGGTAGTGTGGGCCGATATGCCGGTCAGCACCGCGTTGGATGCGCTGTCGCTGCCGCCGACGCGGCTGGTGCGCAGCTCGTGGCCCTGGCGGTCGGCGCTCTACCTGGCGGGTGGCGCGCTGCCCGGCGTGCCGGCGATTGTCCTGCTGATGCGGTACGGCATCGAGGAACCGCTGCCGGTGCTGCTGGCCGCGGTGTCGACGCTGGTCGCGGGCACGATCGTCTTCGGCAGGTTGGAGCGGTGGCGGCTGCGCCTCGTCGACAACGTGCCGTTGCCGGACGCGCACCGGCCACTCCATCGGCGAGGCTGGCGGCACACACTGCGGGTACGACTATACGAGCAGGTCACCTGGCGCGAGATCGGCTTCACCGGCATCTCGACCGCCGTCCTGTGCTGGCTGGACGCGGTCGTGCTGGCGTGCATGGTGGGCTATCCGACAGCCGCCCTGCTCAGCCCACTCCACGAGCGAGACAACCGCCCCTTGGCGACTCTGGTATCGGTGGGAATGGGCGTAGGGCTACTGGCCGCGGCACCGTACGTGGTGACCGCCTGGGCCGGCGCCCGGGCCGCGATGGCGCGGGCGCTGCTCGGGCCTCGGGAGTCGGACCGGCTCGGTGAGCAGCTGGTCGAGGTGACCCGGTCGAGGGCGCGGCTGGTGGATGCGTTCGAGGGGGAACGCCGCCGCATCGAGCGCGACCTGCACGACGGGGCCCAGCAGCGGCTCGTGGCCCTGAACGTGTACCTTGGCCTCGCCCGGCTGGAGGTGCCAGCCGGGTCACCGGCGCACGACCCGCTGGTCAAGGCGCACGAGCTGGCCCGGCGGGCACTGAGCGAACTGCGCGAACTCATCCGCGGCGTGCACCCCCAGGTGCTCACGGACCGCGGGCTCGCCGCAGCACTGCAGGACCTTGCCGGGCGCTCGCCGGTGCCGGTCGACGTCGACGTCCGGCTGCCCGGCCGGCTTCCGGCGTCCATCGAGGTCACCGCGTACTTCGTGGTCGGCGAAGCGCTGACCAACATCGCCCGACACAGCCGGGCCAGTCGGGCCGCCGTCACCGCGGGCCTGCACGGTGACCGGCTGATACTGCGAATCAGCGACGACGGGGTGGGCGGTGCCGATCAGCAGGCCGGGACGGGACTCGCCGGACTGGCCGACCGGGTGGCGGCCGTCGGGGGAACGATGTCGCTGTTCAGCCCGCCGGGTGGGCCGACGCTGGTGCAGGCCGAGTTCCCGGGGTGGTGCGATGAAGGGTGACCGGCGGGTGATCGTCGCAGAGGACGACGTGCTCACCCGCGAGGGGATCACCAGTCTGATCACCCGGTTCGGGCATCGGGTGGCGGCCTCCGTCGGTGACGCCGACGCCCTCGTCAACGCGGTACACGAGCACCGGCCGGACGTGGTGGTCACCGACGTACGGATGCCGCCCACCTTCACCGACGAGGGGTTGCAGGCCGCGTTGCGGCTGCGTCGGGATGATCCCGGCCTGCCGATTCTCGTGGTAAGTCAGTACGTCGAGCAGACATACGCGGCGGAGCTGCTAGAAACCGCCCGCCCCGGCACGGCCGGCATCGGCTACCTGCTCAAGGACCGCATCGGCGAGGCAGTCGAGTTCATCGAGGCGCTTGACCGTGTCGCCGACGGGCACACAGTGGTCGACACCGAGGTCGTACGCCAGCTACTCAGCCGGCGCCGCGACCCGCTGACCCGGCTCACCCCCCGGGAGCGCGAGGTCCTCGGCCTCGTGGCAGAGGGCCGGTCGAACGCAGCAATCGCGCGGGCCCTGTTCATCACCGAGACGGCAGTGGCCAAACACATCGGCAACGTGTTGATCAAGCTGGACCTGCACCCCGACGAAGACGACCATCGCCGGGTCCGAGCCGTGCTCGCCTACCTGCGCGACTGACGACAGACTCGGTAGCGGCGATACGGCGCCGAGAAGGCCTGTACGGTGCCGATACCTGTCGCACGTGCTGTGAGCTGGGCCCCGCGAGGTTGTGGCACCTTCGTGGTCATGGTGTTCCGATTGATCTACCTGGTCACGATTCGCATGTTCGACGCCCTGCTACGCACCGCCCGCAGCGACAACGCCGTGCTCGCGGAACTGCTGGCCCTGCGCCATGAGGCCGCGGTGTTGCGCCGTCAGATCCACGGCCGACCACGGCTGTCCTAGCCGGACCGGGCGATCCTGTCCGCGCTGACCCGGCGCCCGCCCCGCGCGGTCCGCGCCCACCGGATCGTGACCCCGGCGACCCTGCTGGCCTGGCACCGCCGGCTGATCCAACGCCGCAGGACCTACCCCCACCACGGCGGCCGACCGCCCGTCAGCGGTGTCGTTGCGGGGCATCCCGGAACTCGACGATGGCGTGCTCGCGGCGCGGGCGTACCTGTACGAAGTTGTCGGCGAACCCGCCCCGGGCCAACCCGATGTAGTGCCGGTTGCACTTCAGGCGCACCCCCGCCGGGGCGGCGACACGATATGACCCGACTGGTATTTATTGATGCTTGTCAGTGCACTGCGGGGCACCTTAGCGTGAGGGCATCCAGCGACATGAGTCGATTACTTGACCGGAACGGGCGTACGGCGCGGGAGCCCTCGCCGCCGCACGCCGGTTCGACCTGGCCCCGGACATCCCCGCGGGCGCACCCGGAAGGAGCCCTGATGCGCATCCGACGCACGCTCGCGGCGGTCGCCGTCGCACTCACCGGCGCGTTCGTCGCACCGACCGCCGTCTCCGCCGCACCACAGCCGATCATCGGTGGCGGGACGGTCTCCTCAGCCCCCTGGGCCGCCGCGATCTTCCAGAACGGCTCGTTCGCCTGCTCCGGCTCGATCATCGCGTCGCGCTGGGTGCTCACCGCCGCGCACTGCACCGCCAGCGGAATGTCGGTCCGGGTGGGCAGCGTCTACTACGCCTCCGGCGGCGTCACCCGTACGGTCACCTCGTACTCCACCCGCTACGACCTGGCGCTGCTCTACCTGAACAGCGCGGTGAGCACCACGTACGTGACGCTGGCAAGCAGCAACCCGCCGGTCGGCTCGACCAACTCCATCTACGGCTGGGGTCGTACGTGCACCAACTGCGCGGCGTCCAGCCAGCTCAAGACCGCCACGGTCACGGTGAGCAGCCTGAACGCCACCGACGCGTACGGCGGCCCGGCGATCCGCAGCACTCGTGGCGACGGCGTGGCGTGGCGGGGCGACTCCGGCGGCCCGCAGTTCTACAACGGCCAGCAGGTCGGCGTCTGCTCGACCGGTAACGGCTCGACCTACCAGAACTACGGCAGTGTGGCCGCCAACCGCAGCTGGATCATGTCGGTGGCCGGGGTCTGATCGGTCTCCCTTACCGCGAACACGGGGAGGTGCCACCACCCGGTGGCACCTTCCCATCAGCTGCTCGGCGGCCGGCGCGGGCGGAGCAGCCCGTCCCGCCGGCGACGCCAGCCCTTGATCGCGCCGATGATGACGCCCTTGATGAAGTGGCGCTGGATGAACGGGTAGACCATGACGATGGGCAGCACCGTGATGACCACGACCGCGGCCTGCCCACGCGCGCGCTGACCCGGCTCGGCCGAACGGACCGGCTCTGGCCGCAGGCTGTTGGCCCCTGGCCGGCCCCTGTGCCAACGACGGGGTGGACGTCGGCTGGGCGCCGGTCGACGATCCGGTCGGGTTCGTCTACGACGAGGACGGGCTGATCGTCACGGACCGTGACGCGCAGGTCCACGGCGCGGTGGCCGACCTGTTCGCCGAGTTCCACCGCACCGGTTCCGCCTTGGGGGTGGTGCGTGCCTTCGCGAAGACCGGCCGCTTGTTCCCGCAGCGGGCCTGGGGTGGCGCCCGAGCCGGCAAGCTGAAGTGGGCAAGTTGACGCACGCCCGGGTGTTGCAGGCGCTGAAGAATCCGACGTACGCCGGTGCGTACACCTTCGGCAAGTCTCGGCATGTGCGCAAGGTGCAGCCGGACGGTAGCGTGCGTACCTCGCGCCGCAAGCGGGCCGGTACACGAAGGTGTGGCGCTGTGCCAGGGCATCATCTTCTGCGGGATCTGCGGTGGCCGGGTCGGCACCCGATACGACCGCCGCGACCGCAAGATCAGCTACACCTGCCAGGTCAAGGACTCCGCCCGCATCCGGCAATGCCGCACATTCGACGCCTCCACGATCGATAAAGCCGTTGGTGATCTGTTCCTGAGCACTGTCACCGCGCAGCAGATCCGGTCGGCGTTGACCGCTGCGGAAGAGGTCGTCGACCGGCACAGCCGCACCCACCGCGCGGCGGAGCTGGCGGTGCAGCGCGCCCGCTACGAGGCCGACCGCGCAGAGCGGGCGTTCAGCAACGTCGAGCCGGAGAATCGTTTGGTGGCAAGGACGTTGGAGTCTCGCTGGGAGACCAAACTCGCCGCGCTCACCGAGGCAGAGGCCGCCCTGGCGACCGCTAAGGCCACCAAGCCGCTGCTGCCGGCCACCGGCGCTGCGGTCGTTGGCCGCCGATCTGCCCCGGCTCTGGCACGCCGAGACCACTGGGACCCCGCCACGCAGGAGATCTACCGGCAGAAAGTCGCCAACTCGTTCAGGCTCAGACCGGTCTCGCCGACGCAACGCACGCGAACCCCACCGACGCGAGGCGACCTCTGATCCCGTGTCGGCGCACGGGTCACCGCGCTCAGTCAGACAGGGCATGATCGGCACCGGTGTCGCGGCTGCCGGCCTCCTGCGCCTTTGGGCCGGCGGCCGCCGCCGGCACGTCCTTTGGGAACGGAAGTTCCCGTCCCAGACGTGCCAGCGGGGACAGTGCCATCAGAAGTGGTGACAGCACCATGCCGGCGGCCGCGACCAGCAGGGTGTTGCGCAACCCCCAGCCGTCGGCGAGATAGCCGCCGAACAGCGAGCCGAGCGGGGTCAGACCCATGCCAGCAAACGTGATCGTCGCGGCGGCGCGGCCTTGCATCTTGTCCGGGGTGATGGCCTGCCGGATGACCATAACCGTGACGTTGACCAGCTGGCCAAAGACCCCGAACACGAAGTTGACCGCGATGAGCGAAGGGATCGTCACCGCCGAGGGACCGTGCAGCGCCGGCACACACAGCATTACGCCGTCGCCGACCGCCGCCGCGCACACGAGCACCGCGCCGTAACCGAACCGGCTCGGCAGACGAGCGGCAAGCAGCGATCCCACGAGCGCACCCGGTCCCATCGCCGCGAGCACCAGACCGATGGCGGTGCCGGACAGGCGCAGCTCCCGTGGCAGGAAGAGCAGATACGCCGTCATCATGGCCGCGAAGGAGAACTGGAAGGCCGCCGAGGCGAGGCTCACAGGCCGCAGCGAGGTATCGCTGACGACAAAGCGGAGGCCCTCGATGATTTGCTGCCCTACCTGACGGGGACGGTCCGTGCGCCCGGGGATCGGCTCGCGGCGGCGGATCCGGCGGATTGACAGGAACGAGAACGCGAAGAACAGCGCGCTGGACACGACAGCGATCGGCGCCGACAGCAGCGACACCAACGCACCGCCGAGGGCAGGGCCGCCGACTTGAGCCGTGGACCGGCTGCCCTCGACGGCGCTGTTGGCCCGCGTCAACTGATCGCGTCTCAGTAGTCGTACGAGAGACGCCTGGTAGGCCACGTCGAAGAACACCGACAAGGCCCCGACGGTGAAGACGACCACGAACAGCGCTGGCAGGCCGAGCCCACCGAGGAGGCTGGCCACGACGGCTCCGCCCAGTACCAGGGCTCGGCCGAGATCCGCCGACACCATCACGGTTCGGGTCCGCCACCTGTCCACCCATGCGCCGGCGACCAGCGAGAGCAGCAGGATCGGCGCCTGCCCCAGCGCGCGCAGGGCTCCCAGCTCGCCCGCATCGGCGTTGAGGGTCAAGACGGCGATCAGGGGCAAGACCACCAGGCTCGTGTGCTCGCCCAGTTGTGAGGCCGTTTGGCCGATCCAGAGCCGGCGGAAGTCGCTGTCCCGCCACAGGCTTGGCGGAGCGGAGCGACCGGAATCGGATGCAGCGGAGGAAGCGGATGGCACAGAGACCCCTTGGGTTGCCAAGGACAAGGCCCGCCACCGGCGGTGCGACAAGCGCACTGACGGGTCAGACGGGTAAGGCTCGCTGTGCCGCGCGGATCAAGGGGCAGCACGCGATGACCGGCCAATAGCGGCCTACAACGTCAACGCGTGCTCGAACGACCGACCATGTCTCAGCTCCTCGTGGGTCACTCGCTGCCCGGACACTAACCCTCGGCGGCCCGCCGCGAAAGGCGATTTGAGGGCCGGCGCGCAAACGGTGCTCAGGATTCGTTCTAGTGGGCGGTTGGCGCCGGTATCGGCCAGGGTTGCGGTGCCTGCAGATGCCGGCTCGTACAGCGAGTCTGGGAGCGTTGCGGAGCAGCGGCTGCCGGTCGCGGTGGGCTCTGCCTCGGGTTGGTCGAACTGTTCGCCTGCGGCGCGTGCGCTGCAGCCCACCGGCCGACGACCGCGTGTGCTAACACCTGTGTGCACGTTCGGCCAGACGTCGCTGTGCACATCGGCGTCCGCGCCGACATCCCGAACAGCAACCGCAGAGAGGGCGGTATGAAGCACCCGTCGGGATTCGTGCGCTGGTGCGGTATCGGGATCATGTCGCACTGATGCTCCTTACGGTCTGATGGGCCAACCGATTGACCGTGACGTACCCGGCCGCGTGCGGGCGGGGATCAGGCGACTGCCACGACCGACGTTCAGCCCGCGGCGCAGTCCTTGGGTGATCTGCTGGATGAGCACGCCCGCAGGATCATCCCCAGCGCGTTCGGCTTGGACTGGGTGACGTAGCGGCGCATCAGCCCGGAGATCTTGACGACGTCCCACAGCAGGCAGACGACGATGAGCAGGTTCATGACCGCTGCGGGTTCGCCACCTGGTATCGGCAGACCCAGCACGCGCAGGTTGCTGTCTGGATTGAGGAAGATCCTCAGCGTGGTGTGCAGGGCGACCGCCTGGATGACGACGGCGCCGAGCGTGCCGAGCATGGTGCGCCACCACAGTTCTGCGGCTCCCTCGGCCTGTGGGGTGCCGTGCAGGGCAAGAGCAATGGGTGCGATGCCGACGGCGACGACGAGCACCCCGAGCCGGATGATCCACTGCACGAGCAGGGTGCCTGTGAGCACCGCGATCAGCAGGCCGATGAGCAGCAGCAGGAAGCTGACCGCGTTCGCGCCGGTCTGGCCGTCCAACGCGCTGACCGTGGTGGCGCGAAGCTGGTGCATCGAGCCGGGTGCGGTGATGTCTTGGCTGGTCAACGCGGCGGTGAACGCGTTGGCCAGCCCGATGACGGTGGAGCACAAGGGGATGGCGAAGTTGGCGGCGATCAGGCCGATGACCAGGCGAGGGATCAGCTCGCCTGGCCCGACCTGCGATTGGATGGTGTCACGGCCGATCACCAGGATGGCCGTCCACAGGAACGCCAGCACGTAGGAGACATTCACGACGCCCAGCGACGTGCTGGCGAACGCGGTGACCTGTAGCAGTTGGGTCACGTCCGGGCTGACGAAAGGTGGCGTCGGCGCGGCCGATGGCGCGCTTGGGTTCGGCCACGCCACCCTCCGCCCGATGTGGGCCGGGCGGAGGGTGGCGGCCACCCCCTGGCTAGGCCCGGGCCCACCGCTGGTTGGTGCCGCCGTGACAGGTCCAGACGATCACAGCGGTGCCGTTGGCGGTGCCGCCGCCGTTAACGTCCAGACACAGGCCGTTCTGGCCGTTGCTGATCGTGCCGTTTGTGTTGAAGGTCCACCGCTGGTTGGCCCCGCCGGTGCAGTCCCAGATCTGCGCCCGGGCGCCGGCGGTGGCGTTGGCTGGTACCTCCAGGCACTTGCCGAGCACCTGCAGCGTCTGCCCGTTCTGGGTGAACCGCTGGTTGGCGCCGGTGTGGCAGTCCCAGATCAACATCGGGGTGCCGTTGGTCGACGACCCCCCGTTGACGTCCAAACACCGGCCGGACGCCTCGCCGCGCAGCCGGAACGTAGCGGCCGCGGTGCTCATGATGGCATCAATAATGCCCTGTTGGGTCACCGTAGCGGAGCTTCGATTGAATAGCCCGAACCCGTATTGCCCGTTGTAACCATTGTCCCAGTAGACGGGGGCCGCTCCATATTTCTTGGAAGTGGCCACCAAGGTGCGCGCAAAGTCCGCCCGATACCTGTTATTCGCGGAATCGAACGATGTCTTATCAATCGAACCGTATTCGCCGACGACTACTGGATATCCTCTCACGACGAAGGTATCATGCATTTTTTTCAGCTGCGCATCCATATAGTCTTCCTGTCCCCAGGTCGACGTTCTTGATGGATTGGTCGCACCCGGCCCCCACTGCGTGATAGTGCCGTTTTCCGCTCCAGCGAAGTCCCACGGGTCATAATAGTGAACGGAGATCATGATACGCTGTTCATTACTCGGAATAGAGGGCGACCGGTATTGATCTGTTGGAAGCACGAATCCGTAGTTCCCCGCGGTGTATTCGATATTCGTGTTCCAACCAGGGACAAGCAGCCATCTTGAACTATTGTTCCCACCGGTCCTTCTTACGGTGTCCACGAAGATCTGGTTGTAACTGTTGATGTTTGAGTAGCACGGTTCAGTCGGGCGGCCAAACTGCCCGTCAAAGTTTTCGTTCATGGATTCGAATATCAGGTGCTGATCGTAATTTTGGAACCTGGTCGCGATCTGTTGCCAGGCTCTCTGATACTTGGCCTTGATGGTTGTTTGCGAGGATGCATCACAGATAAGCCAGGAACCCTCGACGGTTTTGTAACCGTCTCCATGCATGTTAATCATTACATACAGGCCCCGGTTATAGGCATAGTTGACGACTTCCTGGATCCGGTTCAGCCACGAGGAATTAATCGTGTAATCCGGGCCAGGCCCTATATGTCTCAAATAGGAGACCGGGATCCGGATCGATTTGAAACCCGCCGCCTTCACCCTGTCGATAAGGGCTTGCGTGACGACCGGGTTGCCCCATGCCGTTTCACTGGGGATTCCGTTGATGTTGGCTTCCAGCGAGTTTCCCAGATTCCAGCCAGTGCCCATGTCAGCAACAATTTGCGAAGCGCTCAGCTGGGCCATGGTGTCGGCCGATGCCGGATTCGCCAAGCCGGACACAGATCCGAAGAATGCCAACATAACGGCGAGGAAAGTTAATTTGGCCTTCCTTACTTTTGAACCCATCGGTATCTCTCGCTTCCAGTCTTAAGGTGTTGAACCAAGTAGATCTACGTGGCTGGCTGCGCAGCCGCGCACACGTGGTGCCGCCACCCCCGATCCGCCGTCGCCGCACGAGACGGGTAGTTGTTGATGAGCGAAGGTGAGCGCTCCGGTCCGGACGTTGCGGATCGTCCAGCCGCCGTTCGATTTGTTGGGCGACGACCCAGTCGTGGTCGTGCCGGTGCACTCTGCCGGCCGGCCGGGCGGCGGGACCGACGCGCTCGGGCTCGGCGGGCCGGACGGGGTCGTGTCGCCGGTGATGACGTCGAGGTAGTCGATGTTGCGGAGACGGTTAGTGGTCGTCGCGACCAGCCGCAGGGTGTTGTTTCCCACGGCCAGCTGGACCGGAACGGTCTTGGTCGCCCACGTCGTCCACGCACACCGCCACAGACGGCGGGTGGGAACTCCGCCTCGTACGGTCATTCCCGACCTCCAGTGTGAGCCGCTCCCTCGTCTTGCGACGGCTACAGACGGTATGACGGTCGTCAGCGCCGCTGCCTTCACCGTGCCGTCGCCTCGCTGGCTCCAGCAACGAGATGTGTCAAATAGATTGACGGGAGGAGGCAAAACTGTCAACCGATTCGATCGATCCCCGGCGGGGCGTCGCGGCCTCTCTCGCGACGGCCGACCCTCCGGCTGCGCTCGTCCACAGCATCGTCCGCGGTCAATTGACATCGGAACGTCCGGCAGCAACCGCTTCCTGTCACGCGCCCGAAACCTGCTTGGGAGCGCTCATAGCCGAAGACGGCCGGAGGACTCGGCCTTCCACTGGTGGACCGCGCTGTCTCCGGAGCTAGGCTGCGACCCGATGGCCAGCTCGACCTGTGCGACCAGCGTCAACGGCAGCGGCTGGAACGACGGACTGATCTACTACGACCCCAACTACGCCAGGAACGGCAACCAAACCCTGTACATCACGAAGCGGTTCTACGCGCTCGGGCAGTCCAGCAAACCCGCTTGGTCAACTGCTGCAGCAGCCCACCCTCACCGGTCACCTTCACTAACGGACGGAAAACGTGCTGATCCGCAGGTCTCCGCTGAACACGAGATATATGTCGTGCCGCCCGCTGACTCGGGTGAGCGAAGCGGTCGTCGTCTCGTAGCGGTAGATGTCCCCCGTGCTCGTCACCTGAGCCGTGCCGATCACCGGCCCGGTCACCGGGTCATCGAGCCGGATCTGGATGGTGGCGTTCCCCGCATCCACCCGGGACACCCGCGCGGTGAAGCTGCTCACGCCGCGGCCCAGGTTCACGTCCGCGAACTTGATCCAGTCGCCGGCGTCGATCCTGCCGACCGCGTCGCCGCGGACCTTGGTCTCGTCGACCAGCTCGATCCCCGCGTAGTCGTCGAAGTTCGCGGCGCGGGTCTCCTTCGACAGGTCGCGCGGCGGGATTTTCTCACCGACCACCCGCAGCGTGGTGCCCTGCCGGATGTCCGCCGAGGAGCCGCCAACCATCATGTCGTGGACGCTGCTCTCCAGCACCCACTTGTCCCGCGTGACGTCCCAGTGCACGAGGTCGGTCGCGCGCAACGGGATGTACACCGTCTTGGTCTCGCCGGGGCCGAGGTGCACCCGCTGGAAGCCGCGCAGCGCCTTGACGGGCTGCTTGTCCCGGGAGGTCCGCTGGTGGGTATACAGCTGCACCACCTCGTCGCCGGCACGTTGGCCGGTATTCGTGACGTCGACGCTGACCGTCACCGTCCCGCCGGACGCCAGCACCGGCGCGGACAGCCGCAGGTCGCCGTACCGGAAGGTGGTGTACGACAGGCCGTGCCCGAACGGGTAGAGCGGCGTACTGCGGTCGTAGAGGTACGTGCGGTCGGCCTTGATGATGTCGTACTCGAGGATGTCGGGCAGGTCGGCCTCCGACTTGTACCAGGTCTGAGTGAGTCGACCGGCCGGGTTGACGTCGCCGAACAGCACGTCGGCGAGCGCGTTGCCGGTCTCCTGCCCGGCGTGCGTGGTCCACAGGATCGCGGGGATGTTCTGCTGCTCCCAGTTGAGCGTCGTCGGGTAGCTGTTCTCCACTACGACGATGGTGTTGGGGTTGGCGCGGTGCACGGCCTTGATCAGCTCGGACTGGTTCTCGGCCAGCGCCATTGTGGTGCGGTCGAAGTCCTCGCGGCCGTTGATGAACGGCATGCTGCCCACCACGACAACCGCGGCGTCGGCTCCGGTTACCGCCCGCACCGCGCTTTCGATGCCACTGCTGATCATCTCCTGTTGGAAGCGGGCGGCAGTGGCGGCGGTGGGTGCGCCGAGGATGAGCCGACCGTCGTCCGCCACGGTCAGGTAGTTGTTCGGGCCCTCCCAGGAGTTCGGCGTCTCGTGTCCGGCGTACCGGATGACGTAGCTGCCGTCGCCCGCGCCCTCCAGTTTGAACTGCTGCTGGACGAACCAGCCCCGTGGCTGGTCGGCCCGGTTCACGAACGGGCTGGTGGCGCCGAAGTTCGCGCGTTCAACAAACATGCCGTTGGCGACGCTGCGCAGGGTCAGCACGCCCTGGCCCCAGCCGAACACGTCGAACTGCTCGGTCGCCGCGACGCCGGTGCCGCTGACCGTCAGGTTCTCACCGTCGGCGTCGGAACCCGCGGTGACGTACTTGCCCGTGGTCACCTCGCGCAGCGCGATCCGGTCCACCGCCTCGGTGTCTGCGATGGTGGCACCGCTGCCGAACTTCGCCTTGATCCCGTCCAGCGGGGTCACCTTGTACGGCATGTTGCCGCCGTACCAGTCGGAGTAGAGGCTCTTCGTCAGCGGCCCGACCACGGCGATCTTATCGGTCTTCGCCGGGTCCAGTGGCAGGGTACGGTCCGAGTTCTTCAGCAGCACCATCGACTCCGCCGCCGCCTTGCGCGCCAGCCGCTGGTGCGTCGGGCTGTTCACCACGTCCTTGGTGATCTTCGCGTACGGGCCGCCGTCCGGGTCGAACTCGCCAAGCCGGAACCGGATGCTCAGGAGGTTCCGCGCCGCCGTGTTCACATCAGACTCAGCGAGCAGGCCCTGGGCGAGTGCGCTCTTGATCGCGTTGATCGTCCTCGCGCTGTTGGTGTCGTCGGTGGTGAAACTGTCCACGCCGGCCTTCAGTGTGGCGGCGTCCGCCTGCGCGAGCGTCGAGTAGTACCTCTGGGAGCCGATCAGGTTGTTCGGCGCGAAGGCGTCGGTGACGTTCATCAGCGTCTCGTCGGTCCAGGCGCGGACCACGTCGTTGGCGTCGGCGTGCGCGGTCGCGGGGCGCCCGTTGACCAGGTTGTACGACATCATCACGCCGGTCGCGACGCCTGCCTGGATCGGCATTCGGAACCCGGTCTCGTAGTACTCCTTCTTCGCCCGGGGCCGCAGGCTCGACGACGTGGTGCTCCGCTTGAACTCGTTGTTGTAGCCGAGGTAGTGCTTCACGGTCGGCGCGGTCTTGAGGTACTTGGGGTGGTCCCCGCGCATCCCACCGGCGTACGCGGTCGCCATGGTGCCGGTCAGGTAGGGGTCCTCGGAGTAGCCCTCCTCGTTACGGCCGGCGCGCGGGTCACGCAGCGGGTCGACCACCGGCGCCCACAGGTTCAGGCCCCAGGCCAGGGGGTTCTCGGAGTTGTAGCCCCGGGCCTCGGAGCCGACCGCCGAGCCCACCTGCTTGATCAGCGCCGGGTTCCAGGTGCTGGCGAGCCCGATCGCCTGCGGGAACGTGGTCGCGGTGGCGGTCACCGTGCTGCCGTTGTTGTAGAAGTCGTTGGACCATGCGAGGCCGTGCAGCGCCTCGGTGCCGTTCTTGACCCGCTTGATGCCCAGTCGCGGGATCGGCGCCTGGTACTGATGTAGCAGCCCGATCTTCTCGTCAAGGGTGAGCCGGCCCATCAGGTCGTCGACCCTGCGCTCCAGCGGCAGGTTCGGGTTCCGGAAGGGATACGTGCTTTGCGCACTCGCCGGTACGGCGGCGCCGACGGTGGCCAGTAATCCGGCGACCAGCGCCGACACCACCCAGCGGACGCGCTTTCTCGATATCACGACACCGACCTCCTCAGGTCTAGTTTTGGGGAACGTGGGATTGTCGAAGCGATTCGATACCTATTCGAAAAGGGCGACGAGACAGTTCATGGGTCTTACTCCTCGGCGCGCGGCGCCGTGCTGGAACGGGGGGTGAGTCGGGGTCGCAGCAGCGTGGCGGCGGGCACGTCCCGCCCCTCCAGTTGAGCCATGAGCAGCTCGACGGCACGCTGCCCCACCTCCTCGGCCGGGATCGCGACCGAGGTGAGCGGCAGCGGCGCCCGCTCGGCGAGCTCGTCGGGGCAGATGGCGACCACGGCCAGGTCCTCCGGCACCCGCCGCCCGGCCCTCTGGAAGGCGGCCACGACCGGCTCGACGATGGGCTCGTTGTGGACCACCACCGCGGTGAGGTCCGGGTGCTCCCGCAGCAACAGTCCCACCATCTCCTCCGCGGCCGCCGGGGTCGCCTCGCAGGGGTGGACGGTCGAGGTCATGTCGTGCCGGCGGGCGGCCGCCTCGAATCCGTCCTCGGTGCGGTACGCGAAGCCGGTCTCCCGCTCGTACACCTCGGGCGGCGAGCCGATCAGCCCGACGCACCGGTGCCCGAGCCCGGCGAGGTGGTCCACGCAGACCTCGCCGGCCGCCGTGAAGTCAAGGTCGATGCAGGTCAGCCCGGTGGCCTCCGTCGGGAAGCCGATGAGCACGGACGGCCGGTCCAACGACCGCAGCACGCGGATCCGCGGGTCGTGCATCTGGACGTCCATCACAATCACCCCGTCGGCCAGGGAGCTGTCGACGACCCGTCGCAGGTCCTCGTCCCCCTCCTGTTGGGTGAGCAGCAGGACGTCGTGGTCGCACTCCCGCGCGGTGGTTACCACAGAGACCGCGAACTGCATCACGACCGGGACGTGGATGCCGCTGCGGAGCGGGATCACCAGCGCGATGACATTGGAGCGGTTACTGGCGAGGGCCCGGGCACCCGCGTGCGGGCGGTAGCCCAGAGCCTGGATGCTGTCCCGGACCCGCCGCTGGGTCTCCTCCGAGATCGAGCGCTTGCCGCTCAGCACGTACGAAACCGTGCTGGGAGACACCCCGGCATGCCGCGCCACATCAGTGATCTTGACCATCTGTGGCTCCAATTGAAGCGCTTCGATTACGAGGATGTTAGCGTCGTCTCACGACGGGCACAACGATCGATGCCGGGAGCCCGCCGTCCGAGGCGGCAGTGCGATACCAATGCGCGCTCTCCTGTCAGATCCGTTGCTGTGTCGGGTAGTCCACGTAGATCAGACCGAACCGCATGGAGTACCCGTGGGCCCATTCGAAATTGTCCAGCAGCGACCACACGAAATACCGAGCACCAGGGCTCGCGCGATGTACGGGTTGATCCACACGCAGATCCGCAATCCGCGGGCCCTCAGCCGCTCCAGCATGGCGGGCGGATCCGGGAAGGTCCGCGGGTCCCACTCGAAGTCGCATCAGTTGAGGTCGCGCATCCAGAAGCAGCCGAAGTGGAGGACCGACAGCGGAATGTACCGCTCGGCCATTCCGTCGATGAACTCCGAGACGGTCGCCTCGTCGTAGTTCGTGGTGAACTGGCGTACCGGGTACGTCGGCGCGTATACCGTGAGCGACCCGCGCCCGGTGGCGACGTCGTACACCCGCTCGGGGTACGCGGCGCTGACGCCGTCCCGGAGGAGCCACTGACCGTTGGTGAACTTCATGTACCCCGTACCCCTACTTGGTGGCGCCGACCGTGATGCCGCGCGTGAGCGTGCGTTGGAAGATCAGGAAGAAGACGATCGCCGGGATGATCCCGAGCAGTGCCGAGGCGTTGGACATGGTGGCGTCCATCAGCCGCTGGCCCTGCAGCACGCCGAGCGCCACGGGGACCGTCTGGTTGTCGTTCGAGATCAGGAACACCAGCGGCAGGAAGAACTCGTTCCAGGTCCAGATGAAGAAGAAGACCAGCAGCACGGCCAGCGTGGGCCGGCTGAGCGGCACCACGACTCGCCACAGCACCTGCCACCGACTGGCGCCGTCCATCCGGGCCGCCTCCAGGATCTCGGGCGGGAAGCTGGAGAGCACCGACGAGAGCAGATACGTACCGAACGCGGTCTGGATCACCGTGAAGATGATGATGACGGCGAGCCGGGTGTCGTACAGACCGACCTGCTTGGACAGGTAGTACAGCGGGTAGACGAGCGCCTCCTGGGGCAGCGTGAACGCCAGCAGGAAGAGCACCAGCACCCATAGCCGCCCCCGTACCCGGCCGATCCCCAGGGCGTACGCGTTGAACAGCGACACCAGCACCGCCAGCACCGCGACAGAACCGCTGATGACGATGCTGTTCAACAACTTCTGGCCGAAGTCGACCCGGTTCCAGAAGTCGATGATGCCCTGCAGGTAGACGCCCTCCGGCAGTGCCAGGGGGCCGTTCGAGGCGTACTCCGACGGGGACTTCAGGGCGTTGAAGGCAACAACGACGAACGGGAAGAGCATCATCAGGGCCAGCACCACCAGCGCCAGCAGCACCAGGTACTTCGCCGGTTCGCGTCGCCTGGCCATCACCGGGCCTCCTCGTCGCCGGTGTCTTGGACCCGCAGGAAGAGCACGGTCAGCACCACGATCACCACGGTCAGCGCGGTGGCGATCGCGGCGCCGTATCCGACCTGGGTCTTCTCGAAGAAGTTCTGGTACGAGTAGTACGCCGGCACGTTGGTCGCGCCGCCCGGGCCGCCCTTGGTGAGCACGTAGATGTGGGCGAAGACCTTCAGGGAGGCAATGGTGGTCCACAGCAGTACCACGTAGATCTCCGGCCGGATCTGCGGAATCGTGACGTGCCAGAACCGGCGCCACCACGACGCGCCGTCGATCTCCGCGGCCTCGTACAGAGCGGGGTCGACCCGCTGCAGCCCGGACATGAAGATCACGACCGGGAAGCCGATCTGGATCCACACCATGACGACCATCACACTCGACAGTGCGAAGCTCGGGTCGCCCAGCCAGTCCTGTGCCAGCCCGCCGAGGCCCAGCTTCTCCAGCGAGGCGTTGAGGGCGCCGTACGACGGATTCAGAAACCATCCCCAGACGATCCCGGCGACGGGGATGGGCAGCACCTGAGGCAGGTAGTAGCTGGCGCGCAGCCCGCTGGCGGTGCCCGCGCCGAACCGCTTCGCCACGTAGTCGAACAGCGCCGCCCCGAGCACCAGGCCGATCATCGTCGGGATGATCGCCATCGCGAGGATGACGGCCAGGTTGTTCCGGAACGAGGCCCAGAACGTGGTGTCGGAGAACAACCGGTCGTAGTTGTCCAGACCGGTCCACTCCGGGGTGCCCACCCCGTGCCACCGGGTGAAGCTGATGCCGAGATTCATGAGGAACGGCAGCAGGATCACGCCGACGAACAGCACCAGGCCGGGGACCAGGTAGACAAGGTAGGGTCCGCTCGGCCCTGCCCGCCGTTTAGGGGACGGCGGGCGGGGGGACGCCGACACTGTGGCCGCCGGGGCGGTAACCGGTGAGGTCATGGGTGAGCGGTCCCTACTCGCCGATCGTGCCAGCGTGCTCCTGGTACGGCTTCGCGATCTCGTCCAGCACCTGGTCGGACGACGCGGTGCCGTTGATGAGCTTCTGGACCCCGGACACCAGCACGTCGTAGTAGCCCGGCGCCGGCCAGTCCGGGTAGAACGCCAACCCGTCGTTCCCGCTGAGGGTGGTGAAGTTCTCGATCAGCTCCTTGCTCTTCGGGTCGGTGATCGCCGCGGGGTCGGCCGCGACCGGCACCCCGCCCGAGTTGCCCAGCTTGTTCTGGATCTTCTTCTGCATCGTGATGTCGATGAAGTCGTACGCCAGGTCCTTGTTCTCGGAGTTCTCCGGGATCACCCACAGGTTGCCGCTCGACCCCGCGCTCATCGTGTTGCCGGGCCACAGGAAGGTGCCCCACTCGAAGTTTTTGACCTCGGCCGCCACCCGGCCGTACCACCAACTGCCGGAGACCATGATCGGAAACTTGCCGGAGATGAAGGAGGTCCCCATGCTCTCCGCGTCGATGCCGGCCGAGTTCTTGGCGATGTAGCCCCGCTTCACCCAGTCGGCGAAGGTGGTCGCCCCGTGCGTCCAAGCCTCGTCGTGGAAGTCGACCTTGCCGTCGTACATCTGGAAGGCGTTGACCCAGCCGCGGTCGGCCTTGCTCAACGCGAGTTGGTAGAGGATCTGCTGCGCCGGGTACTCCTTGCCGCCGACAGCCAGCGGGGTGACGCCCGCCTTGACGAACGTCTCCATCGCGGCGGTGAATTCGTCGAGCGTGGTCGGCACCTTGACGCCGTGCTTCGCGAACAGGTCCTTGTTGTAGTACACCATCACGAACTCGGCGTAGTTCGGGATGCCGTACCAGTTGCCCGAGCCCATGACGCCGCGCTGGTCGTACCGGGCGGTGGTCTGCAGGCTCGGGCTCAGCATTTTGTCCCAGCCACGCTTCGCCACCTCGTCGCTCATGTCGGTCAGCAGCCCCTGCTTGGACAGCAGACCGGTGGTCGCGTTGCCCTTGTTGTACTCGAGGATGTCCGGCGCGTCCCTGGAGTTCAGCACCATCGGCGCCGTCTTCTGGATCTGTTCGAAGCCCTTCTCCTCGAACTTGACCTTCACCCCGGGGTGGGTGGCCTCGAACTCCTTGATGGCCTCGCTCCAGGCGACGCCCATGGCGCTGTCGGGTCCCTCGTAGTGCCAGAGGGTGAGCGTTTTGCCGCCGGACGAGTCGTCGCCTCCGCAGCCGGTGAGCGCCATTGTTCCGGCGATGAGCGCCGCCGACAGCGCGGCGGCCGCACGGCGTCCTGCTGTGAACATCGCTTCCTCCAGGGGAAGTGGACATCAATCGGAAACGAGGGTGTAATCGAAGCGTTTCGATAGCATAAGAGTGACCGATGACACACGTCAAGGCTTCATTGGGAGCCATCCCAGTGAGGCGCTGCTCACCGCTCGGCTCGATCACCCTGGCGTGCCCGCCGTCTATGACCTCGGTGAGGATTGCGGGCCGGATTGATGACGCACTCACCAGCGAGTTCTTGGCGCTGGTGACATTGGAGTCGTAGAGCCAGGTCTGGATGCTTCGCCCGCCGACCGCGCTATTCCTCACGGTGACGTTGCTGTTGAAGTACTGGGCGAACTGGTTACCCACCCGACGGGGCAGGTCGCCCCTCCTGAGGGGTTCGCCATCGTCGAATCGCCCGCGAGCCAGAGGGTGACCCGAGGTTGCGAAGGTGAGGACGACGGGCTCGGCGACGGCGGCGGGCAGGGTGTGGGGTTCGGCCCCGTCGCCACATCGAGATAGTCGATGTTGGGCAGTCCACTGGCCGTGGTCGGGCTGAACCGGATCGTGTTGCTGCCCGCGTTCACCGACACCGTCACCGTCTTCGTGGCCCAGGTCGCCCACGCCCCGGTGCTTTCAAACGGCACCGACTGCACCATTGTGCCATTGACGACGACATCGGCAGGCCGCGCGGTGGTGGTGCCGTTGGCGAAAGAACCGACAGCTGCGCTGCCCCAGACGCCGACGCGCTCACCGTAAACTGCGCTGCCGCGCCGACGGCGTTTCTGCCACCACAGAACCCACTGCCGGAAAACCCCGTGTGATTGGAAGCGATGCAGCCGTCACACGTAGCCGGCGCCGCTTCAGCCGGGCCGGCGCCGCGCTCGCCATGGTGGTGGAGAACAACGCGACCGCGCTGGCCAGCAGGGCGGTGCAGCGATGACTGCTCGCAGATGCACTCATCCCTCCTCAATCGTCTACTCGGTCAGGCATACGATTTGTGGCGGTTGCGGTCGCCTAGAGGTACTGGTCGATGATCGGGGCAAGCCGCTGGGCGATCTTCGCGTGGCCCGTGTCGTTCGGATGGACGGTGTCGACGAGGTCGCCAGTACCGATCCAGTTTGTGGTGTCGACGAAGTAGACCTTGCCGTCACCGGCCGCGTTGCGGGCTGCCACGGCGTTGCGTGTCTCGGTTACGTAGCGGCCCCGGAAGGTCCTCATCGCGAAGATGTGGGCGTCGGGGTAGGCCCGGCGGAGCCGCTCGAGGATGACGATGTAGTTCTGGTAGAACTGGGTGCCGGACACGCCG
The DNA here is from genome assembly GCF_003236335.1 of Micromonospora deserti. Taxonomy (GTDB): domain Bacteria; phylum Actinomycetota; class Actinomycetes; order Mycobacteriales; family Micromonosporaceae; genus Micromonospora; species Micromonospora deserti. The sequence continues at coordinate 22,936 of NZ_POUB01000020.1, forward strand.
TGACCGACGTCGTTGGTGCCCAGGTTGATCACCACCGCGGTCGCCTGGTAGGTCGAGAAGTCCCAGTCGTCGTAGTTCACGAACGCTGACGAGCGGCGGAACCTGTCCACCATCCCAACGCAGTCCTGGCTGACCAGGCAGGCGCCGCCCTGGGCCACCTGGGTGTGACCGGCGCCGAGCGCCTCGCCGGTGAGCCACGGGTAGGCGGTGAAGGGGCGGTTGCTGTTGGGCTGGCCGACCGTGATCGAGTCGCCGATGAACTCGACGAAGTTCGCCGGGCGGGCGATCGGGACGGTCTGCCCACCGCTGGCGAGGATGAGGCCGCCGAAGACCGGGTCGCCGGTGTACGAGCCCGCCCGCTCGCGGTAGCCGATCCGGATGGTGTTGGTGGTGCCCGTCAGCCCGGTGGCCAGCGTGACGTTGCCGGAGACGCCGCGGCGCCACCGCAGCGGCCCGCTGTTGATCGAGTAGTACAGGTCGATGGTCCCGCGCTGGCGTACCCCGATGGAGCTTCCCGTGAAGCGGGCATCGAGGTAACCGCCGGCCCAGCCCATCGAGTAGTACGACGGATCCGACCGGTTCCAGCGGCCGTAGTACTGGATGTTCGCGTCGGTCGGCCTACCGTTGCCCCCTGTCGGGGAACCCACCTCGAAGTTGAGGTAGTCGATGTTGGGTAGGCCGTTGGCCGTGGTCGGGCTGAACCGGATCGTGCTGCTGCCCGATGCCACCGACACCGACACCGTCTTGGTCGCCCACGTCGACCAGGCGCCGGTGCCCTCAAACGACGTCGTCGTAACCCGGGAGCCGTTGACGGTGACGTCCACGGGGCGGGCGGTCGTGGTGCCGTTGGCGAACCGGACCCCCAGCGTCGCGGTGCCCGCCGCTGACGCGCTGACGGTGAACTGTGCCGCCGCGCCGATGGCGTTGGTGCCGTTGCAGAACCCGGTCCCGGAGAAGCCCGGGTGGTTGGAGTCGATGGTGCCGCTACAGGTCGCCGGCGCGGCTTCCGCTTCGTACCGGGTCGGCGCCGCCATCGCGGGGGTGATTGTCAACGCCATGACCGTGCCGGCCAGCATGGTGACGCCGGCAATGAAGGCGGATCTCAGTTTCATCGTTGCTCTCCGTGATCAGTTACGTGTTTCAGATATGGCGGTCGTTTTCCGGGCCGCACCCCTGTGTCAGCGCAGGTAGCTGACCAGTGCGAGATTGCGCTCGCGAATGCCCTGGACGACCAGGTCGGCCATCTTCCCGGCGCCGTATTCGGAGAAGTGCGTGTTGTCGGTGACGCCGTCCACCGACTGGCGCAGGAAGAGTTGGGCGGAGTTGGCCGGGCCCAGAGACTCCACCAGCGCCTCACTCTTTGCAGTCAGATCGATCACCGGCACGTTGAGCGAGGACCCGAGCCTGCGCATCTCGGCCGGCAGGTTGACGCTGACGCCGTTGACGTGCAGCGCGGTGGAGGTGAGCTGGTTCCCGTTGAACAGCCGCCGTACGGGTGGGGTGACCAGGACGGGGACGCCGCCCCTTTCCCGCACATGGTTGATCAGGGAGGCGAGGTTGTTTCGGAAGGTCGACGCCGACGTGGACTTGTCGTTGTGGCCGAACTGGATCAGCACCAGGTCGTTCTGCTTGATCAGCGGCCTCATCGCGGGAAACAACGCGGAGTTGCTCAGGAAGCTGCCGGAGCTCTCACCGGAGTCGCCGTAGTTGGCAATGACCGCGCCGGCCGACACGTGGGTGGGCAGGATTTGTCCCCAACCGGTGTACGGGGCGCTCGGCTGGTCACAGACGGTGGAGTCGCCGGCCAGGTAGACCACGAGCGGGTTGCTCGCCGGCTCGACGGTCAGACCGGACAGCTTCGGCGCGGAACCAGCGAAGGTGATGTCCAACCCGGGGGTGCCGGTGCCGCCCTGCCCGGTCGGCTGGCCTTCCGGCTGCCGTACGTTGATGGTGAAGACGTATTTGCTGATCGTGCCGGCCGCGGTGGTGACCGCCGGGAGGATCCGCCGACGGGCCTCCACCGACATGGCGGTGTTGCCGGCGGAGGCGCGGTCGCCGATCCACGCGGTCACCGTGTAGTTGCCCGGGGAGACCGCGAAGTGGCAGCGGATCGGCGAGTTGCCGGTGCACTCTGCCGGCCGGCCGGGCGGGGTGGTGGTGTCGCCCGTGGTCACCTCGAGGTAATCGAGGTTGCCGAGCCCGTTGGAGGTGGTCGCGGCGAGCCGGATCGTGTTGCTGCCGGCGTTCAGCGATACGGTCAGCGTTTTCGTGGCCCACGTTGTCCATTCGCCAGTGGGACTGAACGCGGTGGCTGCCTGCACGACGGCACCATTGACCACGACGTCCGCCGGACGGTTAGCCGTTGCACCGTTGGCGTACCGGATCCTGACGGTTGCCGTCCCGGCCGCGGCCGCGCTCACGGTGAACTGCGCGGCCGCTCCGACCGCATTGTTGCCGTTGCAGAACCCACTGCCGGAGTAGCCGGCGTGGTTGGACTCGACGACACCGTCGCAGGTGGCCGGTGCGTTTTCCGCCTCGTAACGGGTCGCCGCAGCGACAGCCGCCGTTGCCGTGAGGGCGCCCGCACCGGCTACCGCCACCGCGGCGCAGACGGAGAGCAGCGCGACGCGTTGTCTACGGGAAAACATGACTGCACTCCAGAGGTGAGTTGGAACAGCTGTGAAGCCGGGGCCGGTAGCCGGCTGGGCCTGAGGTGTTGAGCAGAGGATCAGCCGGCTTACGCCGAGTCGAGGCTACGAACACAAGTTGTGAATGGCGTGGCCTACGGGCTTGCACAGGGCCGACTGCGACGCCGAACAGATGGGAACTGGGAGACTGATGGGGACGCGGCCGACAACTGAGTTCCCCGGGCGAACGTCAAAGTGGTTGGGACTGGTGGTTCCGATGCCGATTCACGTCGTGGCATAGCAGGGGCACCTCTCGCCTTCCATGACCGTGAGCGCAGCGCCCAACCGGCCACCCCGCCTCGCCTTGGAACCAGGTCGGCATCCAGGCGCCGAAGTTAGCCGGGTGAGTGAACTAATACGTCTGTCAGATATCTTGCCGAGGACATGGAGAACTGTCAATCGATGCCCGTCCACTTACTGAGGCCGGGCCCACGATGGCAACTGCGTCACGTCCCCTGGATGGCGCGGCCATTCGCTGAGCGCTCACCGCTCCCCGGCGGCAACCCCGTCATGCCGGCCGAGGTGCGGTTCACCCGGTCCAGTCCAGCCACCCCGGCCCTCCAGGCGAAGCTGGTCGCCGCTCGGCGGTGTATCGCCGAGCTGGAAACCGAGTTGGCCGTTCATCGCCCGTGAGGGCTGAACGACCCGAACGACCCCTCAGGCGCGGCCGAGCTGCAGACGATCTCGGTACGGCCGTTCACGGGGCGTACCGGCCAGAGCGGATCGCCGTCCACCAGGTCGAGTTCGCCGCCGAACCGAGGAGAGGGACGAAACCGGTTCTCGGAGGTTGACGGTCCAGCGGGAGCCGTCCCAGAACCGGTCGGTGACGGTGCGCCCGTCGACGCGTAGCTGTCCGACGTCTCCGGCCCAGTCGATCTCCAGCAGCGCGTCGTGCGCCGGGTCGGCCGCCCAGTCCGGCAGCTCGAGCCGGTAGACGGCGGCGAGGTCGTCGAACGCCCCGGGTGCCGGCGCGGACTCCCGGGCGGTGCTGCGCTTCAAACCGGGTATGGGACCTGCCCAGGGATCCGTCAGGGGTGAAGCGTGCTGATATCGGTGCCCATCTCGGCGACGGTGTGGGCCCGGATGTCGGGACGCGGTCCGTCGGCGACGTGCGAGACGACGTCTCGCACATGGTCCTGGGCCGGTTCGGCCAACCCGTCGTACACCGCGAGGAACACTTCCCGCGCGCGTGTGCGCGGCCAGTCGGACGGCATGAGCTCGATGGGGAGCAGGGGGTCGAGCGTCGGGAAGCGGCGGTAGGTGTCCATTACCTCGGTGCGGGCCCGTACGGCGGCCGCGCCGGTGATGTCGCCGGCACGGATGCCGGGCAGTAGCGGGTCCCACCGGTGGATGAATGTCTCGTACTCCTTGGCGATGGCCGCGATGTCCCAGGCTTCGATCGGGTCGCGGGTGGCGTCCGACCTGAACTGCAGGTGCCGCGCGCGGAACGCGGTCGTGGCGCCGGGTGTTACTGCGACCAGTTCCGCGTGTGCCTGCTCCGTCAGCGGGTGCGGTGACACCCAAACCCCGTCATAGAGCGGTGCGTATCCCCGCCATCGCAGGTGGGCTCGCAGGGAGCTTCGCCGGGCGTGCTCCTCCTTCGGCATGGTGAAGACAATGACCGTCCATGACCTGTCCCAGGAGTCGGGCTCGGCGGCGAATGCCGCAATGGAGGTGCCGCCGATCGACAGGTTGACGGTGGCGGGCGCGGTCAGGCGGTAGGAACTGTGCCGACCCTGCCGGCTGCCCTCCAGTACGCCTCGGCGGGCCAGCCTGCTGATGGCGGTCCTCGCGGCGCCGGCGGTCACACCGAACTCGCCCAGCAGGGCCACGATTGCTGCGGTCGGTAACCAGGCGCGGGTGTGCAGGGTGTAGTCGGCGATCAGGGTCACCGCCAGGCCCTGGGGTGAGCTGCCGCTTTGCCGGCGCGGCAGCCGTACTGAATCGGCGGCGACGTCGGAAAAGATCTCTTCGATGTTGAACGGGCTTACCACGGTGTGCTCCCGGCGCAGGTCGGCGTGAGGGCGATGCCGACTGTAGCGGCCTGGGAACGCTCGCCACGAAGGCGCTCCGGCAAGCGGATCTACGCGACCATGGGTCGCTAGAGTTCCCAGCCGAGCGCGCGCAGGAACGCTTGCGCGATCACCGCGTGGCCCGGCAACTCCGGGTGGATGCGGTCGGGCGCCCAGTCCTTGACCTCGGTGGTCTTCAGCACCTCGTCGAACGCGTCCTGGGTGCGTACGTTGATCGCTTCGAACTCCTCGGCGAGGCGACGCACCACCTGCCCGTAGCGGACGGTCTCGGCGCGCTGCGGCTCGGCGCGATCCGGCTCGATCACGTACGGCTCGGCGAGGATGAGCCGGCACCCCGTCGCGTCGACCGTACGGCGCAACAGGTCGCGCAGCGTCGTCTCGTACTCGTCGATCGGCACCGCTTCGTCGATCCGACCGTCGAAGGCCCGCCAGACATCGTTGATGCCGATCTTTACCGAGAGCCAGTCCGGCTGCTCGGCGATCACGTCCTGTTCCCATCGGGCGGCCAGGTTCCGCACCGTGTCGCCGCCGATGCCCCGGTTGACCCAGGTGAGCCCGAGCTCGGGGTAGCGGGCGGTCACGAAGCTTCGAACGAGGTTCATGTATCCATCGCCGTACGGTGCGGCTATATCGCGCCGGCCGCAGTCCGTGATGCTGTCGCCGATGAATACGATCCGCTGGCCACGCTGGAAGATCACGACGCTCCCCTTGCTCGAGTTGGCCTGTCCGGCGCGATTCTCCCCAACCGCAGGCGGCGGAGGAAAGGGCTATCCCAAGGGCAGTGGCCCGACATTGCCACCATCCAGCGCGGGTGTTTACGCGGAACAGCGCCGGTGCCGGCAACAGCACGCCGATCGCGGCGACGATCGTGCCGGCGGCGTGCCGGATCAGCGCCGAGCGCCATGCCGACCAGGGCGCACACCGGGGCGAGCAGCGCGGACGCGGCGACCGCGCGGAACGCGCCGGGCGCGGCAGTGGACAGGCCCGTGCGCTCCTGGCGGTAGATCGCCTGAGTGAGGCCGAACGACGTCGCCGAGACGAGCGTGCCGAAGGCCAGCATGACCACGCTGACCACGACGATCTTGGCCGCCACCACCGGCCGGCGAGCCGGGCACGGCAGTGAACGTGGTCCGCATCAGCCCGCTGGCATACTCACCGAGGATCGTGATGGCGCCCAGGCTGCAGGCGAGAGATCCCGAGGATCTGGAACGCCTCCTGCACGAAGGCGGCGCATCGGGTCGATGGCGGTGCGCTGCAACGGTGCGGCGCTCCTGGCGACGACGGCGACGTTGGAGCGAGCCGAGTTCGCGGTGATCCCGACGCAGATCAGCGCGCCGACCGTGAGTACGCCGTACGTGGAGCGCAACGACCACAGCTTGATCCAATCGGCGGCGACCAGGTCGCGGAACCGGACGCGGGTCTGGGTGGCGGTGATCGTCGTCGCAACGGTGTCATGATCGGGCGCTGATCTGCGCCGTCACACTCCCGGGCAAGACCGGGCGCGGCATCCATTGACGGGGGTCACTCGGTTCACGAAGAATCACCATGACCTACTGTGCGCCGGCGGCGCGTCTGCGACCGCTACGGGCAGCAATGGCTGGAGATGAACGGATAGACTATGCGATCTTCCCCTGTTCCGAACGCACAGCGCCGCCGCAGCTTCCTCACGCTCGCCGCCATCGCGGTCATCGCCGGTGTCGTGCCACTAACCGCTGCGCACCAAGCGGACGCGGCGACGATCGACACGTCGGCCTACTACGAGATCGTGGCCCGGCACAGCGGCAAGGCGATGGACATCGCCGGCTCGTCCACCGCCGACGGCGCGGCGGCCCAGCAGTGGACCCGCGCCAACCGGGCCAACCAGCAGTTCCAGTTCGTCGACGCCGGCGGCGGCTACTACAAGATCCGGGCCCGGCACAGCGGCAAGGTGATCGATGTCGCGAACGCCTCCACGGCCAACGGCGCGAACGTCGTGCAGTGGGCCGACCACGGCGGGACCAACCAGCAGTTCCGCGTCGTCGATACAACCGACGGCTACGTCAAGTTGATCAACCGGAACAGCGGAAAAGCGCTCGACGTGTGGGGCTGGTCGACGACGGATGGGGCCCGGGTCTCGCAGTACACCGACACCGGCGGGGCGAACCAGCAGTGGCAACTGGTCCGGGTCGGCGCTGTCACCCCGCCCACGTACGCCGGCTACCTGTTCACCTACTTCACCGGCGAAGGCACCGCCGACGGTGAGCAGGTCTACTTCGCGCTCAGCCAGGGAAACGACCCGACGCGTTGGCGGCAGCTCAACGGCGGGCGGCCGGTGTTGATTTCCAACGTCGGTACCCGGGGCGTGCGGGATCCGTTCATCATCCGATCGCCGCAGGGTGACCGGTTCTACCAGATCGCGACGGATTTGCGTATCTACGGCAACGGCAACTGGGATGCCGCACAGCGCACCGGGAGCAAGTCCATCGTCATCTGGGAGTCCACCGATCTGGTGAACTGGAGCGCTCCGCGGCTGCAGCGGGTCTCCCCGGACACGGCGGGCAACACCTGGGCACCCGAGGCGGTCTACGACGCAGGCCTTGGTCAGTACATGGTCTTCTGGGCCTCGAAGCTGTACTCCACCAGCGACCCGAACCACACCGGCAGCAGCTACAACCGGATGATGTACGCCACGACGTCGGACTTCCGCACCTTCAGCGCTCCGCAGGTGTGGGTCGACAAGGGGTACTCGACCATCGACTCGACCGTGATCCGGCACAACGGCACGTATTATCGGTTCACCAAGGACGAGCGGAGCGCCACCCAGACCCCCTGTGGCAAGTTCATCCTGGCGGAGAAGTCGACGACCCTACACAACCGCTTCTACTCCTTTGTCGCCGAGTGCATCGGCCGAGGAACGATCAGCCAGGGCGAGGGCCCGCTGGTGTTCAAGTCGAACCTCGAAGAGCGGTGGTACCTGTTCATCGACGAGTACGGCGGCCGCGGCTACATCCCCTTCACGACCACCAACCTCGACTCCGGGCAGTGGACCGCGGTGTCCAGTTACTCAATGCCCGGCCGACCGCGCCACGGCACGGTGCTGCCCATCACTCAGGCGGAGTACGACCGGCTGCTCCAGCGCTGGGGCTGAGCCGACAGCCGCGGTCACCGGCGGACGCCCGCCGGTGACCGCCTTGGGCGGCAGGCCGTTGACGGCGCCGCGCCGATCGCCCCTGCGGCCCCTTTCTGCCGTCTTCCGGCCGCCCCCCGTGGGACTTGTTCCTCCCGCTGGCCTTCGCCCTGTCCTTCGGCAGCCTCGCGGGGACGACCGCCGCCTACCTGCCACGGCGGATTGGTGAACAGAGAGGATAGGAGCAGCCGCCTCGAAAGCCCGCCCCGGACATCCGTCGTCGTCACGGCGGCGCTCGCATCGCGGCAGATGCGGATGCAGCCGCAGGTTCATGTCGGCCTGGCGCTGGCGTGGATGCGGAATCTCGGTGAAGCAGTCGAGTCCCGATCGGTGAGGATCAGGTTGTGTCCGTTCCCGCCCGTCAGATCCGCGCCCGCTACTCGGCCGACATCATCACCGTGTATCAGGCGTATCCCCCGCAGGTTGCGCTGCCGGCGGTGATAGCCGGCCGTTTCGTGGCCCCCTTCAAGCGGGACCGGATGACGTGGATCAAGCCGTCTTTCCTGTGGATGATGTACCGCTGCGGTTGGGCCACCAGGCCAGGGCAAGAGCGCGTGCTGTCCATCGACATCACGCGGGAGGGATTTGAGTGGGCGCTGGCGCGAGCCTGCCTGAGTCACTACGACCGAGACCTGCACGGCGACAAGGCGACCTGGTCGCGGCAACTGAAGACCAGCCCAGTACGAGCGCAGTGGGATCCGGAACGGTCACTGCATCTGAAGGCGCTGCCGTACCGGTCGCTGCAGGTTGGGTTGTCCGGTGAGGCTGTCGACCGATACGTCGATGACTGGATGGTTGCCGTAACGGACATCACCCCCACCGTTCACCGCGTTAGGGACCTTCTGCGTCGCCGCCGCGCAACAGGGGACCCAACGCGTCGGCCTCGTCGAGCGCCGGCACCGTCGTAGCCGGCGGAACTGGGCGGGCTGTAGCCCTGTGAACGGGAAAATCCACTCCGGACGCGACGCCGAGATCACTCGCACCCAGCCATCGTCAATTATCGCTTCACGACGGAGATCACCGGGCTGCGAAACCGTGGTCAGGTCCGTCCGCCATGATCGAGCGCATGGCTGACCTCGTCGAACATCTGGAACGCTTCCTTGGCCCTATCGAAGGCGGTACCCACGGCGACGACTCGACTCCTGCGGGCGTCCAGGTCATCAGCTTCGGTGCTGATGCACCCTTCACCGGGATCACGACATGGGCCACCCTCGGCCTGTCCAATCATCACCTGGGCCAGCAGAGCAGGGGCGGGCTGCACCAAGAGTTAGTGATGCACCTGCCCAACGCCCGGCAGCCGGTCAACACCGCCGGGGTGTTGTTCCAGGTGGCCGGTGAGCTGATCGAACGCGGGCGAGGCCTGGCGCGAGGCGAGGTGATCGGCCCCCGCGGACGGCTGTTCCCCAAGGCCGAGATGACCGCGCTGGTGGCGACCACCCCGGTGTACCTCCCCGACTCCTTCGCGGTCTGCGACACCCCCGCCGCACCCGTCGTGCTGACCTGGCTCGTTCCTCTCACGGAAGCAGAAGCCCAGTTCGCCCAGGTTCACGGCTGGCCCGCACTCGAGGACATCTTCGTTGCGCAGGATCCTGACCTGACCGACCTCGGCCGCACGAGCGTGCAGTTACGAGACGTCTCTTACCTCCAGATCAGCGAGGAGAGCTGACAGAGTCACGGATCACGAGGTGGGTGTCGAGGACGATATGTGGCGGCGCACCGCCTTGTGTCTCGTGTTCCAATGCGAAACGCACGGCGGTGCGGCCCATCTCTTGGTGTGGCAGTTGGACGGTGGTCAGGTTGAGGTCCAACGCAGGAGGCAGGTCGTCGAAGCCGACCAGTGAGACATCATCTGGTACTCCCAAATGGTGCTCGAGCAACGCCTGTCGGGCACCCGCAGCGATCAGATCGTTGAAGGCGAAGACCGCGGTGAAGTCGCGTTGTCCGGACTCCAGCCGCTCCTTGATCATGCGATATCCTTCCTCCCGCTCGAACGTGCCCTCGACCTCCAGTTGCGCGTCGTGGGCGATGCCATGAGCAGTCAGCGCGTCGCGGTAGCCGGCATGCCTGGCGTCCGCCGTCGTGTAGCCCGGCCTGCGGCCGAGACAGAGGATCCGTTCGTGGCCCGCGGAGATCAGGTGGCTGGTGGCGGCGAACGCGCCACCGGTGTAATCGCAGCCCACGACGACCGCTGGCACGTCGGGTCCCAGCGGCGGCCGCCCGCAAAGCACCAGCCGGGAGCCGGCGGCGGCAAGCGAGTGGGCATACTGGCTCATGCGCGCCTGGTACTCCGCGTCGGCCAGGACATTGCCGACGAGGATGACCGCCTCGGCATGTTGCTCCCGCATGAGCTGCACCATGGCCAGTTCTCGTGCCGCATCACCTCCGGTGGTACCGATCAGGCATAGCCTGCCCTCGGCGGTGGCCTGCGTCTGCACGCCTTGGGCGACGTGAGCATAGTGCGGGGAGATCACCGAGTTGATAATGATGGCAACGCTCGTAGTTGGCGTGCCGGCCAGCGACCGGGCATGGACGTTGGCGACGTAGTCCAGCTCTTTGACTGCCCGCATGACACGGTCGCGGGTGACGGGCGCCTCAGGGTAGTTGCCCGCCAGGATCCGCGAGACTGTGGCAGTGGAGACGCCCGCTAACTCGGCGACCTCCCGGATGGTGGACTTGCGTGTTCCATCCGCGGACTTCTTGGCCCTACGCACCACCGCACTCACTCCCGAATCACTCTATGAGTGCCACTAGTTTCCCGCATACGTGATGTTCGGCCGGGGCGGCGGGGTCATGCCGGCGCCCAGGAAGTAGTCGACGTGGTGCGATTGGACATACCCCTTGAGGGTCATCGCATTACGGTATGCGGGGTTGTGTGCCAGCGTGTAGAGCCTGGTGTTCGTCGGGTAGTTGGTCGTGAAGATGATCAGCTCGTTGTAGCTCGAGTTGGTGTAGACGACCTCCTCCCGCCAGTCACCGAGGATGTCGCCGTGGAACGTCGGGTTCGGACCGCCGTAGGCGTTGACCGCGCCGTACGTCCAGTTGGCCAGCAATCGCGGCACGCTGTTGGTGGGAGTGGGACTGCTCGGGTTCCACTTCTCGAACTTGCCGTCGTTGAGCAGTTCCATGGTGATATCGCCGTCCCACCACAGGCCGAGGTGCGGCCACGGCCTCAGCGAGGTATTGGGCTCGGCCAGCCGGTTGGTGGGCGCGTTGTACAGCCCGGAAAACGACCAGACCTCCATGCCCGGGTGGCGGGGGTCGATGTCGCCCACCATGCCGCGCCCGACGTCGGAGGTGCCCGACTCGATGTGACGCCAGATCATGGAGCCGGTGGCCGCGTCATAGTAGTACTCGCGCAGACCACTGGGGTTGACCTGCTGCACGCCATATCCCTGTAGGCCGGGCCGACTGGGGTCCATCTTGGCGATGTGGAAGCGGTCGCCGTGAATGATGCCTTGTGGGGCCAACGAGTACTTCAGTGTGCCGTTACCGTTGAGCACGAACCCGATCTCGGCGATCTCGTCGCGGCCGTCGACGTCGACGTCGACGATGCGGGTGTTGTGCCCGTCAGGCAGATCCTGGTTGCCGCGCAAGAACTTCCACTGCTGGGTCAGCGTGCTGCCGTTGAACCGCCAGGCGCAGAACATGAGGTTGAACCCGCCGTTGCCGATGCGGTTCTTCATGTAGGCCACCAGACTCGGGTTGACGCCGTCGAGATGACCCACCCCGAACCGGGCGTACATCGGGCCGTCGGTTAGGTAGTCGGTCGGCACCGGGGCGATAGCGCGCGGTGCCCCGGTCATGCCGTCAAGGATGGCGATGGACTGGCGGGTGTTGTCAGGCAAGGCGTTGTAGGTGGTGCCGTTGCCAAACCGGACACCGTTGGCGATCCGAACGGCGACCTCGGCACGGCCGTCACTGTCAAAGTCGTACACGGTGACGCCATCGTTGTGGCCGACGTTTATCGTGGAGGACCCGCCTTCGATGTTGTTCTGGTTGGTGCTGTTGGGTCCCATGTTGACCGACCACAGGAACTGACCGTTGCGCCGATAGGCTTCGATCGTCTGAGGGGATGTCTGCCGGTCCAGAACGTAGTCGTACTCGCCGTCGCCATCGAGGTCGCCGACCCAAAGAAACTTCACCGGACCGCCGGCGCGCAACGGCACGCGGACCACCGGCTCAGTGGCGCGGTTGGCGGTCAACGTGAACGACCCGCTCGGTGCCTGCTCGACGCCACCGATCACGGGACGCACGTGGTAGGCGTTGGACCGGGTCAGATCGGCTGTGCGATCGACGAAGTTGGCTCCCCCGGTGAGGATCGAAGAGTTGAGCCGAACGGCTGTCCCACCAGCAGCGGACCGGTACACGTTAAAGCCGATGCCGTCCGGATCGAGCCCGAGCAGCCGCCAGGTGACCAGGACGTCGGTGCTGCTTGAGCGGACCGCCACGACTCCCCGCCCCAGCCTTTCCATTTTGCGGCCCGTCGGCGGGTTGGGGCCGCCAACCTCGACATCGAGATAGTCGATATTGGCCAGCCCGGCGGCGGTGGTCGCGGCGAGCCGGATCGTGTTGGTGCCCGCATTCACCTGGATGGTCGTTGTGGCGGTGGACCAGGTGTTCCAGGCTCCGGTGGACGGGAAGCTGACGGTGGCGCCACCGTTGACGGTCGCTAGCCGGTCGGTTGTGCCGCCGTTGGCATACCTGACGCCCAGGGTCGCGGTGCCCGCGCTCGCGGCGTTCACCGTGAACTGGACCGCTACTCCGGTCGCATTGATGCTGTTACAGAATCCGCTGCCGGAGAACCCGGAGTGGTTGGAATCGATGGTGCCGTCGCAGACGGCGTTCTCCGCTTCATATCGCGTCGGTGCGGCATGGGCGGTTGGCATGGGCATCGCGACTAAAAGCACTAGGACGGTGGTCGCGCCGATCAAAGACTTCATGCTAACTCCTAGGGATGTGGTCGCCGACGAGAGCCAGGCACTGGATCGCGGCCAGGCCGTACTGAGCGGAGGCGTTGGTGGACACGAAGTTCGTCTCGTCGATGGGTTTGAGGACATGTGGCGGGTTGACCCGGGTGGCCCGCCAGTTGACGTTCGGCCCATATCCGGCATGGCCGGCGTAGAACTCCTGCCACGCCCGGGCGGCCAGCGCCGCGTCGCTGGTCTTGGCCGCCGCATAGGCGGTGAGGCGGGAGTGGGCCTGGCGCAGGTTTTGGCTTCCAAAGGAGCGGCCGAACTCGGCGGCCTGTTCTGCGGCAGTCGCGTTGTAGAACCTGCAGTAGCGCAACCATTCACGCGTGAACTCGGGTACATCTACCATGGCGATCAGTTCGCTGCACATCTCTACCAGCCCGAACACGGACGACAGGCTGCCGATGCTGATAGCCGGTGGATCCGCGACCGCGAACTCCCCGGTGTGCAGGTTGTAGAGCGCACTGCCCTGGACGAACCCATTCGTCTGGGCGCCGATGGTGCGCATGGTGCTCAGCAGGCGCTGCTTGGCGATCGGGTTTCCGCCGCGCTCCCACTCAGCCAGCCACGCCGCCGCCAGGGCGCCCCAGTCCGTGCCGAAGCCGATGCTCAACGCCGTCGGGTCGGGCGTGTACGGCTCGCTGCGGATCTTGCGAATGGGGTCGAGCACCAAGAAGGTCTTGTCAGCGTCGACCAGATCCCGCATCAGATCACCGACCCGCTCGTCGGCGGTGAGGAAGTAAAAGAACCGGCGATACGCCGCCGTGCTGATTCGCAGCTGCTTGGCGCTGTCGCCCCAGTGCTGGACGCCATGCCGGGTGCCGAGGTCCATCCACTGTCCGATGTGGTAAACGTCCACCTCACCGGTGTGGCGGGTCATCGCCTCGGCGAACCGGAACACGTCGGCACGGCCGGTGCGCAGGTACTGATACCACAGCCAGAGGTCGGGCGACAGCTCGGAGTTGTCCCACGCGTAGCCGCCGATGTCGTAACGCCACATGTGCCGGTCGTTGTCGTAGGTGTGCATGATGTCGCCGTAGTCCCAGAAGCCGTACCAGCCATGCTGCTCGACTTGCCCGGCGTGGAAGGAGAAGAGGAAGTCCAGCCGGTCTTCGATCTGCGCCTTCTCCGGCGTGGACCGGTCGACCGGCGCCCAATCGCCGAAAACGCCGGCCGCGTGCAGGTGTGCCGGTGGCGCGACCAGTTGCGGCGGTGTCCGCACGGTGGCGGCGAGCTCGGCGAAACGCTGCGCGGTCGGGGTGGCCGGCAGTGCCCAGAACATGAGTTCGCTCGTGCGCGCTATCCCGTAGGGCGTCTCGAAGCCGGGTTCGTAGTCTTCGTAGGTGATCTCCAGGGCATCGAGCTGCTTGGCATATGTGTCCTGGCCCATCCCGTCGTGGTAGAAGCGCATGTCCATCGGGGTCGCATCCGGTGCCCACAGCCACAACGTCATCTCCGCCGACTCTTTGGCGGCATCGCGGATGTCGAGCTGGGTCGGGTGCAACTGCCAGAAATTGCGCATACCAAGCGCGAAGCCGCCACTGGGGCCACCGACATAAGCCAGCCCGCTGGCCCGTCCCCCTGAGTTGGAGTTGATCCAGCTGCAGCCCGCCTTCGTCCGCTTACGGACCTGGAAACTGTCGGCAGTCAGCTGTCGCAGCGTGTAATCGCCCCACGTGGGAATCCATTGCATCCGGCTCGACACCCGGGTGTCCCAGGTGGCGATGTCTGGCGTCGGCTGCCCGGCCACCTGCGCCGACCGCACCGCCGCACCTGGATCGCGGCGCAGTCCCGTGATGCCCTGCACCGCCTCGCCGAAGACGCCGTCGCCCGCCCCGGCGAGCCGGACGTGCCTGTTATACAGCTCGTCGGTCAGCGGCACCTTGAATCTGATACCGAGCCCGGAGATGAAGTCGCCGTTGTGATCGCCGTCCCAGACAAACGTGTGCATCATCCGCACGCCGTCACTACCGGCATAGAAGTAGAGCCGCACGGTGAACGGCAGCCACGCACGCCTGCCGTGCTTGTGCTTGCCGTCGATACGCACCACGGCGCGGACCGGTCCGGATTGCTCGACCCGGACCTGTTCGATAGCGCTGTAGAATGCTTCCTGCCGACTGACCCGCGAGTCTCCGTCATCGGCGCTGTCACTGCGCAGGCACACCAGTTCACCATCGCGGGCGATCTGCCGGCCGCCACGCGTGATCGAGCGCACGAGGTGGCGCCCGCGCCGGTTGACGGAAACCAGGATCACACCGGTGTCGACGTCGACAGTTTGGCCGGCCTCGCGGACCGTAACCGCTGTGCCTGGCGTGATCGCTTCGCCCGGTGCCACGCGATAGTGGGGGGCCATCGTGGCCTGCGGCCCCACCGCGTGAGCCGTCCACTTGATCGAGCCGTCACCCCAGTAGCCGGTCACCCACGATTGCGCCGGTACCGCTGCGCCGTCGGCGCCGGTCACGGAGAAGCTCTGGTCCGGCCGGTACTGGCCCTTGGGCCACGGCATCCCCCACGTAACACCGGCCGTTTGCGGTGGTGCCTGGCCTTCCAGCCAACGAGCCTGGCCGACTTCACCAGGGGCGGGGCTCGGCTGCGCGGCCGCCAACGCGGGCGCCGGGACAGCCGTCCCCGCCACCGCGAGTGCGGTTCCCTTCAATAACCCCCGCCGCGTCAAATTGGACATCATCGTTCTCCTACGGATTGGCTGTTCTGGGCCAGGGCCTGTTCGAACTCGCTGCGGATCTGGTCGCCGCCCGACTGGCGCCACTGCTCAACCGTCTCGTCCCAGGAGGAGACTGGCTTCTCACCGCGGATGACGGCGTGGCGCGCATCTGTGAGCTGGGTGTTCAGCGAGGCGTTCTGCCGAGACGAGGTGGGTGAGTACATGCCGAGCGTTGGATCGCCCACCGAGATGGGGACCGACTTCAGCTGGTAGGCGTGACCGTCTTTGGTGGCCTGGGGTTGCCCAGGGGTGTAGAGCACGAAGGGAGGGGCGGCGATGTACTTCACTCCCAGCCCGGGCACCTCGGCCTTACCGGTATCGGTCTGTACCGGGTCGCCGTCGGCGTTGCGCTGCCAACCGACGTTCTCGGCTCCGTAGTTGGTCAGAAGGTACTCGGCGCTACCGAACGGCGCCGCAAGCCAATCGCAGATCCTCAGCAACTGCTTGATGCGGGCTTCCGGCGCTTTCTTGAAGGCCGTGAAGCTGAAGCTCGGGTTCCCCTGCCAAGTCACGGCTTTTGTGCTGCCGTCGTGGTTGGGCGGCAGCATCCCTCCGAGCTTGAAGGAAGGGCCCGAAATGTTCTGCGTGTAGTACTCCGGCCACGCGGTGTAGTTGTCCACGTTGAGCACCGCAGACCCTGCGGTGAACCACTGCTTGTAGGTTGCGGCCAGGTTGGCGTTGGGGCCGGGGAAGCTGTCCGGGTGGATCACCCCGTCCTTGAACAACTGGGCGGCGTCGGCCAACGCCTGCTTGTACTGCTCCAGCTCGATGATGTTGGTCAACTTTCCGCCATCGTCCTTCCAGTTACCCGGAACGCCAAGCATCTGCAGGACGAAATTGACCGTGATGTCGGGGCCGGTGAGCGCCCAGCGGTTGGCGCGCGGCTCGGTGAGCCCTTGGCACAGCTCGCGGAACTCTCCAAAGCTCGACGGGTCTGGGTTGAGTCCTTTGGCGGAGATGAGGTCGTCACGGCGGAACATCAGCAGTCCCTGAACGGCGCGCGGGACCGGTACCCCGTAGATCGCTCCATTGTGGATGCACTGCTTCCAAAACACCGGCTGGATGTTCGCCAGGAACGGGTACTCGTTGACCGCGCCCTCGGCCAACAGTGGCGTGAGATCCTGGCACTTGGCGTTGAGGAACGCCGGAATGTCGATCGTGGGGTTGCGCACATGCAACAAGTCCGGGAGCTCGTCACCAGCGACGATCGCGGTGAACTTCTGCGTGTACTCGGAAGCGGGCACCACGGATATCTTCAGATCGATGTTGAGCGCCTTGTTGAGCTCCTGCCAGTACCGGTTGCTACTCGCACCGGGTGAGACAGGGCTGAAGGTCTGCACGAACGTGGTGACTGTGCTGCCGTCTCCTGGCGCGCCGCCCGTGACCTTGATCGGGTCCGCCGGGTACTTCAGGAAGCCGTCGAGCACTCCCTCTGGCGTGCCTGGAAGGTCCGGCTTGGGCCCGCCGGTGAACGGCTTGTATGTCGGCAGTTTGACTTTGGCGTTGTTGTTCGGTGCGGTCGGGGAGCCGGCATCAGTACCGCAGCCGGCGAGCGCCACCGCTCCCAGCGTGCCTAGGAGGAGGGTCCGCCGATCAATTGGAGGTGGGATCATCGAAGATCTCCTTGTGTCAGCAAAGTTCGGTGATTACGGTCAGCCTTTGACCGCGCCAGTGAGCACGCCCTTGGCAAAGTGGCGTTGTAGGAAGGGATAGACGAGCAGGATCGGCACGAGTGCGATCACCAGGATGGCCATCTGGATGGATTGCTGTGGCGGCAGTGTCTCGCTGCCACCGAGCTGATCCGCGCCCAGCACGGCGTTGTTGACGACATAGGTCCGCAATACCAGTTGCAGCGGCCATTTCTCAGTGTCGTTGATGTACAGCATGGCGTTGAAGAAGGCGTTCCAATAGCCCACGGCATAAAACAGTCCGATCACTGCCATGACTGCCTTCGACAGCGGAAGCACGACGCGCAGCAGAGTCTGGGCTTCGCTGGCGCCGTCGATGCGTGCCGACTCCAGAAGCTCGGTGGGCAGCCCCATGAAGAAGGCCCGCATCACGATCGTGTTGAATCCGCTTACCGCGGTGGGAATGATCAATGCCCAATAGGAGTTGAGAAGTCCCATCTGCTTGACCATCAGGTAGCTCGGGATGATGCCCGGCGTGAACAGAAGGGACATCAGCACCACCATGAGCAACGGCGTGTGTGCTAAGGATCCCGGGCGGCTCAGTGAGTAGGCGAGCATGGCGGTGCAGGCCAGGCTGATAGCCGTCCCGACGACGGTGATGAGGATGCTGACCAGGACCGCACGGGTGACCACTCCCCCGGCGAAGACCGACTTGTACGCCGCCCAGCTCACCCCATCTGGGATGAGCACGAAACCGCCAGATCTGATCACCTGCTCCTGGGTCGCCAAGCTCGTGGAGATCACGCCTACAAAGGGAACGATGACCAGCGCGCAGCACAGCGTGAGCACGACTGCCTTGACAACCCGCATGAACAGCGATGGCGGTGGCGTCCCCGCAACGATCAAGCGGCTCATTTCGAGTACACCCCCCGCTCCCCGAACAGGTGGGCGACCTTGTTGGCGGCCAGCACCAGTGCCACCCCGACCAGCCCTTTGACGAGGCCGACCGCGGCCGACACCCCCCATTGACCGTTGATGATGCCGTTGTTGTAGACGTAGGTATCGAGCACCTCGCTGGCGCGCAGGCCCACTGCCCCTTGTTGCAGGATGATCTGTTCAAAGCCGACGGTGAGCACATCGCCAAGGCGCAGGATGAAGAGCAAGACAATCACCGAGCGCAGGCCCGGAAGGGTCACGTGCCACAGCTGCCGCCACCGGCTGGCCCCGTCGACGCTCGCCGCCTCGTAGAGAGCAATGTCGATCTGAGAGAGCGCGGCGAGGAAGATGATGGTCGCCCAGCCCGTCTCCTTCCACATGACCTGAGCGGTCAGCAGCTCCCGGAACCAGTCGGCGCTTCCAATTATGTCGAATGTGGAGTGTCCATTGGCACGCAGCCAGCTGTTGATCAACCCGCTGCCCCCCAGTACCTGCTGGAAGATCGCAACGACGATAACCCAGGAGAGGAAGTGGGGCAGGTACAGGATGGATTGGACGATGCGCTTGATCCGCTCCGAGAGCAGGCTGTTGAGCAGCAGAGCCAAGGCGATCGGTGCCGGGAAGACGAACACCACCTGAAGCACGGTGATGATCAGCGTGTTCCTTAAGGCGTTCAAGAACTGCGGATCGCCACTGAAGATCACCAAGAAGTTCCGCAATCCCACCCACGGGCTGTCTGCGATGCCCAGGTACGGCTGATAGTCCTTGAAAGCGATGACGTTGCCCAGCAGCGGCGTGTACTCGAACAGCGCCAGGATCGCGATGCCAGGCAAGGCCAGGATCAGCAGCATGCCGTCACGGCGTAGCCGTTGCCGCAACGTCAGGCGGCGCCGCACCTGTCGATCACGCCGTGCCGGCGCGACCGGCCGGGGCGGAGCCTGCATCACCACGAGAACACCTTTCGACACCAGTTCTGCCGACACTTCGTCGCGTGGCCCGTCTCTGATCGCCTAGTCATCAGGAAGGCGCTTCCGGGCCCACAGCACTTGTTAAAACGTTTTAACTCTTCGAATGCCCGGAAGCATTCGAAGTTCTATTTATCCTCGGCAGGGCTGGGAAGGGATTCGCTACACCGGTGGTAGCGATACCACGTCAGCCTGGCCGTCTGCCCAGGCCACACTGACTTCGTCGCCGTTGACGTCTATCCTCGGGAGCACCTCAGGTAACGCCGCGCCGGTGAGGATGACCGCCGCGGCGTATATCTCTCCTACTGTCAAAGGGATACGGCTGGTCACCACGGGCACCGCCGAGCGGGAAGAGAAAACATCGGCGCCATCAGTAGCGATTACCGCACCCTCGGCCAGGCCTCTTAGTCCGATCACGATGGACGCCAGACCGTCTTTCCGGACGACCCTTGCCATGCCGCCGTCCACACCAGCCGCGCCGTCGACCTGGAAGCCGCCCACCCGCAACAGGCAGTCGCAGTCCTCCTCGACCCGGACCACCCGGATCTCAACCGCGCCGCGCAGCACGGAGGCGGTGGTCACCAGCGGGCCGACCCGGAACTGTGGCGGCTCCGGTGGCCACACGAAGGCGTCCGGCATCGGCCCGTCCGGCCAGTGCGCCCGGTGCCGCGACACACCGATGCGACCGGCGATGCTCATGGGTGCCAGCGGCCGGCGATGCGACACCGACCCGCTAGCGTCGATGAGCGCCACGTGGTTGTCCACCGGTGCCTCCCGCGACAGCTTGGCGTAGCCGGGACCGGTGTGGGTCGAGTACGCGTGGCGGGCGTAGTTCGGATCGTCCACGCCCAGCGTCCCCTCCGGCTGCGCATCGCTGCCGTGATTGACGACCCTGACAACCCCGTCAGATTTGGTGCCGGAAACGAGCCAGCCCGGCGCATGAAGAGTCACTTGCATGTCGCGCTCCTCAACCTCCAACGGCTCCTCCGGATCCGTCCACACTGGGTGGTCCGCTGGCAGTACCAGACCCGCGAAGCCCTTGCTGGACCAGTAGGGTGAACCCGGCCCCGAGTAAGGCTGCCGGATCGGTTCGAACGCGTGGTGCCAGCCAATCGGCTGCAGCCCCTGCGCGTCCCAGCCGCCCTTCGCGACGAAATGGCGCAAGGTGCCACTGGCCAGCCGGCGGGTGCGCCCCGGCGGCAGCGGCGTCGCGTCAAAGAGCGCGCCCGCCCAGAAAGGGGCTGTGGTCGCGAAGCGATACGTGAGCGAGCGTCCCTGAAGCAGCGGTGAACCGTTGGCCCCGAACAGGTGCTGCGCACCGTCCAGATAGGCGCGCAGTCGTTCCCGGTAACGGGCCCACAGTGCGGGCTCAGCATGCTCGGCCGACATCCGGCAATACCACAGCGGGTAGAAGTTCATCGCCCAGCCCGCGTACCAGTCGAACTTGCGCGTTGTCCGCCCGGCGCCCACTCCGTCGGTGTACCAACCGTCGCGCCGGTACCACGCCTCAGTCATTTCTATGTTGCGGTCGATGTCCTCCTTGAGCCATGGACCGTTGACCGAACGCAGAAACGCTTCGGTGATGTTCTGGAACCAGACCCAGTTGGACGCGGGGTACTGTAGCCCGACAGCCTGCGCCAGCCACTCAACCACCTGCTGGCGCACACGGTCATCGAGCGCGTCCCAGATCAGCGACCGGGATTCGTGCATCGCCAGGGCAATCGACGCCGCCTCGACACGCGCCTGCGGAACATCCTCGAGGCTTGGCCAACGCTCCGGCGAGTTCGGATCCACGCCGGCAGCAATGCCTTCCGCGTACCACTGCGCCAGGCCACCATCGCCGCCGTGGACCAGCCGGAAACCCGCCGCCAGGAAGGTGCGAGCGAAACCCTCCAGCCCATCGCTGTGCCCGCCGAAAGCGCTGACCGGACCGGGCAGGTCGATCAGCGCATGCCGTGCGGAGGCGAATCTCCGGACCGCGGCAAGGGTTTCGTCGGCGGCCATCTCCCAGTGCGCCCGAGTCCATCCGGTGTACCGCGACAGCCGCCAATTCTCCGCTGGAAATCTCATTCCAACCCCAAAGAAGCCAGTCAGGGAAGGTGGGGCAGGTCTGCGATGTTCGCGCAGGCCCGCCCCCGTCACGTGTGGTCAGGCGCGTCGGCGCGTGAAGCGCTGGTTGGGGTTGCCGTTATAGGTGTACTGGGAAATGCGGGCTCCGTCGGCGGTGGAGTACTCCCAGACGTCCATGGCCAGGCCCGATTGCCGGTTGATGAGGCTGATCACGTCACCACCGTGGTCGACGATGCGCCATTGCTGGCTGGCGACAGTGCTGCTGGGCTGCTGAGTGATGTCGGCGCCGCTGCTGTTGCTGGAGACCTGGAGGAAGAGGCCGCTGTGGCGGGCCTTGATGCGGAAGTGGCCGTCGCCGGTGTCGACGAACTCGAACTGCTGGTTGAGCCTGCCGTTGGTCGGCCACTGGATGAGCACGGCGCCGGCTGCGGTGGAGGCCCCGTTGATGTCGGCCGCCTTGCCGCTGTGCTGGGCCAGCAGGTTGTAGTAGCCCGGGCCAGTGGAGTTGTCGACGAATTCCCAGCGGGTGTCGGAGCCGGCCGCGTCGGCGGGGAGACGGTCGCGGGCGGCGGTGTCGCCGTACATGGTCCAGCGTGCCCAGTCTACGACGGTGGCGGGAAACCGGCTGTCGCTCCAGAAGCTGGTGTGGCTCCCGCCGAGGAAGGTGAGGAAGGCCTTGGGCGCGGGCATTTCCGTATACGCCTGCCGGGCCGAGGAGTACGACGTGGTCGAGTCGCGGTCGCCGTGGACGAACAGGACTTTGGCCGAGACCGAGCTGGCGGGGTTGCCCATGTCGATGCACGACTGCGGGTTGGCGGAAATGATCCGGCTGTCGGGCCAAGCGGTCAGCAGGCCGTGGGTGACCATGCCGCCCAGGGAGTGGCCGGAGACGCCGACGCCGATGTTGGTGTTGATGCGTCCGGCCAGCGGTCCGCTCGCGTTGAGGGCGAGAGTGTTGGTGAGGATCTGGGAGACGTCCCTGGAGGTGTTGCCGTTGTTGACGTCGTTGAAGTTGTGGTTGAAGTGCGGAGCGGGGACGATGAAGCCCGCTGCGGCCAGGGCCCGGATGATGAACAGGGAGTTCTGCGGGCTGCTTTGGAAGCCATGGGTGAAGTTGTAGACGGGAAAGACGCCGTTAGCGGCCGGGGCGTTCGTGACGGGGTTACCGCCGGGGGTACCGGTGGCCGGGTAGTAGACGTAGGTGGTGCACGGGCGGCTGCCTCGGTACCAGTCGTACCGGCGCACGCCTACGGCGAACGGCGTAGACGGCGCTGGATCGGCGTGCGCCGGTCCGGAACCGAACAGGGAGACGCCCGCCGCGGCGGCGGTCAGCCCGAGGAAGTTACGTCGTTGCATCAACATGGTGACTCCTTATGTGGGATAGAGGTGGTGGGGGCGGTCCGGCGCGCCCCCACCGGTTGGCGTTTAGCGCACGTAGATGGTGGGTTGTGGTGGGTTGCTCATGCCGTTGCCGAGGAAGAAGCTCGGGTGTGGCGGCTGGTTATAGGCGGTGTTCTGCCAGGCAATGGCGACTCGGTATTGCGGGTCGTGCATCAGGGTGTAGATCCGCCGGTCGGTTTGGATCGGGGTGGCGTAGATGCGCAAGGCTGCGTTGTCGTCACGCGGGAAGATGATCTCCTCGCGCCAGTCGCCGAACAGGTCGCCCGACAATGACGGAGTCGACTTGGTCCCATTGATGGAATGCGCGCCCGTGGCGGTGAGCAGGCGGGTGTCGCCGCTGGTGCCGTACTTGTCGACGCGGTTGCCGTCCAGCAGTTCCCGCACCGGGTCGGCATCCCACCAGGCGAGGAAGTTGTAGCTACTCGGGTTGCGCCCGACGCTGCTGCCGGAGGCGTTGAACAGGTTACCCAGGCCGGTGCCGGTCCCCCAGAACTCGCCACCCGCGTTGCCGGCGTAGATGTCGCCTGCCACGCCGCGTGCCGGGCCCTCGCATCCACAGGTGTTGTTCCTCTGCATGATGATCGAGCCGTTGTTGGCATCCCGCAGCGTGGCGGAGGCACCGGAGCTCTGCTCGTGGATCATCCAGATCTCCTTGCCCGCTCGGCTGGGCACGAAGTCACCCACATGCAGGGCGTCGCCGTGGGCGTAGAAGCTGGTGGTGTACCTGCCGGTGCCGTTGGCGTTGATGGTCATGCCGCCATAGATGACTTCGTCGGTGCCGTTGCCGTCGACGTCGGCGATGGACAGCGAGTGCGCGCCACGCCCACCCCACTGGCTGCCGGTGTTGCTGGAGTCGAACTTCCACCGCATGGTGAGCTGGCCGTTGCGGAAGTCCCACGCCGCGATCGTGCTCTTGGCGTAGTAGCCGCGGCCCATGATGAGGCTGGGTCGCTGGCCGTCCAGATACGCGGTGCCGGCAAGGAACCGGTCGCCGCGGTTGCCGTAGTTGTCGCCCCAGTCGTTGATGTTGCCGCGGGCGGGCTCGAAGTTGACGGTGGACATGACGGCGCCGGTAAGCCCGTTGAACATGGTCAGATATTCGGGCCCGGTGATGATGTAGCCGGAGGAGTTCCGGTGGTCGGCGCTGGCGTTGCCGATCACCTGACCGGTGCCCGAGACGGTGCCGTCGCCGGTCTTGACCGCGAGCTCGGCGCGCCCGTCCCCGTCGTAGTCGTACACCTGGAACTGGGTGTAGTGCGCCCCAGCGCGAATGTTGCGGCCCAGGTTGATGCGCCACAGCCGCTGACCGTTGAGCCGGTACGCGTCGATGTAGACATTGCTGGTGTAGCCGGACTGTGAGTTGTCCTTCTGGTCGCTGGGATCCCACTTCAGGAAGATCTCGTACTGGCCGTCGCCGTCCGCGTCACCGACGCTCGCGTCACCGGCCGTGTAGTTGCTGCCCGGCCGGGAAATCGGCACGTCGAGGTAGTTGCCGCCGGCAAAGCGCAGTGACGGCTCGGACGCCGGCTGCTCGACCCCGTTGACTACCGCACGCACGGTGTAGGACGAGGTCGACGACGCACCCGAGTCGTAGTGGTTGGTCGGCGCGCCGGAGTAGATCCTGGTGCTCTCCCGGTACAGATTGAAGGTCACGCTGGACGGCTCGGTGCCCAGCAGCCGCCAGCTCACCAGGTTGCCGCTTCCAGAGCGGACGCTGATCAGGCCCCGGTTCAGGCGCTCCATCTGCCGGCCAGAGGGCGGTGGTGGGTCACCACCCAGCGAAAAGTCAAGGTAGTCCACATTGGGCAGACCGTCCGAGGTGGTGGGGCTGAAGCGGATGGTATTGCTTCCAGAGGTCACCTGGACCGAGAGCGACTTCACCGCCCAGGTCGCCCACGACCCGGTGGGCTCGAAGGACGCCGCTTGCGCGGTTGAACCGTTCACGATTACGTCGGCCGGGCGTGCCGCCGTGCCGCCGTTGGCGAACCGCACCTCGAGCGTCGCGGTCCCGGAGGATGACGCATCGACCGTAAACTGCACCGCCGCGCCGACAGCGTTGTCGCCGTTACAGAATCCCGTGCCGGAGTAGCCGGAGTGGTTGGTATCGATGCTGCCGCCGCAGGTCGCCGGCGCGTCTTCTACCTCGGAGCGGACCGGTCCGGCCGCGACTTCAAAGTCGAGATAGTCTACATTGGGTAGACCTGCCGCGGTCGTCGGGCTCAGCCGGATCGTGTTGCTTCCAGCGTTCACCGAGGCGGTGAGCGTCTTGGTGGCCCAGGTGTTCCAGGGGCCGGTAGGCTCGAAGGCGGTGCCTGGATGGATTACCACGCCGTTGATGAGCACGTCCGCGGGGCGGGTCGCGGTCGCGCCGTTGGCATACCGGATGGCGATCGTCGCTGTACCGGCTGCGGCGGCCGACACGGTGAACTGTGCTGCCGCAGCGACCGTGTTGTTCCCGTTGCAGAATCCGCTGCCGGAATAGCCGGAGTGGTTGGATTCGATGACACCATCGCATGTGGAGGGTGCGGTCTCGGTTTCATAGCGGGTCGCCGCTGCCGAAGCCGTCGCCGAGGTTACTACGCTGGCACCAGACACCGTTAAGACGAGGCCGGCGGAGACCAGCGCGACGCGCTGTCTAGGTGAGAGCATGATTGACTCCAACAGGTTTGCCGTACGACTGAGGACGTTGGCGGAGTGCCCCACATCAAATGAACGGAGCACGGCCAAGCAGTGCCGTTAACAGGCAGCGCTCCCGCGTACCCGACCGCCGGATTGGTCCGCACCAGGTCGGCTTCCCTCGCGCCCGGAGCGAGGGAAGCCTGTCGGGCCAACACACTAAGCGGTCGCTGTTCGGCTCCCAGGACGTATGTAACAGATACATTGCCTTAAGGGCATTCAGCTGTCAATCGATCCACGTCGCTATTTTGAGGTCGAGCCGTGCCGCTTGCGCCGCTGCCAGCCGCTGGAGACCAAGCCACGCCCCAGTAGGCTGTCGCGGGCCGCTACAGTCGGCACATCCGTGTACCGCAGCTCGCAGCCGGAGTGCACCGTGGCCCGTGTGTTCAGCATCGACGAGATCTTCCCCGACGGCGGGCCCGAATCCGTGCGGCTGCCGCGCCGGCAGGCCGGGTCGCCTCAGGGACTCGGGGTGACCCTGATCTCGGACTACACGATCGGCGCCCGCGCGTGGTTGCCGTCCGCGGCGATCGTGGTTCTGCTCGGCGAGTTCGGGGTGAGCAACGGTGCTGCCCGCACGACCATCAGTCGGCTGGCCCGCCGGGGCGTGCTGGAGGGCAGCAGACAGGGCAAGCACAGCTCCTACCGCCTGACAGAACCCGCTGTGGCGAACCTGTCCAGGGGCGGCCTCGGGATCGCCGCGTTCGCCGCGGGCCCCGGCTCATGGGATGGGTCGTGGACGCTGGTCGCGTTCACTATGCCGCAAGAGGAGACCACGCAACGGCGTGCGGTTCGGGACCACTTGCGATGGCGCGGATACGCACCGCTGTACGACGGGGTCTGGTTGTCACCGCACCCGATGACGGCGGAGGAACGAACCGGCCTGGAAGGTTTGGCGCTCGGTGGGATGAGCGTGTTCCGCGCGCAGCACCTGCAACTGGAGACCCAGGCCAACCGGAACCCAGTCGACGCCTGGGACATCGCGGGCATCGCCAAGGAGTACACAGGGTTTATCAAGCGTTGGAGCCGTTTGCTGCCTCGCATCACGGCCGGCGCGGTCACCGGCGCCGCAGCGGTGCGGGCCCGCACGGAGGTGATGGACACTTACCGCCGTTTCCCGGTGATCGACCCACTGCTGCCGATCGAGCTTCTGCCGCCCGGCTGGCCGCGCGCACGCGCGCGGGAGGTGTTCGTCGCGGTATATGACGGGCTGGCCGCATCGGCCCAGGACCATGTTCGAGCCGTCGCGGCCAGCGTCGCCGAGGGGCCGCACGCGCAGATCCGGGCTCACACGGTCGCCGAAATGAGTGTCGTGGGTCATCATCCTTTCAAGCCCGAGCTGACAACGCCACGGATGAAGTAGCGCTGCGCGAACAGGAAGATCACTAGGACGGGTACCACATAGAGGGCAGCGGCGGCCGCCTGCACCGTGGCGTGGGGGTTGCCATGGGGGTCGCGGTAGAACCCGGCGATAGCGACAGACAGTGTGGTGTGGTCGGGATCGAGGAGCAGGGCTGGCGCGATGTAGTCGCCCCAAATCCAGGTGAACGAGAGCAGGAAGGAAGTCCACAGCACCGGCCGGGACAGCGGCAGGAAGATCCGCAGGAAGATGCGACCGTACCCGCAACCGTCGATGATCGCCGCCTCCTCCAGCTCAGCAGGGATGGCGGCGAAGAACTGGCGGAACAGGAACACCAGGAACGGCGACGCCGCGAGGCCCCACAGCACCCATGGCCAGTACGTGTTGACCAGCCCGGCCCGAGCGAACAGCACGTAGGTCGGAATCAGGGTGAGAATCTGCGGCAGCATCATGGTGGACAGCACCAGCACGAACAGCGGGCGTTTGCCGCGCCCGCGCAGGCGGGCGAAGCCAAACCCGACCGCCGCGCTGGAGAGCGTCACCAGAATCGCGTACAGGAACGACAGGAACAGCGAGTTCCCCAGGTACGCCGTGAAGTTGATCTCGGTGAGGGCCCGGGTGAAGTTCTCCCACTGTGGCGTCTCCGGCAGGATCTTCGTGGGGATCGTCACCCATTCCGTCTTGGTTTTCAGCGCGGCCAGCACAAGCCAGGCGAACGGCCCGGCGAACAGTACCGCGAGTGTCATCAGCAGCAGGTAGGTGACCGCCGCGTTGGTCCGCCGCCGCGGGCGCCGCGGGCGCCGGGGCGGGGCAGGCCGCGCCGCGCTGGGG
>NZ_POUB01000210.1 GCF_003236335.1 Micromonospora deserti
CAGGTCGACCGCCGCCCCCGACACCCCGGTCCGGTCGGCCTGGCCGGTCGCCCCGGCGTGGCCGGTGCCGCCGCGTACCGAGCCCGGCCCGGCCGTCGAGGTGAACCAGGGCAGGGCCGAGGAGGCGCCCGACCCGGCGCCCCGGCCCCGGCACCTCGGCCCGATGCCCGATTTCAGTCGCGCGGCGAGCTGGGAAGCCCTGGCCACCGCGCGCCGGGCCGGACCCCAGCCGGCGTCCACCGCCGACGGTGCCGCCGAGGACGCGGGCACACCGGCCGTCGACGGGCCGGACACGGACCCGTCGCGCGGCGCCGGGTCCGGAGGCGAGGCGGAGCAGTCCGCCGGACGGGCCCGCGGCCGGCTGGGACTGTTCCGGCGCAACCGGCCCCGGGCCGGCGAGGACGGCACCGGCACCCCGGCGGAGCCGGAGCCGCTGCCAGCGCAGGACGAGGAGTACGTGGACTGGGTCGCCGGGCTGGGTCGGAAGGTGCCGGACAACGAGCCGGACCGGAAGGCCGGCCGCCGCTCGATGCGATCCACCGGCCGCCACCACCGCGACTGACCAACGCACCGCCCGGCAAGGAGTGGCTGTTCCGACGTGGAGCAGCCACTCCTTGCCAGCGAGCACAGGTGCGCGGTGCGGTCAGGCCAGGGGGAGGTACAGCCGGCCACCCGTGGCGACGAACTCCTCCGACTTGTCCCTCATGCCACGGGCCGCGTAGTCCTTCAGCTCCTGGGTGATCTTCATGGAGCAGAACTTCGGGCCGCACATCGAGCAGAAGTGGGCGGTCTTCGCCGGCTCGGCGGGCAGCGTCGCGTCGTGGTACGACCGCGCGGTCTCCGGATCCAGCGAGAGGTTGAACTGGTCCTCCCAGCGGAACTCGAACCGGGCCTTGGAGAGCGCGTCGTCCCACGCCTGCGCGCCGGGGTGCCCCTTGGCCAGGTCGGCCGCGTGCGCCGCGATCTTGTACGCGATCACGCCAGCCTTCACGTCGTCCCGGTCCGGCAGGCCCAGGTGCTCCTTCGGAGTGACGTAGCAGAGCATCGCGGTGCCGAACATGCCGATCATCGCCGCCCCGATCGCCGAGGTGATGTGGTCGTACGCGGGCGCGATGTCGGTGGTCAACGGACCGAGGGTGTAGAACGGCGCCTCGTGGCACCACTCCTGCTGGAGGTCCACGTTCTCCTTGATCTTGTGCATCGGCACGTGCCCCGGGCCCTCGATCATCACCTGCACGTCGTGCGACCAGGCCACGCTGGTCAGCTCGCCGAGGGTACGCAGCTCGGCGAACTGCGCCTCGTCGTTGGCGTCGGCGATCGACCCGGGCCGTAGCCCGTCGCCGAGGGAGAAGGTCACGTCGTACCGGGCCAGGATCTCGCAGAGCTCGGCGAAGTGGGTGTAGAGGAAGTTCTCCTCGTGGTGGGCCAGGCACCAGGCGGCCATGATGGAGCCGCCCCGGGAGACGATCCCGGTGACCCGGTTGACGGCCAGCGGCACGTACGGCAGCAGTACCCCGGCGTGCACGGTCATGTAGTCCACGCCCTGCTCGGCCTGCTCGACGACGGTGTCCCGGAACACCTCCCAGCTCAGCTTCACCGGGTCGCCGCCGACCTTCTCCAACGCCTGGTAAATCGGCACGGTGCCGATCGGCACCGGCGAGTTCCGCACGATCGCCTCGCGGGTCTCGTGGATCCGCTTGCCGGTCGACAGGTCCATCACCGTGTCCGCGCCCCACCGGGTGGCCCAGGTCAGCTTCTCCACCTCCTCGGCGATCGAGGAGGTCACCGCCGAGGTGCCGATGTTCGCGTTCACCTTCACCAGGAACGCCTTGCCGATGATCGCCGGCTCGCACTCCGGGTGGTTCACGTTGAGCGGCAGCACCGCCCGCCCGGCCGCGATCTCGTCCCGGACGAACTCCGGCGCGACTCCCTCCCGGATCGCCACGAACTCCATCTCCGGCGTGACCACGCCCGCGCGGGCGTACGCGAGCTGGGTGGGGCGCCGGCCGTCCGCGCCGGCGAGCGGGGTGCCCGCGCCCCGGACCGGTGCGACGTCCCCCCGCTCGGCGATCCACGGCCCGCGCAGCGGCGGCAGCCCGACCTGCGGGTCCGAGCCGGGCCCGGAAGTGTCGTAGAGCCGGACCGCCGGGTTGTCCCCGGTCAGCTCCACCTCGGCGAACGGCACCTGGATGTCCGGCCGCGAACCCTCGACGTAGACCTTGCGACGTGCCTGCATGACAGCCTCCCTGGTGATCAAGCGGACCAGCCGAAGTGGTCCAGCGGGCCGCGTCCCGCGCCCAACTCCCAGCCCCGCGCGCCGGACAGCGCGCGGGTGACGTACTCCTTCGCGGCGGCCACCGCGACCGACACCGGGTCGCCCAGCGCCAGCCGGACGGCGACCGCCGCGGAGAACGAGCAGCCGGTGCCGTGGTGGTGCCGGGTGGCCACCCGGGGCGCGCGGAGCAGGGTGGTGACGCCCCCGCCGCGCAGCACGTCGACCGCCTCGCCGTCGGCGTCCACGTCACCGCCGGTAACCACCACGTGTTCCGGCCCGCCCGCCGCCAGCGCCTCCGCGGCGGCCACCATCTCCTCGACCGTGGTCACCGGACGTCCGGTGATGGCCGCGGCCTCCGCGCAGTTCGGCGTCGCCACCCGGGCGTACGGCAGCAGCCGCTCGACCGCCGCGACCACGCCGAGCCGGTGTCCGCTCGTGGCGACCAGCACCGGGTCGACGACGAGGTGCGGCAGCCGGCCGTCCCTGGCCGCGTCGGCGACGGCGTCGGCAACCGCCGGGGTGCCGAGCATCCCGGTCTTGACCGCCCGGACGGTGAAGTCCGCCAGCACGCTGTCGAGCTGCTCGGTGACCGTGCGCGGCGGCAGAGGCAGCACCGCGTCCACTCCCCGGGTGTTCTGCGCGGTGACCGCGGTGAGGACGCTGGTCCCGTACGCGCCGAGGGCGGCGAAGACCTTGAGGTCGGCCTGGATGCCGGCGCC
Source organism: Micromonospora deserti (assembly GCF_003236335.1). Lineage (GTDB taxonomy): Bacteria > Actinomycetota > Actinomycetes > Mycobacteriales > Micromonosporaceae > Micromonospora > Micromonospora deserti. Next base: position 2,995 of record NZ_POUB01000210.1, read on the forward strand.
CCCGCCGGAGTCGGAACCGGCGATGGTGAGGACGGTCGTCGGGGTCACCGTCCCGCTCCCGTGGTCACTGTTGCGGCGCGCGGCCGACCGGGCCGGTTCGCCGGTGTGCGGCTTGCGGGCTGCGGTCGGTCGTGCCGGCTCCACGCCACGTCCGGGGACTCCGCCGGAGCCTGCCGGCACGCCGCCTCGACCGCGGCGGTCAGCGTGGCGGCCACCCGGGTCGGGTCCTCGGCTCGCATGACGGCGCCGAGCACCGCCACGCCGGCGGCGCCCGCCGCGACGCACGCGCGCACCTGCTCCGGCGTCTCCACTCCCCCGAGCGCGAGGATCGGCACGGGGCTCTGCCGGATCAGCATGCTCAGCCCGGCGGGGTGCAGGGGCGGGCCGTAGCCGGGCTTCGTCCTGGTGGGGAAGACGGGTGAAAGGATGGCGTAGTCCTCTGTGGTCAGCCGTGCCAGCTCCGCCCCGTCGTGGCAGGAGCGGCCGACCAGGCCGAGCCTCGGCGGCGGGTAGGGGCCGGCGGAGGGCAGGTGGACGGCGTCGCCGTCGAGGGGGTCGGGGCCGGCGACGATCAGGGTGCCGCCGACCGCGGTGAGGATCGCCCGCAGGTCGACGGCGAGGGCTGCGCGCTCGGCACGGGGCAGGTCCTTCTCCCGCAGCACCACCCAGCGCACGCCCCCCGCGACGGCTCCGGCCACGACCTGGGCCAGTGGCCGCCGCGCCTGCCACCGGTCGGTCAGCAGCACGAGGCCGGGCGCTCTGTTCGAGATCCTGGTCGGGAAGGGCTTTGGGAGGGGCCCTGTCGTTCCGGGATCCGGCGCAGACCTGGGGGTGGGACGCACCGGCGGCGTCACAGGTCCGGCCTTCCGTCGTCGGGAGTGGAGGCGAGGGCGTGGAAGCGACGGGCGATCCGGCCCGCCCCGGCGGCCAGCCGTCCGGCCTCGACCGCGTACCGCATCGCTGTGGCCATCGCCACCGGATCGGCGGCCCGGGTGACCGCGCTGGCCAGCAGCACGGCGTCGCAGCCGAGCTCCATGGCCAGCGCCGCGTCGGAGGCGGTGCCGATGCCGGCGTCCAGGATCACCGGCACGTCGACGCTCTGCCGGATCAGCCGGATGTGGTGCGGGTTGGACACCCCCAGCCCGGAGCCGATCGGCGCGCCGGCGGGCATCACCGCCGCGCAGCCCACGTCGGCCAACCGCCGGGCCAGAACCGGATCGTCGCTGGTGTACGGCAGCACGGTGAACCCGTCCGCGACCAGCGTCTCCGCGGCGCGGAGCAGCTCCACCCCGTCGGGCAGCAGCGTCCGCTCGTCGCCGATCACCTCCAGCTTCACCCAGTCGGTGTCGAAGGCGTCCCGGGCCAGGTGGGCGACCTTGACCGCCTCGCCGGCCGTGTGGCAGCCGGCGGTGTTCGGCAGCAGCCGCACCCCGCACCGGTCGAGCAGCTCCAGCAGCCCGCCGGACCCGCCGGGGGTGGTGTCCACCCGGCGCAGGGCCAGGGTGACCAGCTCGGTGCCGGAGGCCCGGATCGCCCGCTCCAGCACGTGCAGGTTGGCCGCGCCGCCGGTGCCGAGGATCAGCCGGGAGCCGAACGTCTGCCCACCCAGCGCGAAGCTCACCACCCTCACCCGCCCTGGGCGGCGCTGAGCACCTCGACCCGGTCGCCGTCGCTCAGCACGGTCATCGGCCAGCCGGCCCGCGGCACCACCTCGCCGTTGACCGCGACCGCCACCCCGCGCTGTTGCGGGGTGACCTCCCGCACCAGGTCGGCCACCGTGGCGCCGCCGGGCACGGTCCGCCCGGCGCCGTTCACCGTCAGTTCCACGAGTCGTCCTCCGTCGTCTGCTGGGGCCCGGCGGGGCCGGGCGGGCGGGTGTCCGGGCGCGGCCCGAACCGGCCGGGGGTGAAGGGGGCGAGCAGCGGATCCGCCACCCCGGTGGTGATCAGGTCGGCGATCAGGTCGGCGGTGACCGGGGTGAGCACGATGCCGTGCCGGTGGTGCCCGGTCGCGGCGAGCACGCCGGGCCGGCCGGGCAGCGGGCCGAGGATCGGGGCGTTGTCCGGCGTACCGGGGCGCAACCCGGCGACCGTCTCGGTGATGTCGTACTCGGACAGCTCCGGCAGCAGGTCGACGGCGGCGCGCAGCAGGCGCAGCACCGCCCCGGCGCGGACCCCGGTGTCGGCCCGCTCCTCGACCGTCGCCCCGACCACCACCTCGCCGCTCGTCCGTGGCACGAGGTAGACGGGCTCGCCGTCGGCGTACCCCCGGATGACGTGCCGGAAGCCCGGCGCGCCGCCGTCGGGCGCGCGGAGCCGGAGCACCTGCCCCTTCACCGGCCGGACCGGCAGCCCGGTCAGCGCGGCGGCGCCGCATCCCGCCGCCACCACGGTGACCGCGGCGTCCACGTCGGACAGTTGTCGCACCACGCCGGGCCGCACGGTGGCGCCGGACCGTTCGGCGGCGGTGCGCAGCGCCGGCACGAGCCGGCGCGGGTCGACCTGGTGGTCGGTGGCGGCGAACGCGCCGCCGCGCACCCGGGGCGCCAGCGCCGGCTCGCGGTCACGCAGCTCGGTGGGGCGCAGCGGCGTGACCGGCAGGCCGAGTCCTCGCTGGTACGCCCAGAGCCGGCGCGCCTCGGCCAGGTCGTCGGCGGTGAGCCCGACCACAAGGGTCCCGTCGGTGCGGTAGCCGATGTCGGCGCCGGACGCCTCGGTCAGCTCGGCGGCGAACGCCGGCCAGCGGGCGGCGGAGTCGGTGAGCAGCCCGGTCAGCTCGTGTTCACCGAAGTACGCCTCGGCGACCGGCGCTAGCATTCCGGCGGCGACGTGGGACGCGCCGGAGCCGGGAGCGGGGTCGTGCAGGACCACCCGCAGCCCACGCGCGGCGCACCGCCAGGCGATCGCCAGCCCGACCGGGCCCGCCCCGACCACGGCGACGTCCGGTCGGCTCAGCACCCCAGGGCTCCCAACAGCTCCGCCGTGGCCCGGGCCGGGTCGGCCGCCCCGGAGACCGCTCCGATCACCGCCACCCCGTACGCCCCGGCGGCCCGCAGGGCGGGCACGGTCGCGGCGGTCACCCCGCCGATCGCGATCACCGGCACGTCGACGGCCTCGACGACGGCGCGCACCCCGGCCGGGCCGATCGGCGCGGGCAGCCCGCTCTTGGTGCTGGTGGCGTGGCAGGGGCCCACCCCCAGGTAGCTCGCCCCGGCGGCGACCGCCTCGACGGCGCCGTCCGGTTCCCGGGCGGTGGCGCCGAGCACGGCGGTGGAGCCGAGCACCCGGCGGGCCGCCCCGACCGGCAGGTCGTCCGCGCCGACGTGCCCGCCGGCGGCGCCCACCGCCAGCGCCACGTGCAGCCGGTCGTTGACCAGGCAGGTGGCGCCGTACCGGGCGCAGAGTGCGACCGTCCGGCGGGCCAGGTCGTACGCCTCGCGGTCGGTGGCGTCGTCGGTGACCCGCACCTGCACGACCAGCTCGGCGCGGGCCACCGGGAGGGCGGCCCGCAGCACGGCGAGCGGATTCCGCCCGGGTCGGGTGTCGGTGATCAGATGCAGTCGCCCGAGGGACGGCACGGCAACGCTCCTCCCTGCGCCGGCATTACCCGGATCAGGTTCGACGGTCGGGGGCTCCAGCCCCCCTCTCAGCCCGGTACACCGGGCTCCCGTGGGTCACTTGCGGCTTACCGTACGCCACATCAGCCGGCCTGCCAAGGCGGGCCACCCGGCTGCCCGGCCGCGACCGCCGGGGCGGCCGGCGAGGCGGCCGGCGGCAGGTGGGCCACGGACGGAACCGGCGCGCCCGGCCGCGCCCACTTCGTACTGTCTTGATCGGAATGTCGTCCGCCGTTGCGAAACCGTTACCAGCCGGCGTCTTGCCCGCCACGTATCCAGCCGAACTGAGTACAGCTGGGCCTGGTACGGCGAGCTGGTCGGTGCGTACTTCGCCAGGTGATCGCCGGCGGGCTCGCCGGGCCGGCCCTGACGCTCCTGTCCGCGGCCCCGGCAGCGGCGCACACCGGACAGCTGAGGCTGACGGGTCGGGCCGGCGGTCCGCGCCGGCCCGAGCACCCGCAGTGGGATCAGAGGACGGCCCGCAGCGCCGTCAGGTCCTCCTCGGTGGGCTGCCAGGTGCCCGCGGCGGCGTTCGCCTTCACCTGCTCGGGTGTGGTGGCCCCAGCGATCACCGATGCCACCGCCGGCTGGGCGGCCAGCCCACCGATGGCCACCTGGAGCATCGACAGCCCCCGCTCGGCGGCGTACCCGTCGAGTGCCTCGATGGTGTCCCAGTCGGCGGCGGCGAGCCGCTGCGCGTACCGGCCGCCGCCGGCGAGGCGGCTGCCGGCCGGCGGGGCCTCGTCGCGCTTGTACTTGCCGGTGAGCAGGCCGTTGGCGAGCGGGAAGAACGGCAGCATGCCGAGACCGAACCGCTCGCAGGCGGGGATGACCTCGGCCTCGGCGGAACGCTCCAGCAGGTTGTAGTGGTTCTGCGCGCTGATGAACCGGGTCCGGCCGCCGGACGAGGCGACCCAGTCGGCGTCCGCGATCTGCCAGCCGGCGAAGTTGGAATTGCCGAGATACCGCACCTTGCCGGCGCGGACCAGGTCGTCCAGCGCGGCCAGCGTCTCGTCGATCGGGGTGCCCGGGTCGGGCTCGTGCATCTGGTACAGGTCGATGTGGTCGGTGCCGAGCCGCCGCAGCGACGCCTCGACCGCGCGGGCGATGTAGCGCCGCCCGCCCCGGGCGCCGAAGTCCGGTCCGTTGCGGCCGTGCATGTCCATGCCGAACTTGGTGGCCACCACCACGTCGTCGCGGCGCCCCTTGAGCGCCTGGCCCAGCAGCTCCTCGGAGCTGCCCTGCGGTTCGCCGTAGATGTCGGCGGTGTCGAAGAAGTTGATCCCGACGTCCAGCGCGGCGTCGACCACCGCCCGGGTGCCGTCGATGTCGAGCTTGCGGCCGAAGTTGTTGCAGCCGATGCCGACCACGGACACCACGAGCCCGGAGTCGCCCAGCCGGCGGTAGGTCATCTCAGTCACGAGATCAACCCTATGCCCGTCGGCCGCCGCCTCGCCCCGGGATGCCCCTCAGCCGACGTCCCAGACCGGTTCGGTGGTCTCCACCACCTCGCTGTCGCCGCGGAACAGCACGAACCGGTCGAAGGACCGGGTGAACCAGCGGTCGTGCGTCACCGCCACCACGGTCCCCTCGAACGCGGCCAGCCCCGCCTCCAGCGCCTCGGCGGAGGCCAGGTCGAGGTTGTCGGTGGGCTCGTCGAGCAGCAGCAGCGTCGCCCCGGAGAGTTCCAGCAGCAGGACGAGGAAGCGCGCCTGCTGCCCACCGGAGAGGGTGCCGAAGCGCTGGTCGCCCTGGCCGGCCAGCTCGTACCGGCTGAGCGCGGCCATCGCCGCGTGCCGGTCCATGCCGGCCCGGTGCTCATCGCCCCGCCAGAGGATCTCCACCAGCGTCTTCGCGATCAGTTCCGGCCGGTCGTGAGTCTGCGAGAAGTGGCCGGGGCGTACCCGCGCGCCGAGCCGGGCGATGCCGTCGTGCGCCACCGGCGCGAGCGCCGCCGCGCCGTCGACGGGGCCGTTCGCCGGGTCGGGGTCGGTGCCGCCCCGGGCCAGCAGCCGCAGGAAGTGCGACTTCCCGGTGCCGTTGGCGCCCAGCACCGCGACCCGGTCGCCGTACCAGATCTCCAGGTCGAAGGGGTAGGTCAGGCCGTCGAGTTCGAGCTGCTCGCAGATCACCGCGCGCTTGCCGGTCCGCCCGCCCGTCAGCCGCATCCGGATGTCCTGGTCCTTCGGCGGTACGGGCGGCGGCCCGGCCTCCTCGAACTTGCGCAGCCGGGTCTGCGCGGCCTGGTACCGCGAGGCCATTCCGTCGTTGTACGCGGCCTTCTGCTTGTACATCAGCATCAGTTCGCGCAGCTTCTGGTGCTCCTCGTCCCAGCGTCGGCGCAGCTCGTCCAGGCGGGCGTGCCGGGCTACCCGCGCGGCGTGCCAGCTGGCGAAGCCGCCGGCGTGCACCCAGGCGCTGCCGCCCTCCACGGCGACCACCCGGTCGGCGGTGTGCGCCAGCAGTTCCCGGTCGTGCGAGACGTAGAGCACCGACTTGCCCGACTCGCGCAGCCGGGCCTCCAGCCAGCGTTTGCCCGGTACGTCGAGGAAGTTGTCCGGCTCGTCGAGGAGCAGCACCTCGTCCGGGCCGCGGAGCAGCAGTTCGAGGGCGAACCGCTTCTGCTGGCCGCCGGAGAGGGTCCGCACCGGGCGCTCCCGGGCGCTGTCCCAGGGCAGGTCCAGCACGATGGTGGCGACGGTGTCGAAGAGCACCTCGGCGTCGTACCCGCCGACCTCGCCCCAGGCCGCCAGCGCGTCCGCGTACGCCAGTTGGGCCTTGCCGGCGGCGGTGCTGTACTTGCCGCGCACCTCGGCCGCCCGCAACGCCGCCTCGGTCGAGGCCAGCCGGCGGCCGGCTTCGCGAAGTGCCGGCGGGGCGAGCGACAGCGCCAGGTCGGCCAGTGTGGACTCGTCGCCGATCATGCCGATGAACTGGCGCATCACGCCGAGCCCGCCGGCCCGCGCGACGGCTCCGGCGCGTACCGGCAGGTCCCCGGCGACCATCCGCAGCAGCGTGGTCTTGCCGGCGCCGTTGGGCCCGACCAGGGCGACCTTGGCCCCCTCGCCGACCCGGAACGACACGTCGGTGAAGAGTTCCCGGCCGTCGGGCAGCATGTGCCCGACCGCGGCCACGTCCACGTATCCCACGCCGGCATAGTGCCCGAGCACCGGCCGGGCGGCCCAACCATTTACCGGGTGACGCGCAGCACCCGGAAGCCCTTCTGGCTGGCGTGCCGCTCGACCTGCCAGCCCTGCTCGACCAGCCAGCGGTGCAGCGAGTCACCGCCGAGGTGCCGGGCGACCACGAGCCAGGCGACCCCGCCCGGGGCGAGCCGGGGCAGCCAGCGCAGCAGCATCCGGTGCAGGTCGTCCTTGCCGACCCGGATCGGGGGGTTGGACCAGAGCTCGGCGAAGGTCAGGTCGGCCGGCACGGCGTCCGGTGCCGCCACCCGGACCCGCTCGGCGGCGCCGACCCGCGCCGCGTTCGCCGCGGTCAGCTCCCGGGCCCGCTCGTTGACGTCGACCGCCCAGACGGTCGCCGCCGGAGCGGTGGTGGCGAGCACGCAGGTGATCGGCCCGAAGCCGCAACCCAGGTCGAGCAGGGCTCCGGTGGTGCCGGGCGAGGGTAGTTCGGCCTTGCGCAGCAGCACCGCCGTGCCGGGGTCGAGGCGGTCGGCTGAGAAGACGCCGCCGGAGGAGGCCAGCGTGTAGTCGCGTCCGGCGACGGAGAACTCGACCTCGCGCGGGTGGGCGGCGGTCGTGGGCTCAGCGGTGAAGTAGTGGTCGCCGGTCACGCCGGTCATTCTCGCACCGGGGCGCCGGGCACCAGCCGCCGCCCGGCGCGGGCCGGTGCACACGACACGACACGGCTTGGGGCACAATTTTCCACTATTACCACCTAAAGGGACAATGTCTCCTACTCTGGGCGACATGGTGTATCGGTACGAGTCCGATGAGGACGCATTCGTGGAGCACCCGGAGCCCGGGTCCGACCTGTCGGGACCCGGCGCCGGTCCGCCTCCCCCGGCCGGGC
>NZ_POUB01000211.1 GCF_003236335.1 Micromonospora deserti
CCCCGATTCCAGCGCTCGTCAGATCCCGGCTGATTTTCTCCCGGCCGTCCTCGCCCTGCCCATTCCCGCCTAGCGGGCCTACAGTGTGGGCGTGTGGGAGTCTGTTGCGTTGTCGGTGGTGGGCATGATGGCGGCCGCGACGGGAGCCGCCCTGGCGCCGACGCCATCACCTGCGGTGGCCGCCGCACCCGTGCTGACCTCGGCGCCGTTCGGCGCGCTGCCCGGGCAGGGGGTGACGCACACCGTCACGCTCTCCGGTCAGGGCAGCGTCACCGCCGCGCGGGTCACGTTCACCACCACGGCCGACCTGGGCGGCGTCACCGCCCGCGCCGAGCCGGGGCGCTGCACGGCCTCCGCCCGTACGGTGGTCTGCGACCTCGGTGACCTGCGACTGGGCGCCTCGTCGGCACCACGAATCACGATCACCGGGACGTTGCCCCCGGATACGCCGCCCGGCACGCTGATCCGCAACCGGGTCAGTGTCACCTCAGCGCAGTCCACTGCGGACGGGGTCACCAGCAACGCCTACCTGCTTCCAGAGTCCCGCCGGACGCCCAGCGAGGAGCCGCGGCAGGAGTCTCAACCAGCGGCGAGCAAGGCCGAGCCGCCGGGCGGGTCGATGGGGGTAGCTGTTGTCGCGGCGTTGGTCGTGGCCAGCGTGGTCGCGGCCGGCGCGGTGCTGGCACGTCGGCGGATGCGGCGTCGCGCCCTGCCATCGGCTGTAACAACCGGGGTCCGGGATCCGATATAGAAGGCGGGACGGGCCGCAGCGAAGCAGCAGGAGTCGGTATGACGCGACAGGGGTACGGGAAGGCAACGCTGGCGGCGGTCGCCGGGGCGGCGCTGACGATGGCGTCCCTGGGTCTGCACGCCAGCGCGGGTAGCGCCGCGGCGCAGACCTCGACCGAGGGGTCGCTCCCCGCGCCGCCCCTGCCCCTACCGTCAGTGTCAGTCTCGCCGTCCCCGGTGGAACCGCCACCGGTCACGCTGCCACCCGTCAAGCCGCCGACCGTGAAGCCGCCAACGAGCCCGTCGGCTGTTCCGCCGACCGCGGGAGCGACATCGCCCCCGAAAACCCCGCCGCCCAGCAGCGGGCCGCCACAGGCGGGCGCTCCCGTCGGCGACGGCGGGCCGGTGGTGAGCCCCGGGTCCGCTGCGGCGATCATTGGCGCTGACCCGGGCGCGGACCTGTATCCCCAGCCGCCGGTGGACCCGGCCGTCACCCCACAGGCGCGTCAGGTCGCCGCGCTCGCCGAGGTCCAGCGCCGGATCCAGTACCTGCACAACGTCCTCGCCCGCACCCGGAAGGACCTGACCAGGGTGCAGGGAGAGCCAGATGCTGTCCTGCACCTGCTGACGGCCCTGACCACCGGCGCGGCCCCGGCCACCGGTCCGGAGTCGGCCCCGGCCCTCGCCGCGGCCGACTCGGTGGACACGGTCGACACCCCCACCGGCCGTGCCGCCGCCCTGTCCGCCGCGATCACCTCCGGCCAGGCCGAACTCACCCGCCAACAGCAGGAGGAGACGAGACTCCGACAGGAGATCGACCGCCGCGTACGCCTCGCGACCGCCGCGGAGTCGGCCGGCGACCCCGCCGCGTACCGTGGGGGCCGCCTCGGCCGTCCGCTGGCCGGCCGCCTCACCAGCAGGTTCGGCAACCGGTTCGATCCCTACTACCACGTCTGGCAACTGCACGCTGGAATCGATATCGCCGCCCCCACCGGCACCCCGATCCTCGCGGCCGCGGGCGGACGCGTCACCCGGGCCGGTTGGTACGGCGGCTACGGCAACTACACCTGCATCGACCACGGCAGGGCGGACGGGCAGCGACTGTCCACGTGCTACGGCCACCAGTCCCGCCTCCTAGTGTCGCCCGGCCAGCGAGTTCGGGCTGGCCAGGTGATCGGGCTGGTCGGGTCGACCGGCGCCTCCACCGGTCCCCACCTGCACTTCGAGGTACGTCTCGGTGGTCGCCCCGTCGACCCGTCGCGCTGGATCTGAGCCGGGGCGGTGCGGGAGCTGCTCACCGCTTCCATGCCTCGGCGGGTTGGCAGTTGGCGGGCGGCTTGCCGTAGATCAGGCTCCCGGAGGGTGTGATGTAGCAGTGGTCGAGTTGGTCTTCGGCTTGGAACAGCGGGCGTCTGTCGATTTCGACTCCGCGGTCAGCATGGCGGTGACGTTCACCGGACAGGTCCGCCAGTGGCGTGATGACGACAAGCCGGGTGGTCTCGCCGTGGTCGACGTGCCGGCCGATCTGGTCGCCGAGCTCGGCGGACGCCGGGCAGATGCGGGTCACCGGCACCCTCAACGGCGCACCGTTTACCGGCAGCACCATGCTGGTCGCCGGCGGCGGTTTCTGCGTCGGGTGAGCCGCGCGGTGTTACGGGCGGGCGGTGCCGCGCTCGGTGATCAGATGGGACTGTCCATCACCCCAGCCACCGGCACCTAGCGGGGCGCGCTTGACCCCCGGGCATACACCGCGCGGGGCGCGGCGGCTACCGGTCAGGGCGCGGTGTCGGGTAGCTCAAAGAGCGGGAACAGGCCGGGGTCCGGGAAGCCGGTGATGGTGGCGACCTGATCGCCGGCGAGGGTCAACACCATGATCCCGTAGCCGCCGCACTCCCACCCGCCGTGGTCGGGCAGGTACGCCGCGATGGCGGGGTGTCCGTTGGCCCGGGTGACGACCAGCTGGATCTGGTCGAGTCGTCCGCCGGCCGGCACGGTGGCGAAGAACGCGGCGACCGGGTCGCGGCCGACGATCCGGATCGCCTGTGGTGGCATGGTCAGCGTGACGTCGTCGCGCAGCACCGCCGACGGCGTCGGCGAACCGTTCGCCCCAGCCGGACGGGTGTTCCGCGAATGGGTCGCCATCCCCAAACCCGACCGCAGACGCTGGCAACGCCTGCTCACCGAAGCCCGCGACCACGCCGCCGGCTCCGCAGCACTGGCCGCCCAGGCGGCCGAACCGACCGCCAACGCCACCTTCCAAGGGTTCAGCGCCACCGGTCTGGCGTTCCTGGCCGGGCTGGCGAACGACAACACCAAGCGGTACTTCGACGCGCACCGCCGCACTACCAGCAGCAACTGTTGGAACCGTCCAAGGCATTCGTCGTCGCGCTCGGCGCCGCGCTCCGGCAGCGCGTCTCACCCCAGCTACGCGCCGAGCCGCGCATCGGCGGCAGCCTGTTCCGCATCGCCAACGACCTACGGTTCGCGAAGGACAAGCCGCCCTACAAGCCCCACCTCGACTTCGCTTTCTGGCAAGGCGACGCCGGACCACGCAGCGACCCCTCACTCATCCTGCGGATCACGCCCACCCAGATTCACCTCGGCGCTGGCATGTTCGCCCTCACCGGCGTTGCACTCGACCGCTACCGCGCCGCGCTTCGCGACCCGGGATGCGCCGACGAGCTCGACGCCGCGGTCACCGCGCTCATCGACAAGGGTGCCGAGCTGAGCGAATCAACCCGTGTTCGCCCGCCAGCGGGCTTCACGACGGAAGACCCGGCAGGGCGTTTTGCCGTACGCGACGGCTTCCACGTCACCCAACGTTTCCCGCACCCAGCAGCCATCACCACCGCTGGATTCGTCACCTGGTGCACCGAGCGGCTTGCACTGTACGCACCGATCCACCAATGGCTGTCCCAGCACACCGCCACCACGACCTGATCGGCTGAGGCCGCCGCCTCGCCCACGCCTACCTGTCCGTACCTCCCCGGCCGCGGGTCGATGAGGAATAGCGCAACGTTCCGAATACATGCACTGCACCGGATGCTGGCCTGCATCCGGCTGTGCCTGTCGTGCGCCGATGCCTGCCTGGCCTGCCTACGCTCACTAGCCCCGCGCCGCAAACTACGAACAACTGTGCCGGGCATCCGCCGAACTGTGCGAGGTATGCGCCACCGAGTGTGAACGCTACGACGACGAGATCATGCGGCAGTGGCCCAGGCGTGCCGCCGCGCCACGCAAGCCTGTCGACAGATGGTCGGCGTCTGACCCCAGTCGCGCGCCGGTGCCGCCGAGATCATTCACGGCGCCGGCCGCCGCCGTGCGTCCGGCGTCCCGCATCCATGATCAAGGCGTCCTTCACGTCGCTCTGACGACGTGAAGGACGCGTCGATCATGGATTAGCCCTGGACAGTGGGGAGGACTATGAGCTCGGCGACGTTCACCCGGGGCGGTGCGGCGGTTGCGTAGGCGATCGCGTCGGCGATGGCCTCCGGTCCGATCGGGGTGATCGCGGTTAGCATCTGCTCCAACAGCTCCCGGCCCGGTCCGTCCGCCATGTGATCGCCCAGCTCGGTGGCGACGATGCCGGGCTCGACGTTCTTCACCCGTACCCCGCGCGGGCCCAGCTCGGCGCGCAGGTTGCGGGTGAGGTGGGCCACCGCCGCCTTCGTGGCGGTGTAGACGCCGTACGTGGGGAAGACCAGGTGTCCGCCGATCGACCCGACGTGCACGAGGTCGGCCGGACGGCCCTCGGCCGCCGCCGCGAGCAGGTCGTCGATGAACGCGCGCCCCGTATAGAGCAGGCCGTTGATGTTGACGCCGACCATCTGGTCCCACTCGGCGACCTCCGCGGTCTCGAACGGTGCGGCGAGCATCACACCGGCGTTCGCCACGACCAGGTCGACCCGGCCCAGCTCGGCGCGGATCCGGGGCGCGGCGGCGGTGAGGGCCTCCCGGTCGCTGACGTCGACCGCGACCGGCAGCGCTGCCGGGCCGATCTCGCCGGCCAGGTCCTTGAGGCGGTCCTCGCGCCGGCCGAGCAGCGCGACCTTCGCGCCCTCGGCGGCCAGGCGGCGGGCGGTGGCCGCGCCGATCCCGCTAGTGGCTCCGGTGACGACCGCCACCCGGTTGTCGAGAGTGTTGTTGTTCGTCATGCCCCTACGGTCGTCCCCGCCGGCGGCAGCTTCCAGGACGCGCTCTTCCTGGTCGCCGGCATCCTGGTAGTGCGGGGACCACCCTGGCGCCAGGCCGGAGATCTACCATCGAACGATGGACGGCAGTAACCAGCTGGGTGAGTTCTTGCGGGCCCGGCGGGAGCTGGCCCAGCCCGGCGACTTCGGGCTGCCCGAGCCGACGCGCCGCCGGGTGCCGGGCCTCCGCCGGGAGGAGGTAGCGCTGCTCGCGGGCATGAGCGCCGACTACTACATCCGCCTGGAGCAGGGCCGCGACAAGCACCCGTCGGAGCAGGTGCTCGACGCGCTGGCGCGGGTGTTCCGCCTCGACGCCGACGCCGTCGCCCACCTGCACGAGCTGGCCCGGCCGACGGCCCGGCGCCGGCGTACCCCGCGCGCCCCCGAGCGGGTCAGCCCCAGCCTGCGCCGGCTCGTTGACGGCTGGCCGAACCAGCCGGCGGTCGTCGTCGGGCGGCGCATGGACGTGCTGGTCGGCAACGCGCTCGCGGCCGTCCTCTGCCCGTGGTTCGTGCCGGGGCACAACCTGGTCCGCGACTTTTTCCTGGACCCCGAGTCACCGAACATCTACGCCGACTGGGACGCGATCGCCGCGGACAGCGTCGCTAGCCTGCGCGGCATGGCCGGCACCGACGTCGACGACCCGCAGCTTACCGACCTGGTCGGTGAGCTGTCGCTGAAGAGCGAGGCGTTCCGGCGCCTGTGGGCGCGGCACGACGTGCGGGTCAAGACGGCCGGCAGCAAGCGATTCCGCCACCCAATGGTGGGTGAGCTGTCCCTGGACTACGAGACGCTCACGGTTAACGGGGCGTCCGGCCAGATGCTCATCGTCTACCACGCCGAACCGGGCAGCCCGTCCGCGAACGCGCTCGCCCTGCTCGGTTCGATGGCGGCCGACGCTCACCCGACCGCGACGAGCCGGCGAAGTTCCGACACGAACTCGTCCACATAGGAGACGGTGGACGCCGCGCCGCCGATGACGGTACGCAGCGCGACGACGTGCCAGCGCACCGCGCTAGCTGTGTTTTCCGTCGGCTGATGTGCGACACACGTCTGCCAGTTGATCTGCGACAGTGGTCGGTTTCGGCACTCCGGGCCCGACGTCTCCGCGGGGCGTCGGGACTCTGGGGAGGCCGGGATTGGCACTGGTTGTCTTGTCGGTTGTCGAGCAACGTCTGAACGCGGTTCGTGCGGTTCTGGCTGGCGCGGATGTGGTGGAGGTGGCCCGCCCGCGTCGGGTCCATCGGTCGACGGTGCATCGGTGGGTAGGCCGGTATCAAGCCCGGTCCTTGGGCGGCCGAGGACCTGGCGGTGCCGTCGGAGGCTGGAGTGGGGGCCGGTGATGCCGGCGCGTTGCCGGCGTTGGAGATGTCCTGACAGGGATATCCAGCGGTGAGGACGTCAACGGGCTGGATGCGGATCCAGTCGACGGTGCGGATGTCGCCGAGGTTGGGCACGCCGGGCCAGTGGTGCTCGCAAACGGTGCGGGCGTGCCGGTCGGTTTCGGCGTACCAGGTGAGCTGGCCGCCGAGCACCAGCTCGACGGCCATGTCGAGGCCGCCGTTGCCGGTGCACAGCGATGCGATGCGCGGTACGGGTCGGTGGTCAATCGCACCTTTCGCTCCGGTGCGCCCGCCGGGCCGCCTGCCGTCTCGGCCGACGGCTCGGGGTGGAGGCAGGTCCACGGCCCGCAACCCCGGCGCGTCCGCCTGCTTCTGCTGTCAGGGGCGGAGGGCCCTGGCCGAGGGGATCCGCTGGCGGTGCCGCTCAAGGCGGCGCAGGTGGGTATAGACGGCGGCGAGCTCCCAGCCGGTGGCGGCGAAGATGGCGGCGTCGAATGGGGGATACTGCCCTGGGCGGCCAGCAGCAGGAGCGTGGAGCTCTGCACGCCGGCGCTTCTCTCGCCTTCTCCAGACTGTTGTAGATGCGAACGGAGGCGAGCGAATGATCTGACGTAGGGCGTGGTGGGCAGCCCTCGGATCCACGTGGCGCCACCCCCGGGCGTCGGCCTCCGCCTGATCGTCACCCACAGCCACCTGCTTACCTACGGTGACGAGCCGAAGGTTGCTGGCCGCGCGTATGCGGCAGATGCGGATGGCCCGGGTGACCGGAACGAAGCAACCTGTCGGTATCGCGAACACCGGGGGCGCGGTGGTTCAGCGCGATGACCAACCACCGTCAGAGGCAATAGTTTGTCCGGTGATCCAGTCCGCCTCGTCGCTGAGAAGCCAGGTGACTAGCCGGGCCGTGTCGGCCGGAGTGCTCCAGCGCCCGCCGGGATTGAGTGCCGCGACGGCGGCTCGCGTTTTGTCGTCGGCGTAGCCGGTGTCGTTGGGGCCGGGATTGATGCAATTGACGGTGATGCCGCGGTGGATGAGGTGGACGGCGAGACTACGAGTCAGTTCGTGCAACGCCGCCTTGGAAGCTATATACGGCAGTTCCGCCGGCATCGCGTCGTGGTACTGCCCTGAGGTGAACAGAAGTACCCGGCCGCCCGGGCGGGCATCGTCGTGCTGGGCGGCAAATGCTTTGACGAGCAGCAGGGTCGCCCGGGTGTTGACAGCGAAGCTTAGGTCCAGTTCTGCCGCGGTGAGTTCCTCCAGCCACTGCGAGACGCTGCGCGCGTGGTTGGCCACCACGGCGTCGACATGACCGAAGGCCGCTTGGGCGGCGTCGACCAACGCCGTCGGCGCGTCGAGCGCGCTCAGATCCATGGAAACATGTTCGACCCGGCCTCCGTCGCGGCGTAGTTCGGCAGCCAGTACTTCCGGCCCCTGCTCATCGGCGCCCCATGGCTGTTCAGCGTCGTAGGGTGCCCAGGAGTGCAGCAGGACAGCGGCACCTTCCGCGACCAGCCGCCGGGCGATGGCGGCGCCGATTGCGATGCCACGACTTGCCCCGGTCACGATCACTACACGGTCACTCAAAGAAGTCATCGCCACGCATCGATCATGGCAGGGTCGCGGCCCGCACGCACCCAGATAGCTCGGCATCCGATCTTCGGCCTGCGCGTGCTCGAGACGCTCGGGCACTTCAGACAGCGCAATGCGTAAGGCCAAACGAAATCGCGGGAATAGCCGGCTGGGAGATTTTGCCAAACCAAGATCGAATACGCTGACTTCGGCACGACCGGACGCCGGCGAGCGGCGCCCGCCGGCCACCTTCGGTGACCAGCGGATCGCGGCCGATCCGAGGACCCGATCGTCCCGACGCGCGGTCCAGGCATGCGAATATGGGCCGACCTCTCACACTATTTGCGCGGAGATTCTTGATGCCCAGACGTGATCTGACCAGTGAATGGAGCACCGAGCTCGATGGTTTCCTTCAGGAGTCGGATCGTCGACGGAAGTCTCCAGATGGTGTCGTCAGGTCCGCCGGTCCGCACAGTCTGGCTCGATGTCTGGGCCCGCCAGCTCGCCGTTCACCGGACGAGGTGCTGGAGGAGACCCTTCACGACGTCAACTCATCTGCCGAGCTTCGCTTTCGAGAAGCCGGCGCCGACGCCGACGAACTGCGCTACGCCTCCTGGTATGCCGAGGTCGACGGCGAGCGCGAACAGTGGGGGCTCTATGCCTACACGCTCCGAGCGGGCTCCGACGTTCAAGCGGTCCTGCCGTCGTTCCTCTGCTTCATCTTCTTCGTCCTCGAAGCGCACTGAGTCCGGGCCCAGGCTGCCGCCGCACGCCGCCCCCTCCACATGTGCACTAGGGCGTGTCTCGTGGATCTTTGAGGGCAGCCCCCAGTGCCCCTCGTCGTTAGTTCGTCGGGGGTTGGGTCTAGCGGTGGGGTCGTTGAGGTAGAGGCCGCAGGCGCAGTCGAGGGCCTCTTCGGGGCTGCCGGCGTGTAGTCCGCAGCGCCGTCGTCGACGCCGGCATCGGCGCGGCCGAGAGCGTCTGGGCGACCTCATCGGCGCGCAACCGATCCAGATCGGCGATGAACCGGCTCCCAACATGTGCGCCTGCGCCAGCGAGACCAGCAACTGCCCTCGACTCAACCCCCGGTCACGCTGCTTGATCACGCCCACGAAGTAGTCGAGAGCGCCAACGGCACCCAACCGCGCCAGGAGCTCACTCACCGCAAGGACACCAGCGTGACCGGTCACTGTTTCATCCGGTGCGCCGACCCGCACCTGGCCGCCGAAGCGCCTACCATCTCTACCGAACGGGTGCCCATTACGCCAGGTCTTGTCTGTTTCTCACACTTCAGATCATCCCGGCGTACCAAGCCATCCGTTCGTCTATGCACGTCGTGTCGCGCAAGTTATCCGCGGATTCGGGTCAGAACTCCGCCCTCCGGCCGAGCTTGGGCGATCGCCACGATCGCGGCGCGTCGAGCGATCAGGATGGGACGATGTGGCAGATGTTCCGGACGCGGCTGGTGGTCACCGAGGAGAGCCACCGGACGACGATGTACGAGCTCTTCTTCGATCTGGTGTTCGTCTTCGCCCTGATCAGGATCACCGAGTACATGAGTGCGGAGGCCTCGCCGCAAACCCTGCTGAAGGGGCTCATCGTACTCCTGCTGTTGTGGATCTCCTGGCTGATCTACTCCTGGCTCGGCAACCAGGCCCGCGCCGATGTCGGGCTGGTCCGTGCCGGCACCACCGTCGCCATGGCCGGTGTTTTCCTCGCCGCCCTGGTCATCCCGGAGGCCTGGGGCTCCGCCCCGGGGCCGCGCCTGATCCTGGTGTTGTCCTATGTCGTGGTGCGGGTGATCCACCTGACTCTCTACCACCGGGCGGCGGGGGAGGATCGACGGCTGCACCGGACGATCCGCATCTACAGCCTCATTACCGGGCTGTCCTGGATTCCACTCACCTTGGGCGCGGTGCTCGGCGGCTCCGCGCAGCTTCTGCTCTGGATGGCGGCACTCGCCGTCGACTTCTCCGGCGGGCTGGTCGCCTCCCTGCTGAGCGGGTGGCCGTTGCGCAGCCCGGGCCACTTCCTGGAGCGGCACAGCCTCGTGGTGATCATCGCGCTGGGCGAGACCCTGATCTCGGTCGGTGCCGGGATCGGGTCCGGGATGATCCGTGGCCCGATCCTGCTGGCCGCGCTGCTCACCCTCGTCATCACGGTCTGTCTGTACCGGCTGTACCGGGTGAACGCGGTGGCTGCGGGCGAGGCGCTGATGAAGGAGCCCGGCCCACGACGGGACCGACTCGCCGCCGATGCCTACAGCGGCGGCCATTTCCCGTTGGTCGCCGGGACGATCTACCTGGCGCTGGGGGTCCACGAGGTGATCGCCACCCTGGCTCACGACGAGCCCGGGAACCTCGCCGGGTCGCGCCTGGAGTGGACCTCGGCCGTCGCGCTGTTTGGCGGCGTCGCCCTGTTCCTCGCGGGCCGGGCGGCGTTCCTCAGCCGTAGCCTGCGGTCGGTGACCCCGGCGCGGTTCCTCGCCGCCGCCGCCGCGCTGGCGCTCCTTCCCGCCGGCCGATTCCTGCCCGGCCTGGTTGCCCTCGGGCTGCTCACCGCGTTCCTGGTCATCCTCGTCGGCTACGAGCGCGCGGTCGGATCGGGTGCTGGCTCCGCCGCGCCTGGCGAGATCGCCATGCGGCCTCAGGGGCCACCGTGAGGGGCGTCCGGGCGAGGCGGCCGGCGCCCCGATCCCGACGGGCGGGCGGGCGC
>NZ_POUB01000212.1 GCF_003236335.1 Micromonospora deserti
GATCACCAGCGTCTGGGTCCTGCTCTCCGGTGTCGCCCCCGAGCTCGACGAGTGGGCCCGGTTCTTCGCCCTCGGCGCCGGCAAGCGGGCCGCCGCCGAGGCCGGCATCCCGCGGGTGGTGACCGCCCGGGAGGCCGACGACCTGCTGCGCGCCGCCGAACAGTTCGTCACGGTGGTGGAGACCGCCCTCGGCGTGGTCCACCAACCGTCACTCGACGGTCTCGCCGCCTGACGGTGGCACCCGGCCGTCCGGCGGGGGGAGCCGGGCGGCCGGGGCACCACGTACATCTGATCCAGCAGCACGACGGGGGGTAGGTCCGATGGCGGGCCGGATGGTGGTCGGTTCCGCCGCACTGGCCGGTCTGGTGCGCCCGGCGAGCGCGCCGGACCCGGCGGGCGGCCACCGGGTGCTCCCGGTGGCCCCGGAGCTGACCGGGCTGCTGCCCAACCGGGGGCTGCGCCGGGGCAGCACGATCGCGGTCGCCATCGGGCAGCCCCGGCGAAGCGGCGGCACCTCCCTGGTCCTGGCGCTGCTCGCCGAGGCGTCCCGCGCCGGCTCCTGGTGCGCCGTGGTCGGGGTGCCGACGTTCGGGGCGGGTGCGGCCGCCGAGCTCGGCATCGCCCTGGACCGGCTCGCCCTGGTGCCCCACCCCGGGCCGGAGTGGGCCACCGTCGTCGCCGCGCTGATCGACGGGGTGGACGTCGTGGTCACCGCGGTGCCGGCCGCGGTCTCCGCCTCGGTCGCCAACCGGCTGGCCGCCCGGGCCCGCCAGCGGGGCAGTGTCCTCGTCCCGTACGGGCGGTGGGACGGCGCGGACGTGACCCTGCAGGTGGTCCGGGGCGCCTGGGAGGGGCTCGGGCCGGGTCGGGGCCGGCTGCGCCGCCGGGAGGTCACCGTCTCGGCCCGTGGCCGTGGCGCCGCCGCCCGGCCCAGGGAGATCAAGGTCTGGCTGCCCGGTGACGGGTTCACCCGGGTCATCCCCCGCCCGGCGTCCACCACGTCCGTCGCCTCCACCACCGGCCGGTCGACCGCCGGACGGCTCCGCCCGGTGCCGCCGGCCTCCGCGTCCCGTCGGGTCGCCCTCACCCTGGTCGGGCCGGCGTGAGCGGGGAACCGGTGCGGACGCTGCTGCTCTGGTGCCCGGACTGGCCGGTGCTCGCCGCCGAGATCGTCGACGGGGTGCCCGCCACCGGCCCGGTAGCCGTGCTGCACGCCAACCGGGTGGTCGCCTGCTCGGAGCGGGCCCGCGCCGAGGGGGTACGCCGGGGGCTGCGCAAACGGGAGGCGCAGGGGCGGTGCCCGCAGCTCACCGTCGTCGAGTACGACCCGGGGCGGGAGGCTCGGGCGTTCGAGCCGGTGGTCGCCGCCGTCGAGGAGCTGGTCGCCGGTGTCGAGGTGGTCCGGCCCGGCGCCTGTGCGGTGGCGGCTCGGGGCCCGAGCCGCTACCTCGGCGGCGAGGAGGCGGCGGCCGAACGGATCGTCGAGCATGTCGCCCTGACCTGCGCGGTGGAGAGCCAGGTCGGCATCGCTGACGGGGTCTTCGCCGCCGGGCTGGCCGCCCGCAGCGGCCGGGTGGTCCCGCCCGGCGGCACGCCGGGGTTCCTCGCCGACCTGCCGGTCGAGGCGCTCGGCCGGCCGGCCCTGGCCGACCTGCTGCGCCGGCTCGGCGTACGCACCCTCGGTGACTTCGCCGCGCTGCCCGCCGGCGACGTGCTGGCCCGGTTCGGCTTCGACGGCGCGCTGGCCCACCGGCTGGCCGCCGGGCGGGACCACCGCCCGCTCGCCGTCCGGCAGCCCCCCGCCGACCTGGCGGTCACCGCCGACCACGACGAGCCGCTCGACCGGGTCGACGCGGCGGCGTTCGCCGCCCGCGCGCTGGCCGAACAGCTGCACGACCGGCTCGCCGCGCACGGGCTGGCCTGCACCCGGCTCGGCATCGAGGCGGTCACCGCCCACGGGCAGGAGCTGCACCGGGTCTGGCGGCATGACGGCCTGCTCACCGCTGCGGCCATCGCCGACCGGGTGCGCTGGCAACTCGACGGTTGGCTCTCCGGCAGCACCGGCCGGGCCGGCGCCCGAGCGGCCCGACCGACGGCCGGGATCATCCGGCTGCGGCTGGTTCCCGACGGGGTGATCGCCCAGGCCGGCCTGCAACCCGGCCTGTGGGGGGAGGCCGGCGAGGAGCGGGAGCGGGCGTACCGGGCGTTGAGCCGGGTGCAGGGCATCCTCGGCCCCGAGGCGGTGGTCACCGCGGTGCTCGGCGGCGGGCGGTCCCCGGCCGACCAGGTCCGCCTGGTGCCGTGGGGGGACGAACGGCTTCCGGCCCGGCCCGGTGGGGCCGCGGCGCGGCCGGGTGAACCACCGTGGCCGGGCCGGCTCCCCCCACCCGCGCCGGCCGTGGTGCTGCCCGACCCGCTCGCCGCGACCGTGCACGACGCCGCCGGGGAGCCGGTCGTGGTCAGCGCGCGGCTGCAGCTCAGCGCCGCGCCGGCCCGGCTGGCCGTCGGCACCGCCCGCCCGGTCGAGATCGTCGGCTGGGCCGGCCCGTGGCCGGTCGACGAGCGCTGGTGGGCGCCGGCCGAGGCCCGGCGTCGGGCCCGGTTCCAGGTCTGCCTCGCCGACGGCGCGGCCCTACTGCTCGCGGTCGAGGCCGGTCAGTGGCTGGTGGAGGCGATCTATGACTGAGCGTCACGCCGAGGAGCCGAGGCGCCGGTGTCGGCGTCGCTCGGGTGCCGCGGGCCCGGCCGCCCCGAGGCATCCGGGCCTTGAAGACGTCGGGCCCGTCCAGCGGGCGAAGCCTTCCAAGCTCTCACCGGCTGTCGGCCCGGGGGTGCTCGGATGAGCTTCCACAATCCGAACCTGCCCTGGTCGGAGCTGGAGCGCGTGCTCTCCGGCCGGGGATCCGGC
The DNA here is from genome assembly GCF_003236335.1 of Micromonospora deserti. GTDB lineage: Bacteria > Actinomycetota > Actinomycetes > Mycobacteriales > Micromonosporaceae > Micromonospora > Micromonospora deserti. Next base: position 2,909 of record NZ_POUB01000212.1, read on the forward strand.
ACCGGTCCGGCCGGCGGCGCCCGACCCGGTTGGCGGTCGCGGGACGAGCGGCACCTGCACGTGGTGGACCCCCTCGCCGTGGACGCCGACGGCGGGGACGGCCCCTCCTGGAGCCGCAGCCGGGAGCGGTACCAGCCGCCCGAGCTGACCCGCCCGGACGGCGTGGTGCCGTATGCCGAACTGCACGCGCACACCAACTTCAGCTTCCTCGACGGCGCCAGCCACCCGGAGGAACTGGCCGAGGAGGCGGCCCGGCTGGGGCTCACCGCGCTCGCCGTCACCGACCACGACGGCTTCTACGGGGTGGTGCGCTTCGCCGAGGCGGCCCGCGCGCTGCAGCTGCCGACCATCTTCGGCGCGGAGCTCTCCCTCGGGTTGCCCGGCCCGCAGAACGGCGAGCCCGACCCGCTCGGCGCGCACCTGCTGGTGCTCGCCCACGGCCACGAGGGGTACGCCCGGCTCGCCGCGACCATCTCCCGCGCCCAGCTGCGCGGCGGCGAGAAGGGCCGCCCGGTCTACGGCGAGCTGGAGGAGGTCGCCGCCGAGCTGCGCGACCACGTGCTGGTGCTCACCGGCTGCCGCAAGGGGCACGTGCCGTCGGCGCTGCTCACCGAGGGGGTCGACGCGGCGGCCCGGGAGCTGGACCGGCTCACCGCGCTCTTCGGCGCGGAGACGGTAGCGGTGGAGCTCACCGACCACGGGCACCCGGTCGACGCCGACCGCAACGAGGCGCTCGCCGAGCTGGCCGCGGCCGCCGGCCTGCCCACGGTGGCCACCAACAACGTGCACTACGCCACCCCGGCCCGGCGCCGGCTGGCCACCACGGTCGCCGCTGTCCGGGCCCGGCGCAGCCTCGACGAGATCGATGGCTGGCTGCCCGCGGCGGCCACCGCCCACCTGCGCAGCGGCGCCGAGATGGCCGCCCGGTTCGCCGCGTACCCGGGGGCGGTGGCCCGGGCCGCCGAGTTCGGGGCGGAACTCGCCTTCGACCTCCAGCTGGTCGCGCCGCGGCTGCCGGCGTACCCGGTGCCGCCGGGGCACACCGAGATGAGCTGGCTGCGCCACCTGACCTTCGCCGGCGCCCGGGAGCGCTACGGCCCCCGGGAGGCGCACCCGAGGGCGTACGCGCAGCTCGACCACGAGCTGGACATGATCGAGGAACTGGGGTTCCCCGGCTACTTCCTGGTGGTCTACGACATCGTCACGTTCTGCCGGGAGCAGGACATCTACTGCCAGGGCCGGGGCTCGGCGGCGAACTCGGCGGTCTGCTACGCGCTGCGGATCACCAACGTCGACGCGGTCCGGCACCGGCTGCTCTTCGAGCGGTTCCTCGCCCCGGAACGGGACGGCCCACCGGACATCGACGTGGACATCGAGTCCGACCGCCGGGAGGAGGTGATCCAGCACGTCTACGCCCGCTACGGCCGGGAGCACACCGCCCAGGTCGCCAACGTCATCTCCTACCGTCCCCGCTCGGCGGTGCGGGACGTGGCCAAGGCGTTCGGCTTCTCGCCCGGCCAGCAGGACGCCTGGAGCAAGCAGATCGACCGTTGGGGATCGGTCGCCACGGTCGACGTGGCGGACATCCCCGAGCAGGTCGTCGCGTACGCCAACGAGTTGCAGACGTTCCCCCGGCACCTGGGCATCCACTCCGGGGGGATGGTGATCTGCGACCGACCGGTGATCGAGGTCTGCCCGGTGGAGTGGGGGCGGATGCCCGGGCGCAGCGTGCTCCAGTGGGACAAGGACGACTGCGCCGCCGTCGGCCTGGTCAAGTTCGACCTGCTCGGCCTCGGCATGCTCTCCGCGCTGCACTACGGCTACGACATGATCGGGATGAGCCTCGACCTCGGCGACATGACCCTGGACGATCCCGAGGTCTACGACATGCTCTGCCGGGCTGACTCGGTCGGGGTGTTCCAGGTGGAGAGCCGTGCCCAGATGGCCACCCTGCCCCGGCTCAAGCCCGGCGAGTTCTACGACCTGGTGATCGAGGTGGCGCTGATCCGGCCCGGCCCGATCCAGGGCGGCTCGGTGCACCCGTACATCCGACGCAAGAACGGCCAGGAGCCGGTGACCTACCCGCACCCGCTGATGCGCAACGCGCTGGAGAAGACCCTGGGCGTGCCGCTGTTCCAGGAGCAGCTGATGCAGCTCGCCATCGACCTGGCCGGCTTCGACGCCGCCGAGGCCGACCAGCTGCGCCGGGCGATGGGCGCCAAGCGCTCCGTCGAGCGGATGGCCCGGATCGCCGACCGGCTCTACGCGGGCATGGCCGAGCGGGGCATCACCGGGGAACTGGCCGACGACGTCTACCGCAAGCTCACCGCGTTCGCCAGCTACGGCTTCCCGGAGAGCCACGCGATGAGCTTCGCCTACCTGGTCTACGCCAGCTCCTGGCTCAAGCGCTACCACCCGGGGCCGTTCCTGGCCGGGCTGCTCAACGCCCAGCCGATGGGCTTCTACTCGCCGCAGACCCTGGTCGACGACGCCCGCCGGCACGGGGTGGAGGTACGCCGGCCGGACATCAACGCCAGCGGCGCCAGGGCGGTGCTGGAGTCCACCCCGCAGACCCGGTGGGGCAGCGTGCCGGGGGAGCCGCCGCACACCTGGGGGCTGGGCGGGCCGGCCGTCCGGCTCGGGCTGTCCAGCGTGCGTACTCTCGGCGCGGAGGCGGCCGAGCGGATCGAGGCCGAGCGGGTGGCGCACGGGCCGTACCGCGACCTGCCGGACCTGGCCCGGCGGGCCGGTCTCACCGCCGCGCAGCTGGAGGCGCTGGCCACCGCGGACGCCTTCGCCTGTTTCGGGTTGACCCGGCGGCAGGCGCTCTGGGCCGCCGGTGCGGCTGCCCAGGACCGGCCGGGCCGGCTGCCCGGCACGGTCACCGGCGCGGTCGCGCCGGCCCTGCCCGGCATGGAGGCGGTGGACCGGCTGGTCGCCGACGTGTGGGCCACCGGGCTGTCGCCGGAGAGCCACCCGGCCCGGTTCATCCGCCCGCAGCTCGACGCCCTCGGCGCGGTGCCGATCGCCCGGCTCGGCCGGGTGGAGCCGGGCCAGCGGATCCGGGTCGGCGGGATCGTCACCCACCGGCAGCGCCCCGCGACCGCGGGCGGGGTCACCTTCCTCAACCTGGAGGACGAGACCGGGATGCTCAACGTCACCTGCTCGCCAGGGCTGTGGCAGCGCTACCGGCGGGTGGCCCGCACCAGCGCCGCGCTGGTGGTGCGGGGCCGGTTGCAGCGGCACGAGGGAGTGATCAACCTCACCGCCGACCGGCTGGACGCGATCGAACCGCCGGTCAGCCCGACCTCCCGCGACTTCCGCTGACCGCCAGTGATCCACATTACGGTTTTCCGTCCCGGACGGCGGGAGACTGCTGGTCGTGCGGGCAGAGTGGCCCGCGCGGCACGAGGGGAACCGAACCATGACGGGGAATCACGCGTACCACGGCGGGGTGGCCAACTCCCGCCGGACCCGGCTCACCGCCGGTTGGACTCCGATGCACCACACCGAGCCTCGAAAGTACGAGATCACCGACGGCCCGGTCGCCAACGCCCTGCGGTCCCGGGCCGAGGAGGACGGCGGCCACGGCGAGTCCTGACCGGACCGGGCGCCCCCGGCGGGGGTGGACCAGGTGACTAGGCTCGACCGGGTGGAGCAGACCCGAGGCCGGCTCGCCGGGCCGTCGCTGACCCCCCGTACCGCCGTGATCTGGTCGGTGCTGCGCGCCGAGCTGGACCGACGCGGCGACACCGACCTGACCGTGCTCGACGTCGGCGGCGGCACCGGCGGTTTCGCCGTCCCGCTCGCCCAGGCCGGGCATCGGGTCACCGTGGTCGACGCCAGTCCCGACGCGCTCGCCGCGCTGACCCGCCGGGCCGCCGAGGCCGGGGTCGCCGACCGGGTACGCGCCGTGCAGGGCGACGGCGACGCGCTCGCCGCGCTGGTCGAGCCGGGCAGCGCCGACCTGGTGCTCTGCCACGCCGTGCTGGAGGTGGTCGACGATCCGGCGCCGGTGGTCGCGGCGCTGGCCGCCGCGCTGCGCCCGGGCGGCGCCGCCAGCGTGCTGGTCGCCGGCCGGGCCGCCGCGGTGCTCGGCCGGGCGATGAACGGCCACCTCGACGTCGCGGCCACGCTGGCCGCCGACCCGGCCGGCGCCGCCGGCCCCCGGGACACCCTGCGCCGGCGCTACGACGCCGAGGGCGCCGCCGCGCTGCTGGCCGCCGCCGGGCTCGTGGTCGAGGAGATCCACGGCGTACGCGTGCTCGCCGACCTGCTTCCCGCCGCCGTCGCGGACGGCCAGCCGGCGGCCCTGGTCGAGTTGGAGCGGGCGCTGGCCGCGCGGGCGCCCTGGCGGGACCTCGCCGCCCAGTTGCACCTGTTCGCCCGCCGCCCGGCATGACCGGTTCCCGCGAGCCGGCCGAGGCCGAGACGCCGCCCGCCCCCGGGTCGACCGACCCGGGCGGCTGGACCCGCCCGGTCCCACCCCGCGCGGGGTCCGCCGGCCCGGGCGGGCTCGGGCGCGACGACCCGCTGGCGACCGTCGGGCCGCGCTACGGCGCGGGGAGCCTCGCCGACGTGCTGCCCAGCGCCCTCGCCGTGCTCGGCGTGCCCGGAGCCACCGACCCGCTCGGGCTCACCGCCGCCCTGGCCGGGGTCCGCCGGGTCGCCGTGCTGCTCATCGACGGCCTCGGCTGGTACCAGGTCCCGACCGCCGCGCCGTACGCGCCCACCCTGGCCGGGCTCGTCGCGACCGCCGGCCGGGCGCTCACCTCCGGCTTCCCCTCCACCACCCCGACCAGCCTGGTGACCCTCGGCACCGGCACCTCGCCCGGGCGGCACGGGGTGCTCGGGTTCACCCTGCGGGTGCCCCGCACCGACCGGGTGCTCAATCACGTCGAATGGGCCGGTGACCCGGAGCCGCTGCGCTGGCAGCCGGTCCCCACCCAGCTGGAACGGGCCCGGGCCGCCGGGGTGGCGGTGACGGTGGTGAGCCGGCCGGAGTTCGGGGGCAGCGGGCTCACCGTGGCCGCCAACCGGGGCGGCGACTACCGGGGAGCGGCCGGCGTCGACGCGCTGGCCGGGGAGATGCTCACCGCGCTGGCCGCTGGACCGGGTCCCACCCTGGTCTCCGGCTACCACCCCGACCTGGACCGGCACGGCCACCTGACCGGGGTCGACTCGGTGCCCTGGCGGCACGCCGCCGCCGAGGTGGACCGGCTGCTCGCCCGCCTCGTCGACGGGCTGCCGCCGGACGCCGCCCTGCTGGCCACCGCCGACCACGGCCAACTCGACGTGCCGGCGGGGCACCGTTTCGACCTGGACACCGACCCCCGGCTGCGGGCCGGGGTGGAGGTGGTCGCCGGCGAGCCCCGGGTGCGCTACCTGCACGTGACACCGGGTGCCCGGGACGACGTGCTGGCCACCTGGTCGGCGGTGCTCGGCGACGCGGCCCGGGTCCGCACCCGCGAGGAGGTGGTGGCCTCCGGCTGGTTCGGGCCGGTGCCGGCGGAGCACCTGGACCGCATCGGTGACGTGGTGGTCGTCTGCAACGCGACGTACGCCGTGCTGGCCACCCGGTCCGAGCCGCCGATGGCCTCCCGGCTGGTGGCGTACCACGGGTCGGACACCGCGGCCGAGATGACCATCCCGTTCCTGGTGCTCCGGGGCTGACCGGGCCGGTCGGCCCGGCGCCGGTTCGTCGGACCCTCGGGCTAGCCTGCGGGAATGGGTCGCAGCCAGTCGTTGCCCCGGGGCGGCGATCCCCGGTTCGGGCCGGACGCCGACGACTCCGGGTGCCCGATCCTGCACGTCGACATGGACGCCTTCTTCGCCTCGGTCGAGGTGCGCCGCCGCCCGGAGCTGCGGGGCCGGCCCGTTGTGGTCGGCGGGGTCGGCCCGCGCGGGGTGGTCAGCTCCGCCAGCTACGAGGCCCGGCGCTACGGCGTACGCAGCGCCATGCCGACCATGCGGGCCCGGGCGCTGTGCCCGCACGCGGCCTACCTGCCGCCGGACTTCGCCGAGTACTCGGCGGCCTCCCGGGCCCTGATGCAGATCTTCCGGGACGTCACCCCGCTGGTCGAGCCCCTCTCCCTGGACGAGGCGTTCCTCGACGTGTCCGGCGCCCGGCGGCTGTTCGGCCCGCCGGTGACGGTCGCCCGCCGGATCCGCGAACGGGTCGCGCGAGAGCAGGGGCTGACCTGTTCGGTCGGGGTGGCGCCGAGCAAGTTCGTGGCCAAGCTCGGCTCCACCCGGGCCAAGCCCGACGGGCTGCTGGTCGTCCCGGCGGCGCGGGTGCTCGACTTCCTGCACCCGCTGCCGGTCTCCGCGCTGTGGGGGGTGGGGGAGCGCTCCGCCGAGACGCTGCGCCGGCTGGGCCTGGCCACCATCGGCGATCTCGCCGAGGCGCCGTCCGGCATGCTCCGCGCGGCGCTCGGTGAGGCGGCGGCCACCCACCTGCACGAGCTGGCCTGGGGGCGGGACGCGCGCCGGGTCAGCCCCGAGCAGGTGGAGAAGTCGATCGGCGCCGAGGTCACCTTCGACGCCGACGTGGCCGACCCGGTGGAGATCCGCCGCGCCCTGCTCGCCCTCGCCGAGAAGGTCGGCGCGCGGCTGCGCCGCGCCGGGCAGGTCGGGCGGACGGTGTCGCTGAAGGTGCGGCTGGCCGACTTCCGCACCGTCAGCCGGTCGCGCACCCTCGACGTGCCCACCGACGTCGCCCGGGAGATGTTCGACACGGTCTGGGCGCTCTACACCGTGCTTGATCCCGGCGAGCGGATCCGGCTGGTCGGCGTGCGGGTGGAGGGGCTCGCCGCGGCGGAGGAGACGCCCCGGCAGCTCACCCTCGGCGCCCCCGAGCGGGGGTGGCGGGAGGCGGAAGCTGCCGCCGACGCCGCGGCTGCCCGTTTCGGGCGGTCCGTCATAGGTCCGGCCAGTCTGCTCGGCCGGAAAGATCCGCGACGAAATGAAAATCCACCCCGGCCGTAGGTCGTCCCGCTTTCCGGCACGCGAGACCCCTCGTAGACTTGCGGGTAAGCAGCCGGTTGGCTGCCACGGTCTGTCGGCCCGACCGGGCCGACCAACGTGACCGGGGAGGAGTGCCGTGCCGCTCTCGGAGCACGAGCAGCGGCTGTTCGAGCAGATCGAGCGGTCGCTTGCCGAGGACCCCAAATTCGCCTCGGCCGTGCGCGCCAGCGACCCGCGTTTCCACGCGCGGCGTCGCCTGCTCGTCGCTGCCGGCGTGATCATCGCTGGTCTGGCCCTGTTGGTCTATGGCGCGGTGATCAAGACCCCACCGCTGGCGGTGGCGGGTTTCGTCGTCATGCTGGCCTCGGCCGCGTTCGCGGTGCAGTCGCACCGCCGGGCGCAGTCACCCGACCTGCACGTCGTGGGCGGCACGACCAGTCGTCGCCGTCCCCGCGGTCGTTCGGGTCGGCGGCCGTCGATCCTGGACCGGATGGAGGACCGGTGGCGGCAGCGCCCGGAGGGGCACCGCTGACACCCACCCGCCGCTGAGCGGGCCCACCACCAGGACGACGACCGGCGTCGCCGGGTGCCCCGGCGACCTCCGATGCTTCTCCACGCCCCACGGGCCCCGCAC
>NZ_POUB01000213.1 GCF_003236335.1 Micromonospora deserti
GGCCACGGTTGCGGGCGGGTGGGTGGTGCGGCACGGCTGCGGGGCGGTCGTCAGCGAATGCGGTTGATCCGGTCCGGGTGCCGCGCCGCCCACTGCGCCAGCCGGTCCGCGCGGAGCGCGGCGAGGAACTCCGGGGCGGCTTCCGGGTCCGGCTCGACGTACCGGATCGCGCGCTCCGGGTCGTCGACCGGGAAGCTGAGCCCGACCGGCTCGGCCGACTTCAGCTGCGGCAGCACCTTGACCAGGTCCACCAGGGGCGTACCGTCGGTGCCGGCGACCAGGTCCGCGCCGGCCGCCGCGACCAGCGCGAAAAGCTTCGCCGGATCGGTCAGCACGTCCCGCTCGGCGGCCCGCCGGATCAGCGCGGCGGCGAAGATCTGGGCGTTGCGATCCCGGTCGAGCCCGCCCTCGGGCAGCCCGCGCCGCTGGCGCAGCAGGTCCACCGAGGCCGTCCCGTCGAGCCGCTGGCAGCCCGCCGGGAAGACCCGTGCGGTGTGGGCGGAGCGGACCGGGCTGGCCAGGCACACTTCCACCCCGCCCACCTCGTCGGTGAGCGCCCGCAGCGTGCGGTAGGTGAGCACCGCGCCGGCGTCGACGCGTACGCCGGTCAGGCCGGCGACGGTCCGGCGAGTCAGCTCGTACCCGTCCGCCAGGTCGGGGCCGGCGCCCTGGGCACCGTGGGCGAACGCCACGTTGAGCTTGTCCGCCCCGTGGCCGGGGATCGCCACCCGCAGGTCGCGGGGCAGCGAGACCAGGTAGGGCCGGCTGCGGTCGGCGGGAATGTGCACGAGCAGCACCGAGTCTGCCCTCGGTGGCCGCTGGGTGGGCTCCGCGTCCACCCCGAGCAGCAGGATGTTCAGCGGCCCGGCCGGTGCCGGGGCGGCCGTGGCGGGAAGCAGCGTCGCGTCGGTGGCGACCGGATCGGGCGCGAGCCGCGGTATCCCGATCCCCAGCGCGCCGACCAGGGCCAGCGCGACACCGGTGGCCCGGAGCCGCTGCCGGCGGCGGCGACGGGTGGCGGCCAGCCGGTCGATCGCGGCGCGTACCGGGGCGGCGGGCGGGGCCAGTGCCTCGTGCCGGGCGAACGCGGCCCGCAGGTCGTCGTCGATCATGAGCAGACCTCCACGTGTTCCGTCCGCAGCGTGGCCAGGGCGCGGGAGATGGACGAACGGACGGTGCCCACGGCACAGCCGAGGATGTCGGCGATCTCCGCGTCGGGGAGGTCCTCGTAGTAGCGCAGCACCAGGGTGGCCCGTTGCCGGCGCGGCAGCTGGGCCAGCCACGACCAGACCTGGTCGCGGTCCACGGCGTGCTGGGCGTGGTCGACCGGCGCCGGCACCCCGTCGTCCGATTCGCCGCGCAGCAGCACCCGGCGCACCCAGGAACCCCGCCGCCAGTCGACGTACTGGTTGGTCAGCATCCGGCGCACATAGCGCTCCGGCGACTCCGCCCGGGCCACCCGGCGCCAGTTCAGCTGGACCCGGACCATGGTCTCCTGCACCAGGTCCTGCGCCTGGTGCGGGTCGCCGGTCAGCATCACCGCGTACCGCAGCAACGCGGCCAGCCGTGAGTCGGCGAACTCCTCGTATGTCACAACACCTCCCGGGCTCCTGCCTCTGATGACGGGTGCGGGCAGGCGGAACGTTGCGGCGATCCTGATCAGCCGTTCGGCTCGTTTCCACAGCCAGCGACCGTCTGGAGCGACGCGCCGGCTTAAGAGTTCTTTTAAGATCCGCAGGCTCCACCTGTCACCCCCACGGGAGGAACCCCCAATGCTCAGCCACTCCACCCGGCGCTGGCTCGCCGGGTTGGGCGTCGCAGGCGCGCTCGTCGCCGCCTCCGCCACCCCCGCCTCCGCCGAGGAAAGTGCGGAGGACTTCTTCCTGTACGCCAATAACGCGCTGGTCGCGCCAGGCGGGGAGGCCAAGTCCGTCACCCTGTACGCCTTCACCGAGATGTTGCCGAAGGAGCTGACTCTCACCATCGATCGCAGCGAGGTCGATGATTTCGCCAAGGTCGTGCTGAGCGATCGGATGCCGGGCTGCTCGGAGACAGGTCCGGTCATCACCTGCAGGCTCGACGGTGCCGACACCATCGACTACCTCGTCGACCTGACCGTTACCGCCAAGGACTCCGCTGAGCCCGGTGACAAGGGCGAGCTTGCCCTGAGCGTGGCCGTCAAGGGCCGACCCGACGCTACCGCCCGATCCACCATCGAGGTCGGCGAGGGCGTCGACCTGCAGGCTGAGCCCTCTCTGGAGCTTGCCGGTAACCCCGGCGCGACGGTCAGGGCGCCGCTCACGGTGACGAACGCCAGCGACCGGACCGTCCGTGGCGCGGTGCTTTTGCTGGCCACAACTCCCGGCCTCGCTCCAGCGCAGCGGCACTCCAACTGCTCCTACCTCTCGGCGTTCGGCAGCAGCCTCACCCAGTGCCACTTCGACCAGGAAATCCCTGGTGGAGAGACTCGTCAACTGGACGGCTCGGCTGCCCTGAAGATCGCGTCCGACGCTTGGGCGCCGGGCCGGCAGTACGGCCAGGCGGTCTGGTTCGCGAAGGGTGACTGGGCGGAGTTCATCGCCGGCTTCCCGGCCGACGCGGACTGGGAGAAGGGCAGCGGGGACCTGTTGCAGCTGGTGTCGACCCCGACGGCGCGGGCCCGTGCGCTGAAGCAAACCGACGAGGACACGACGAACAACGTCACCGACATCGACGCCATCGTCACCGGTGACCAGCGGGCCGACGTCGCCGCCACCGGCGCCGAACTGACCGGCGCGGTCGGCACAACGGTCGCCGCCAAGGTCGGCTTCGTCAACAACGGCCCCGCCGCCATCAACTCGTACGGTCCCGGGGAGCTCCTGACCGGCGCCCTGGTGACCATTCCCGCGGGCGCAACCGTCGTGGACGCGCCGGACCAGTGCTCGCCGGGCACTGTCGAGGAGCCGACCGGCTGGTACGGCGAGCCGGGCGGCCGCATCTATTTCTGCGAGTGGTTCGAGCTGCTCCGCAAGGGCGACTCCGCCGTCTTCGAGTTCGGCTTCCGGATCGACAAGGTGGGCAGTGCGGCAGGCTCGGTGCAGCTGCTGCACTTCGACCTGGGCGAGCCGGGCCAGATCGCCGATCTGAACCCGGAGAACGACACCGCCCCGCTGGCCATCAAGGGCGGGAACGGTGGTGGCGACGACGGCCAGGGCGGCGGTGACGGCGGCTCGCTGCCGATCACCGGTGAGTCCACCGGCCTGGTCGCCGGCATCGGCGGCCTGCTGCTCGCCGCCGGCGCCGGCGGCTACCTGGTGGCCCGGCGGCGCCGGACCCGCTTCGTCGCCTGATCCATTCGTACCACCGGTGCCCCGCCCGACCACCCGGTCGGCGGGGCACCATCGTCTCCACCCGGGCACCGCCCGCCCGCTGCCCCGACCGATCCACCGCCGACGAACGCGCTCCCCGGAACCCAACCAGCGACAGAGTGAAAACGGGACGACGCAAGATCCAGGGCACTGACACCATGTGTCGGTGCTGCTCACCCTGACCACCACGCACCGGCCGGCGACCGACCTCGGTCACCTGCTGGTCAAGCACCCCGAGCGGGCGCACTCCTTCGACGTGCCGGTCGGCACCGCGCACGTCTTCTACCCGGAGGCGGGCGAGCAGCGCTGCACCGCCGCCCTGCTGCTCGACGTCGACCCGTTGCGGCTGGCCGGCGCGCGCGGCCGCGGCCGGCAGCCGACGGCCACCCCGGAGAGCTTCACCCTCGGGCGGTACGTCAACGACCGGCCGTACGCGGCGTCCAGCCTGCTCTCCTCGGCGCTGGCCAGGGTGTACCGCTCCGCCCTACGGGGTGAGTCGCGGGAGCGGCCGGAGCTGGTCCGTTCGCCGATCCCGCTGGAGGTCCGCGTGCCGGTGTTGCGCTGCCGGGGCGGCGGGGACGTGGCGGCGCGGATGTTCACCCCGCTCGGCTGGGCGGTGACCGCCACCCCGATCCCACTCGACGAGCGGCACCCCGAGTGGGGCGACAGCCGGTACGTCGACTTGACGCTGACCGGCACGCTGCGCGTCGCCGACGCGCTCAACCACCTGTACGTCCTGCTGCCGGTGCTGGACGACGCGAAGCACTACTGGGTCGCCCCCGACGAGGTGGACAAGCTACTCCGGGCCGGTGCCGGCTGGCTGGCCGACCACCCGGAGCGCGGCATGATCATCCGCCGCTACCTGGCACACCGCCGATCGCTGGCCGGGGTGGCTCTGGCCCGCCTGGCTGAGCAACGGCTGGCTGACGAGCCGGCCGTCGAGGCCGACGCCGTGGACGAGACCGCCGGGGAGAGTGGGGCCGGCCAGCCGTCGCTGGCCGTCCGCCGCCGGGAGGCGGTGCTCGCCGCGCTGGTCGCCAGCGGTGCGAGCCGGGTGCTGGATCTGGGCTGCGGCGGGGGTGCCCTGCTCGCCGCGCTGGTGGGCGACCGCCGGTTCACCGAGATCGTCGGCACCGACGTCTCCACCCACGCGCTGGCCGTGGCCGCCCGGCGGCTGCGGTTGGATCGGCTGCCCGAGCGGCAGCGCGACCGGATCAAGCTCTGGCAGTCCGCGCTGACCTACCGGGACGACCGGCTGCGCGGTTACGACGCGGCGGTGCTGATGGAGGTCGTCGAGCACGTCGACCCGCCCCGGCTGCCGGCGCTGGAGGACGCCGTGTTCGGCCACGCCCGCCCGGCCACCGTCGTGGTGACCACGCCGAACGTCGAGCACAACGTCCGCTACGAGGGGCTGCCGGCCGGGCGGTTCCGGCACCCGGACCACCGGTTCGAGTGGACCCGGGCGGAGTTCGCCGAGTGGGCCGCCCGGGTCGGCGCGACCTTCGGCTACACGGTCAAGATCAGCGGGGTCGGCGACGACGACCCGGAGGTCGGCGCCCCGACCCAGCTGGCCGTGCTCACCCGGAAGGAGACCAGCCGATGACCGTCCTCGACATCCCCGAGCTCGCCCTGGTGGCACTGGTCGGCGTCTCCGGCTCCGGCAAGTCCACCTTCGCCCGCCGGCACTTCGCCCCGACCCAGGTGCTCTCCTCGGACGCCTTCCGGGCCCTGGTTGCCGACGACGAGAACGACCAGTCAGCCTCCGCCGACGCGTTCGACGCGCTGCACCACATCGCCGCGACCCGGCTGCGTCGGGGCCGGCTGACGGTGGTTGACGCGACCAACCTCCAGCCGCACGCCCGGGCCGGGCTGGTGCGGGTGGCCCGCGAGCACGACGTGCTGCCGGTCGCGATCGTGCTGGACGTGCCCGAGGCGCTGGCCTGGGAGCGCACCGAGGGGCGCGCCGACCGCACCTTCGGCCGTCAGGTGCTCGCCCGGATGTCCCGCGATCTGCGCCGCACGTACGGGCAGCTGGCCCGGGAGGGCTTCCGTAAGGTGCACGTGCTGCGCGGCACCGCGGAGATCGACGCCGCCGAGATCCGGTACGAGAAACTGTTCAACGACCGGCGCGAGCTGACCGGGCCGTTCGACGTCGTCGGCGACGTGCACGGCTGCCGCGCCGAGTTGGTGGCGCTGCTGACCCGGCTGGGCTGGGAGCTGCGCCGTGACGACCAGGGCCAGCCGGTGGACGCGACGCACCCGGCGGGGCGTACCGCGATCTTCGTCGGTGACCTGGTGGACCGCGGCCCGGACTCCCCCGGCGTGCTGCGCCTGGTGATGGGCATGGTCGCCGCCGGGCACGCGATCTGCGTGCCCGGCAACCACGAGCAGAAGCTGCTGCGCAAGCTGCGCGGCCGGGACGTGCGGCTCACCCACGGTCTCGCCGAGACGATGGCGCAGCTGGCGGCGGAGCCCGCGGAGTTCGTGGCCGAGGTGGCTCGCTTCGTCGACGGCCTGGTCAGCCACTTCGTGCTGGACGGCGGCCGGCTGGTGGTCGCGCACGCCGGGCTGAAGGAGGAGTACCAGGGCCGCGCCTCCGGCCGGGTCCGGTCGTTCGCGCTGTTCGGCGAGACCACCGGCGAGACCGACGAGTACGGCCTGCCGGTGCGCTACCCGTGGGCGCGGGAGTATCGGGGTTCGGCGATGGTGGTCTACGGGCACACGCCCACCCCGGAGCCGGAGTGGGTGAACAACACCATCTGCATCGACACGGGCTGTGTCTTCGGCGGCCGGCTCACCGCCCTGCGGTACCCGGAGAAGGAGCTGGTCTCGGTGCCGGCGGAACGGGAGTGGTACGCCCCGACCCGCCCGCTGGCCGCCGCCCCGGCCCGCCCGGACCAGGTGCTGGAGCTGACCGACGTGGCCGGGCGGCGGCACATCGCGCACGGGTACGGGTCGCTGACCGTGCCGGCGGAGAACGCCGCCGCGGCGCTGGAGGTGATGAGCCGGTTCGCGGTCGACCCGCGCTGGCTGGTGTGGCTGCCGCCGACGATGGCGCCCTGCTCCACCTCGACGGTGGACGGGTTCCTGGAGCACCCGGCGCAGGCGTTCGCCGACTACCGGGCGGCGGGCGTGGACCGGGTGGTCTGCGAGGAGAAGCACATGGGTTCGCGGGCCGTGGTGCTGGTCTGCCGCGGGCCGGACGGCGGGCCGTTCGGGCCCGGCGGCGGGGCGGTCCACACCCGCACCGGCCGGCCGTTCTTCGGCGGGCCGCTCGACACGGAACTCCTCGACCGGGTGCGGACGGCGGTCGCCCGGGCCGGGCTCTGGGACGAGCTGGGCACCGACTGGCTGCTGCTCGACTGCGAGCTGCTGCCCTGGTCGGCGAAGGCGGGCGGCCTGATCCGCGAGCAGTATGCCGGGGTCGGCGCCGCGGGCCGGGCGGCGCTGCCGGCGGCGCTGGCCGCGCTGGACGCCGCGGCTGCCCGCGGGCTGGATGTGGCCGGGCTGCGGGACCGGACGGCCCGCCGCCGGGACGAGGTGCTCGCCTACTCCGACGTTTACCGGGCGTACGTGGGGTCGACCGACGGGCTGCGTGGGGTGACCCTCGCTCCGTTCGCGGTGCTGGCGGGCGCCAAGGCGAGCTACGCCGACCGGGACCACGGCTGGCACCTCGAGCTGGCCGACCGGCTCTGCGCCGCCGACCCGGAGTTCTTCACCGCGACCCGGCGGCAGCTGGTCGACCTCACCGACCCGGTCGCCGAGGCCGCCGCGACGGACTGGTGGTCGGCGCTGACCGCCGCCGGCGGCGAGGGCATGGTGGTGAAGCCGTACGCCGGGCCGGCCGCGCGCGGCGCGCGGGGCTCGCTGCTTCAGCCGGGCATCAAGTGCCGGGGCCGGGAGTACCTGCGGATCATCTACGGCCCCGGGTACACCGAGCCGGCGCAGCTGACCGCGCTGCGCCGCCGGTCGCTGGGGCGCAAGCGAGGGCTGGCCCTGCGCGAGCACGGGCTGGGCCTGGCGGCGCTGGACGCGTTGGTCGCCGGGGCGCCGCTGTGGCGCAGGCACGAGCTGGTCTTCGCGATCCTGGCCTGCGAGTCCGAGCCGGTCGACCCCCGGTTGTAAGCCCGGCCGCCCCGGCCGCGCTCCTCCGGTCAGGAAGCGGGCGCTGGGTCGGCGCGTCGCCGGCACTGGTCGCCGCGCCCCGCCGACCGGGGGAGCGGGCTCGGGGTGTGACGTCAGGCACCGGACGGATCGGGCGGGCACCTAGACTACGGTCGTGCCGTCGCCGATGGCGACATTCCGCCACCCCCACCGCCAGACATCGGAGGTCACCTCGTGCCGACGCCCACCGCCACCCTGGCCCTCGGGCCCAGCTGGCTCGATCCGGAGGTACTGATCTCCACGTTCGGGCTGATCGGCATCCTGGCCATCGTCTTCGCCGAGTCCGGCCTGCTGATCGGGTTCTTCCTGCCGGGCGACTCGCTGCTGTTCACGGCGGGCCTGCTCACCGCCGACGGGCAGTACATCACCTACCCGCTCTGGCTGGTCTGCCTGCTCATCACCGTCTCGGCGATCGCCGGCGACCAGGTCGGGTACGCGTTCGGCCGCAAGGTCGGCCCGGCGCTGTTCCGCCGGCCCAACTCGAAGCTGTTCAAGCAGGAGAACCTGCTCAAGGCGCACGACTTCTTCGAGAAGTACGGCGCCCGGTCCGTCGTGCTGGCCCGCTTCGTGCCGATCGTGCGGACGTTCACGCCGATCGTTGCCGGCGTGAGCCGGATGAACTACCGCACGTTCGTGGTCTACAACGTGATCGGCGGCATCCTCTGGGGCACCGGCGTGACGGTGCTCGGCTACTTCCTCGGCCAGATCCCGTTCGTCAAGGCGAACATCGAGCTGATCCTGATCGCGATCGTGGGGATCTCGGTGGTCCCGATCGTGGTCGAGCTGCTGCGGGCACGCATGGCGGCCAAGCGCGGCACCACCCCGCAGGAGCGGGCCGCCGCCGAGGAGGCCATCCGGGAGACCCGGGAGCACTACGGCAAGCACTGAGCCCACCGGCCGTCCGGCGCCGTCCCGCAGCGGGATGGCACCGGACGATCGGTACGGTCAGCGCGCCTTCTTGGTGGCGCGCTTGCGCGGCGGGGTCAGCAGATCCGCGATCGTGGCGATCGCGGTCGGGACCAGCCGGTAGTAGGCCCAGACACCGCGCTTCTCCCGCTCCAGCAAGCCGGCCTCGGTGAGGATGCGCAGGTGGTGACTGACCGTCGGCTGCGAGAGGCCGAGGGGCGCGGTCAGGTCACACACGCACGCCTCGCCCTCGGGCGCCGACTGGATCAGGCTGAGCAGCCGCAGCCGCGCGGGATCGGCGAGGGCCTTGAGGACCCCGGCCAGCCGCTCGGCATCGGCACGTTCGATCGGCTCGCCGGCAAGCGGCGAGATCTGAGGCATAGTCATTTCAGCCAACGCAGTTCCCACGTATTCCATCCTTCCACCAGCAGCATCGATCCGCCTGCATATCAGCAGATCCGAATCGGCAGACTTTTACGCCACAAGGCCGAGGTCAGCCAACGTATAGGCCGCTCGGTACGGCAGTCCGGCGGCTCGCACCGCGTCGCCGGCGCCTCGATCAACAATAACCGCCACACCCACGACCTCGGCCCCGGCCTCGCGAAGGGCCTCGACCGCGGTCAACACACTCCCCCCGGTGGTGGAGGTGTCCTCCACCGCCAACACCCGTCGTCCGGCCACGTCCGGCCCTTCGATCCGGCGCTGCAGCCCGTGCGCCTTGCCCGTCTTGCGAACCACGAACGCGTCCAGGGGGCGGCCGGCCGCCGACGCCGCGTGCAGCATCGACAGCGCGATCGGGTCGGCCCCCAGGGTCAGCCCGCCCACCGCGTCGTACGCCCAGTCGGCGGTCAGGTCGCGCATCACCCGGCCCACCAACGGGGCGGCCTGGTGATGGAGCGTGACGCGGCGCAGATCGACGTACCAGTCCGCCTCTTGGCCGGAGGAGAGCACCACCCGGCCATGGACCACAGCCAGCTCAGAGATGAATTTACGCAGGTCGTCGTGGTGCCCCATGGCGATAGAGCGTACTGCGCATATCTGGGAGCCGCGTGCGGGGTCCACCCGGATCACCCCGCGGGCGACCGACGGATGGCGATGTCCCACTACGCTGAGCGACCGTTGAGCGGGTAACTCGCGCCGTGGGTTGGTGGCGGGTGGAAAGGCGACGGCCAGCGCCGGCGGTCAGCCGACGTCGCGGCCGGTGCGGCCCCGAGTGTCCCGCGCGACGGCCTCCAGCAGCCGCCTGGGCGCGTGCCGCAGACCGGCGACGGCGAGCTTGTACCTCCACGCGGGGACGCTGACCAGCTTGCCTTTCCGCAGGTCACGCAGGGCCTCGTCGACCACGTCCTCGGCCCGCAGCCACATCCACTCCGGTGTCTTGGACATGTTGATGCCGGCCCGGGCGTGGAACTCGGTGCGGGTGTAGCCCGGGCAGAGGGCCATCACCCGCACCCCGTACGGGCGCACCGACTGGCCGACGGATTCGCTGAAGTTGGTCACCCACGCCTTGCTGGCGGAGTACGTCGAGCCCGGCATGACCGCGCCGAAACCGGCGACGGAAGAGACATTTATCACTGCCCCGCGCCGTCGTTCGGCCATCGGTCGTAGCCCGGCGAGGGTCAGCCGCATCACGGCGTGCACGTTGAGCCGCAGCAGTCGCGCCTCCTCCTCGGCCGAGGACCGCAGGAACGGGGTGTTCAGACTGATGCCCGCGTTGTTGACCAGCAACTCGACCGGGGTTCCCTCGGTCAGCCGCCGCTCCACCGTGGCGCAACCGTCGTCGGTGGACAGGTCGGCCGCCAGCGTCTCGGCCTCCCGACCGTGCCGGTCGGTCAACTCGGCCGCCGTCTCGGCCAGTCGGCCGGCGTCCCGCGCCACCAGCACCAGGTGCCAGCCGTCCGCGGCCAGCCGGCGGGCGAACGCGGCGCCGATGCCGGCGGTCGCCCCGGTGATCAGCGCCCGGCGCTCGGTGGTCGGCTGGTCGAGCGTCACGGGCGGTCCTCACCTTGGCGGGTACGGGGGCGCGGGCGGCTGCGGCGGCAGGTAGGGGG
>NZ_POUB01000214.1 GCF_003236335.1 Micromonospora deserti
GGGCTGAGCCGCCCGCCCGTTACCGCTGGATACGTGAAATTCGTCTGCTAGACAGAAACCGGTGGAACCGCGGACGCCCCCACCGATGACGGTGGGTGGCGTTACGGTGGCACGGACCGGAAGTCGGCGCGGTGAAGGAGGCACCTCCTGTGGTGACGTCGCCGGACCTGGAGCGGACGACCATCCTGCGGGAATCCGGGGCGGCCGCCCACCACCTCGCCCGAATCTGTTTCAAGACCGGCCCGCCGACGTACACCGGTGTCGAACTGGAATGGACGGTGCACGACGCCGCCGATCCCGCCCGTCCCATCGACGGTGAGCGGCTCCGGGCGGCGCTGGGGCGGCACAGCCCGCCCACCCTCGACCCGACCGGTCCCGCCCAGCAGCTGCGCCACGGCGGCACGGTGACCGTGGAGCCGGGCGGCCAACTGGAGATCTCCACCCCGCCGCGATCCTCGATCGCCGCGCTCATCCACGCCACGAACGCCGACATCGCCCAGGTCGCCGGCCTGTTGGCCGCCGCCGGCCTGATCCTCGGCGACTCCGGCATCGACCCCCACCGGCCGCCCCTGCCGGTGATCGAGACCCCCCGCTACCGCGCGATGCGCCACGTCTTCGACCAGCGGGGGACGGCCGGGCGCACGATGATGTACAGCACCGCCGGCCTGCAGGTCTGCCTGGACGCCGGCGAGCCCGCCCAGCTGGGCGCCCGCTGGGCGGCGGTACACGCGCTCGGCCCGCCGCTGTTGGCGGCGTTCGCCACCGCCGACCGGCACGCCGGCCGCGCCACCGGGTGGGCGTCCGCCCGGATGGCGGCCTGGTTCGGCATCGACCCCGCGCGGACCCGGCCGGTGTGGACCCCGGAGCGGGCCGACGCGGACCCGGTGGCCGCCTGGACCCACTACGTGCTCACCGCGCCGCTGCTCTGCCTGCGCGACGCCGGCCCCGACTGGACGCCGCCGCCCGGGGTCACCTTCGCCGACTGGGTCGACGGGGCGCTGTCCCGGCCACCCACCACCGACGACCTCGACTACCACGTGAGCACGCTCTTCCCGCCGGTGCGGCCGCGCGGCTACCTGGAGGTGCGCTACCTCGACGCGCAACCCGGCCCGGACTGGGCGGTTCCGCTGGCGGTGCTGGCCGCCCTGCTGGCCGAGCCCGGCACGCTCCGCGCGGCCCGCGAGGTCGCCGGGCCGGTGGCGCACCGCTGGCGCGCCGCCGCCCGGCACGGGCTGCGCGACCCCGGGCTGGCCGCCACCGCCGCGCAGCTGCTCGACCTGGCCCTGGCGGCCCTGCCCCGGCTCGACCTGCCGGCCGCCCTGCACCACGACATCCAGCGAGGCGTACGGCGGCGGCGGGCCGCCGCGGAGAGGGGACACCGGTGACCGGAGTGACCATCGACCGTACCGGCGCGGAGCGGCTGCGCGGCCGGATCGCCGTGGAGTTGGCGCGCACCCGTGCCCGCACCGCGCTGCTGACCGAGGCCGTCGACGACGCGGACCTGATGCGGCAGCACTCCCCGCTGATGTCCCCGCTGGTCTGGGACCTCGCCCACGTCGGCAACCAGGAGGAGCTCTGGCTGGTCCGTGACGTGGGCGGTCGCCCGCCCGTCCGGCAGGACATCGACGACCTGTACGACGCGTTCAAGCAGCCCCGTAGGGACCGCCCGACGCTGCCGCTGCTGCCCCCGGACGAGGCCCGCGCCTACCTGACCACCGTCCGCGACAAGGTGTACGACCTGCTCGACCGGGTCGCCTTCACCGACCGGCCGCTGGTCGCCGACGGGTTCGCCTTCGGCATGATCGTGCAACACGAGCAGCAGCACGACGAGACCATGCTCGCCACCCACCAGCTGCGTGCCGGCCCGGCGGTGCTGCACGCCCCGCCGCCGCCCGAGCCCCGGGCGCGGGTCGCCGGGGAGGTGCTGGTGCCGGCCGGCGAGTTCACCATGGGCACCGACACCGACCCGTGGGCGCTGGACAACGAGCGCCCCGCGCACCGCGTCGAGCTGCCGGCGTACGTGATCGACGCCGCGCCGGTCACCAACGGCGCCTACCGGCAGTTCATCGCCGACGGCGGCTACGACGACCCGCGCTGGTGGAGCCCGGCAGGCTGGCGGCACCGCGGCGAGGCCGGGCTGACCGCGCCGATGCACTGGCGCCGCGACGGCGACGGCTGGGCGTACCGGCGCTTCGGGCGGTGGTCCCCGGTGCGCGACGACGAGCCGGTGGTGCACGTCTGCTGGTACGAGGCGCAGGCGTACGCCGCGTGGGCCGGCAAGCGACTGCCCACCGAGGCGGAGTGGGAGAAGGCGGCCCGCTGGGACCCGGCCACCGGCCGGTCCCGCCGCTACCCGTGGGGCGACGACGAGCCCACCTCGGCGCACGCGAACCTGGGTCAGCGGCACCTGTGGCCGGCCCCGGTGGGGGCCTACCCGGCTGGTGCCTCGCCGCTCGGGGTGCACCAGCTCATCGGCGACGTCTGGGAGTGGACCGGAACCACCTTCCGGGGCCACCCCGGCTTCGCCGCGTTCCCATACCGCGAATACTCCGAGGTCTTCTTCGGCGACGACTATCTGGTGCTGCGGGGCGGGTCGTTCGGCACCGACCAGGTCGCCTGCCGGGGCACCTTCCGTAACTGGGACTACCCGATCCGGCGGCAGATCTTCAGCGGCTTCCGCTGCGCCCGCGACGCCTCGCCCGAGGAGGCGCACCGGTGAGGGCACCGAAGGCGGACGCCACCAGGCTGCCCGGCGGTGCCGCCTGATGTGCCGCCACCTGGCGTACCTGGGCCCCCCGGTGACCCTGCGGGAGCTGCTGTTCGACCCGCCGTACTCCCTGCTGCGCCAGTCCTGGGCGCCCCGCGACATGCGCGGCGGCGGGACGATCAACGCCGACGGCTTCGGCGTCGGCTGGTACCCCGGCGACGGCGACCCGGTGCGCTACCGGCGGGCCCAGCCCATCTGGAGCGATCCCACCATCGCGCAACTGGCCGCGGTCACCTCGGCCGGCGCGGTGCTGGCCGCCGTCCGCTCGGCCACGGTCGGCATGGCGGTGCTCGACTCCGCTGCCGCCCCGTTCGCCGAGGGGCGGTGGCTGTTCAGCCACAACGGCGTGGTGCGCGGTTGGCCCGACTCGATGGTCCCGCTCGCCGCCACCCTGCCGGTGCGGGACCTGCTCACCCTCGACGCGTCGACCGACTCGGCACTGCTCTGGGCGCTGGTCCGGCACCGGCTGCGCGCCGGGATCAAACCGGCCCGCGCGGTCGCCGAGACCGTCACGGCGGTCGCCGCGGCGGCCCCCGGTTCCCGGCTCAACCTGCTGCTCACCGACGGGCGCACCGTGGTGGGCAGCGTGGCCGGGCACGCGCTGTCGATCCGCGGCACGCCGGCGTCGGTACTGCTGGCGTCCGAACCGCACGACGACGACCCCGGCTGGCAGGCGGTGCCGGACGGGCAGTTGGTGGAGGCCACCGCGACCGGGGTGCGCGTGCGTGCTCTGGCAGAGGTGTGACCACCGGCCGACAGGGACGTTCACCCGAGCGGAAGGGGAAGACATGAGCGCGGAGCCGTTGGAGATCCACCTTGAGGAACAGGACCTGAGCCGCAGCCTGCGCGACGACGTGCGCACCGGCCTGACCGCCCAGCCCCGGTGGCTGCCCCCGAAGTGGTTCTACGACGCCCGGGGCAGCGAGCTCTTCGAGCAGATCACCCGGCTGCCCGAGTACTACCCGACCCGAGCCGAACGGGCCGTGCTGGCCGAACGGGCCGACACCATCGCCGAGGTGACCGGGGCCAAGACTCTGATCGAGCTCGGCGCGGGCTCGTCGGAGAAGACCCGGCTGCTGCTGGACGCGTTCACCCGTCACGGCGGTCTGGGCACCTTCGTGCCGCTGGACGTGTCGGTCAGCGCGCTGCGGCAGTCCACCGCCGAAATCGCCGCCGACTACCCCGGGCTGCGGGTGCGTGGCATCGTGGGCGACTTCACCCGGCACCTCGACCGGCTGCCCGCCGGTGGTCGGCGGCTCGTGATCTTCCTCGGCGGGACCATCGGCAACCTGCTGCCGGCCGAGCGGGCGGAGTTCCTGGCCGCCATGCGGGCCGCGCTGGAGGCGGGGGACTGGCTGCTCATCGGTACCGACCTGGTCAAGGATCCAGCGGTGATCGTGCCGGCGTACGACGACGCGGCCGGGGTCACCGCCGAGTTCAACCGCAACGTGCTGCGGGTGATCAACCGCGAGCTCGGCGCCGACTTCGACCCGGAGGCGTTCGCCCACGTCGCGCTCTGGGACCCGGACCGGGAGTGGATCGAGATGCGGCTGCGCGCGCGGTGGCCGGTCCGGGTCCGCGTGCTCGGCCTGGACGTCGGGTTCGACGCGGGGGAGGAGCTGCGCACGGAGGTGTCCGCCAAGTTCCGCCCGGAGGGGATCGCCGCGGAGCTGCGGGCGGCCGGCTTCGCCGTGCCCGACTTCTGGACCGATCCCGACGGTTTGTTCGGCGTCACCCTTGCCCGGGCGGACTGAGCCGCACCCCCGTGCCCCCTGCACCGCGGATGGCGATTCAACGAGCGCCGCAAGCGCCACCCCGAACTTCTGCAGGGCAGGGCACGCCGCGGACACCTGCGGGCACTGCACGCTGCAGGGCGCGGGGCGGCGCGCCGTGTCAGGACCGCCGCCACGGGTGAACAGGCTCACCCGTGGCGGCGGGCCCTGCCGATGATCGGCTAGGCTGAGCGACGCGAAGGGGAGTAGCCCCCAATGTCGTGGTCGACACACTGGTGCGTTCCGCATCCGGCCACGCGGCCTCGGTGTCCGAGGCGGGCGAGACCTTCGACCCAGGCTGTGCAGCCGGGTCGAGGGCGCCCCGCACCTCCTCCCGGCCTGATCCGGAAGGATGTCATGGAAGGTTTCCTCGTCGCGCTGGTGGTCAGCTTCGGCGTCATCTTCGTCGCCGAGTTGGGCGACAAGTCCCAGCTGATGGCCCTCACCTTCGCCACCCGCTTCAAGCCGCTGCCGGTGCTGGTCGGCATCACCGTGGCCACCGCCGTGGTGCACCTGGTGTCGGTGGCGATCGGGTACGGCCTCGGCGCCGCCCTCCCGACCGGGTGGATCTCACTCGTCGCCGGCCTGGCGTTCCTCGGCTTCGGGGCATGGACCCTGCGCGGGGACTCCCTCACCGACGCGGAGCGGCGCAAGGCCGAGAAGAGCAGCAGGTCGGCGATCGTGGCGGTCTCGGTCGCGTTCTTCCTGGCCGAGCTGGGCGACAAGACCATGCTCGCCACCATCACCCTGGCCACCCGGTACGGCTGGTTCGGCACCTGGCTGGGTTCCACCGTCGGCATGGTCGCCGCCGACGCGCTGGCCATTCTGGTCGGCCGGATGCTCGGCCGTCGGTTGCCGGAGAAGACCATCCGGTACGGCGCGGCGGTGCTCTTCGCCGGCTGCGGGCTCTGGTTGATCCTGGAGGCGTTGGCAGAGCTCGGCTGAGGGTGCCGAGCACCAGCCCGCCGGCCGGGTAACGCCAGCGGGTGGAGGAGATCCTGCGCCGCGGCAACCACCTCCCGGTCGTCGCGGTCGCCGGTCACCGGCCCCGGGGCGGGGGTGGGCCGACTATCTGCGCCGCCCTGCGGGCACCACCATCACCACCTACCGTTGGCGGTAGGAGGCAAAGCCGGAAAAAGCGGGAGGATAACCACATGAGCAAGCACGACGAGCCGAACGAGTACGGGTTCGCCGGCGGCGCCACCGCTCCCGAGCCCCCGCCCGGCGGCCGCGCCGACGAGCAGGACCGGGCCGAGGAGGTGGCTGTGCCGGCTGACGACCTCATGGAGCCGGTGAGCGACGCGCTCGCCGACGAGCAGGAGGAGCGCTGGCGGGCCGAGCGCCGCTGACCGGCCGGCGACCCGGACCGGCCGTCACGCCGACCCGGACCGGCCGGCGGCGGAGCGTGTCCGGCCGCCGGGACCGCCTCCGGCCGGTCGTCCCGCCACGTCAGCGCCGGTTCCGTCGGATCTTCGTGGCGCCGGTGCTCCGGTGGCTCAGCCCTTGCGGTGCTGGTAGACGTCCGGCACGCCGTCGCGGTTGGCGTCGACCTGCTCCGCCTGGGCGATCCGCCGGTACGCGGCGTTGCGCCGGACCAGCACGACCGTGGCGAGCAGCGCCGAGATCAACGAGCCGCTCAGCACCGCCGCCTTGACGTTGCCGTCGGCCGCGGTGCCGGTGCCGAAGGCGAGTTCGCCGATCAGCAGCGAGACGGTGAAGCCGATGCCGGCCAGCAGCGCCACCCCGAGCAGGTCCGACCAGGTGATGTCCTGGTCCAGTTCGGCGCGGGTGAAACGGGCCAGCAGGAAGGTCGAGCCGAAGATGCCGACGGCCTTGCCGATCACCAGGCCGGCGACGATGCCGATCACGATGGGGTCGGTGACCACCGCGCCCAGATCGGCGCCGCGCAGCGAGACGCCGGCGGCGAAGAACGCGAAGACCGGCACGGCGAATCCGGCCGAGATGGGCCGCCAGCGGTGCTCGAGGTGTTCGGCCAGCCCGTGCGTGTCGCCGTCGCGGCTGCGCAGCACGGGCACGGTGAAGCCGAGCAGGACGCCTGCCACGGTGGCGTGCACGCCGGAGGCGTGCACCAGCGTCCACGCGAGCACCGCGAGCGGAATGAGCGCCCACCACCAGGTCCGCCGGCGCTGCACCAGCAGCGCGAAGAGCGCGATCGGCACCAGCGCGCCGAGCAGCGGCAGCGGGCTGAAGTCGTCGGTGTAGAAGATCGCGATGATGGTGATGGCGAACAGGTCGTCGACCACCGCGAGGGTGAGCAGGAACGCCCGCAGGCCCTGCGGCAGGTAGCAACCGATGACGGCCAGCACGGCCAGCGCGAAGGCGATGTCGGTGGCGGTGGGGATCGCCCAACCGCGCAGGCCGTCGCCGCCCGCGGCCAGGTTCACCCCCACGTAGATCAGGGCGGGCAGCGCCATGCCGCCGAGCGCGGCCACCACCGGCAGGGCCGCCCGCCGCGGGTCACGCAGCTCGCCGGCCACGAACTCCCGTTTGAGCTCCAGCCCCACGACGAAGAAGAAGATCGCCAGCAGGCCGTCGCCGGACCACTTGGCCAGGCTCAGGTCGAGGTGCAGCGCCTCCCCGCCGGCCCAGGGAACCCATTTCCCGAGCGCGGTGTACGACGCCTCCCACGGCGAGTTCGCCCAGACCAGGGCGATCACCGCGCCGAGCAGCAGCAGCCCGCCGCCGACGGTCTCGGTGCGCAGCACGTCGGCCAGGAACCGGGCCTCCGGCCAGGAGGTACGCGAGAAGATGCGGGGGCGGTCGGGACGCGGGGTGCGGTCGGTCATGCGCGAGGTCCACCTCGGTTTCGGGGCAGCACGGATCAGCTGCCGACCAGACTTCCCGGCACACCGCTTCCGACCCTATCCATCGCCGCCGTGACCCGTGAAATCCGGCGCGGGGGAGATACCCCACACCGAGGTTTCCGGCACGGCTTGCTGTCGCCGGTCGCATTGGCCCGGCATTGTCGCGCGACCGGCGACGCCTCCCGCCCGTTTGTCGGGTTGGTATTCGAGCGCATACCGCACCCGGGGAAAATACATAACTCCGGACATAAGCCGTATGAGCCGCTTTAATGGTTTCACGAGATTAGTCGACCTTGGGGGTTTTTCGTGAAGTTCTTTGGCGTTACCGGCCTGGTACGGAGGCACGCCTGATGGACCTGTACCGCCAACTCCACCACGTGCGCCGGCACTGGTGGCTCGTGCTCCTCACGCTCATGGTCGTGCTCGGCGTCACCGCGTTCATCACCGTCCGGGCCCAGCCCCGGTACGTCGCCTCGGTGACCTTCTTCGTCACCACCCCGACCCAGGGGGTCACCGACGCCTACCAGGGTGGCCTCTTCCTGCAGCAACGCGTCAAGTCGTACGCGGAGCTGCTGACCAGCGACCGCCTGGCGCAGAGCGTGGTGGCCGACAGCGCTATCGGGCTCACCGCCGACGAGGTCCAGCGTCGGGTCAGCACCTCCACCGAGGCCGGCACCGTCCTGCTGCGCGCGTCCGTGACCGACACCGACCAGACCCGGGCGCTGAAGGTCACCGAGGTGCTCTCGACGAGGTTCGTCGAGCTCGTGCAGAAGGTCGAGACGACGCCGGACGGCAGGGCCGGGCCCATCAAGATCGAGGTTGTGAGCGGGCCGCGGGTCAGTTCCAGCCCGGTCTCCCCGCAGCCGGTCCGCAACTTCACCCTCGGCGCGCTGCTGGGGCTGCTCCTCGGTGTGGCGCTGGCGATCGCCCGTGGCCTGGCGGACGTCCGGCTGCGGGACGCCGCCGGCCTGCAGCGCACCACCGGCAGCCCGCTGCTCGGCGAGATCCCGTACGAGAACACGGCCAAGGGGTCACCGCTGATCGTCGGCGACGCGGCGAACTCGGCGCGGGCCGAGGCGGTCCGCAAGCTGCGAACCAACCTGCGTTTCGTCGACGTGAACGAGCCTGCCCGGGTCATCGCCGTCACCAGCGCGCTGCAGGGCGAGGGGAAGACGACGCTCTCCTGCAACCTGGCCATCGCCCTCGCCGAGGCCGGCTGGCGGGTGCTGCTGGTCGACGCCGACCTGCGCCGGCCGAAGGTCGACGAGTACCTGGGCCTCGACGCCGGCATCGGGCTGACCGACGTGCTGGTCGGCGACGTCCAGGTCGGCGACGTGGTGCAGCGGTGGGGCGACAAGTCCCTGCTCGTGCTGCCCAGCGGCTCGGCGCCGCCGAACCCCAGCGAGCTGCTCGGCTCCAAGGCCATGGCCGACCTGCTGCTGGCGCTGCGCGAATCGGCCGACATCGTCATCATCGACACCGCGCCGCTGCTCGCCGTCACCGACGGCGTGGTGGTGGCCGTGCAGGCCGACGGCGCACTGCTGGTCACCCAGCAGGGTCGCACCTCCCGGTCGCAGGTGGCCACCGCGGCCCGGGCCCTGCACTCGGTCTCGGTGCGGCTGCTCGGCTGCGTGCTGAACATGGCCAAGGTCGCCAAGGCCGAGGCGTACCAGTACGAGGCCTACCGGGTGGCGGCCGCGGCCGAGACGCCGTCCGTGCCCAACGACCGGGCCACCACGGCCCGGCACGCGGAGCACGCGGGTGCGCGCGGCGTCAGCGACCGGACGCAGGAACTCACCCGGCTGCCCCGATGAGCGCCGCGAGGGGTCGCGTCGACCGTTCGATCTCCTCGGCGCAGCGTCGGAAGTCGGCGACGGTCCCGCCGATCGGGTCCAGCAGGTCGTCGGCGTCGGGGGCGGCAGGTTGCAGCCGCCCCCGGGCGCGGGCCGCCGCCTCGATCGCGGCCCGCAGCGGATCCGCCGCCGGCTCGGGCGCCGGCTCGGCCGCCGCGGCCAGCCGGCCGAACTGGCGCAGGGTGAACGTCCGGTGCAGCGCCGCCGGCGCCAGCGCGGTGCACACCGAGCGCTGGCGCCGGGTGGCGGTCAGCACCAGGGTCGCCCCGAGCAGGTGCTCCCGGAGCAACTCCCGGCTGCGGAACTCAGTCGGGTCCGCGCCTGTCCCAGCTACCACCTCCGCGGCGTACGGGTGCATCGGCAGCCCGTCGACGGCGTCGGTGCCGGCGCTGGACACCACGACCCGCTGCCCCGCCAGCAGCCGGCGGGCGAGGTGCTCGGCCATCGGAGATCGGCACAGGTTGGCGTGGCAGACGAACAGCACGCGGTCGGCCATCTGGGTCCCTCTCGTCGATGCGGTCGCGCCAGACAGCAGCACGGTGGTCGGCCGGCGGCCGGACGCGGAGGGGTTGACCGCATCGTACGCGGGCCCGGCGGGTGCACGTCACGCTGCCGCGCCGATCCGTCCGGATCGGACGGAGGTACGCCGGTGAGGATCGGCATCCTGGCGTACCACTTTCCGCCCGAGCCGGCGTTCATCCCCGGCAGCCTGGCCGAGGAACTGGCTGTCCGGGGGCACGAGGTGCGGGTGCTGACCGGATTCCCCGACTATCCCGGCGGGCACGTCTACCCGGGCTGGCGGCAGCGCTGGCGGCACGAGACGCGCAGCGAGCGGCTGATCGTGCGTCGGGTTCCCCGGTACTCCGCGGGTGACGGGTCGGTCGGTGCCCGGATGGCCGCCCGCCTCTCCTTCGCAGGTAGCGCCACGCTCGTCGGCCGGGGGTTCCTCGCCGATGTCGACGCCCTCTACGTCCACCAGACGCCGGCGGCCGCCTTCGCCACCGCGGGACTGCTCCGCCTGCTGGGGCGGCTGCCGACGGTGCTGCACGTGCAGGACGTCTGGACGGAGGACGGGCCGGCCGGCGCCGAGGCGGGGCGGTGGGCGGCGCGGACCGCCGCGGCCATGGCCCGCGCGTACCGCTGCGCGGACCGGGTCGCGGTGGCCGCGCCCTCGCTGCGTGACCTGGTCGTCGCCGGTGGGGCGGATCCGGCCCGGGTGAGCGTGGTGATCAACTGGAC
>NZ_POUB01000215.1 GCF_003236335.1 Micromonospora deserti
GAGGTGAACCGGCTGGTGTCCGGGGCACCGGGACGGCCTGTCTCCGCACCCCCGGTCGCGCCCGACCACCACGTCCCGGCCCCGCGCTCGGCCCAGACCGACGCCCCGGTCTCCGCACCACCGAGCCGCCCGGTGGCGGTACCGCCGTCGGCGGCCCAGGACCGGCCCGACCGCGACCTCGCGGCAGCACCGGCGGCGGCGCCGGTCCCGACCGCACCCCCGCGACCCGACCCGGCCCGGCCGGTCGAGGCGGCTCCGGGCGAGCCGGAGACCGCGTCGTGCTCGGCGCCCCCGGCCGCGCCGGTGAGCCCGGTGTCCGCGCCGCCGGCCACCACCGCCACCTCGGTCGCCGCGCCCCCATCAGACTCGGCCGAGCCGGTCCGCCCCGCCGACACGTCGCCGGCCACCACGGCGGAACCGGCTCCTGCCACGCCCTCGACTCCCGTGTCCGCGCCCCCGGCCGCTGCCGTCTCCGCACCGCCCGCCGAGCCGGTGACCGCGCCGCCGGCGCAGCCCGGCTCGCCGGAGGTCGAGACGACCAGCCAGACGGTGCCCGAGCGGCCGGCCGGGCCGCAGGGCGACCCCGAGCAGGTGCTGGCGAGCTACCGGTGGCGGCTCGACCCGGCGACGCTGCGCGAGGTGGTCGAGGACCCGGATGAGTTCCGGACGATCCGGCGCCGCCTCACCGAGAAGCTGGGCACGGCCGTCGACAACCGCTCCCGCGCCCGGCTGCTCAGCCTGCGCGCCGTGGTCTCCCGGATCCTCGGCGACCAGGACGAGGCGCTCGCCGACGGCCGGCTCGCGCTCACCTACGCCGAGGCCACCGGGGAACTGCGGCGTACCGCGCTCGCCCAGGCGCGGCTGGCGCAGGTGCTGCGCTGGCGGGGCGAGTTCGCCGAGGCGGACCGGCTCTTCACCGAGGCGACCTCCCCGGAACTGCCCGACCGGCTGCGCGCGGCGCTGCACGAGCATGCCGGACGATCCTGCTACGACCAGGGCCGGCTGATGGAGGCGTGCCACCACTTCGAGCGGGCCCTCGACCTGCGCGGCGCTGGCGACGCGGACCTGCTGGCCCGGATCCGGGTGAGCCTGGACGCGGTGGCGAAGCGCGCCGGGGAGGCCGGCTTCGGGCCGTACCCCCGCAGCCGCGAGGAGCTGCTGGAGCGCGACCGGCCCCCGGTGCCGGCGCGCGACGGCGACCGCTGGGGTTTCGCCGACCTGGACGGCGACATGGCCATCGCGGCCGAGTACGCCGAGGCGCAGCCGTTCCGGGACGGGGTGGCCTGGGTGCGCCGGCCGGAGACCGGACGGTGGTCGCTGATCGACCTGGCCGGCGCCACCGTTGTCGAGCCGACCTACCCGACGGTCCGCGCGTTCTCCGACGGGCTGGCCTGGGTGTCGCACCACGGGGCCGGTGGCTGGCTGGCGATCGACCCGCGCGGCGAGGTGGTCGTCCCCCCCGGCTTCGCCGACGTACGCCCGTTCCGGCGCGGAGTGGCCGCGGTACGCCGGGAGGGCTGGGGCGCGGTCGACCGCACCGGCCGGATCGTGGTGCCGACCCGCTACCACGGGTTCACCACCGTCCTGGCCGACGGCCGGTACGTCGACGGCTTCACCGACGAAGGGCTGGCCGTGGTGGACGTGGCCGGCCGGCGCGGCGTGGTGGACCGGACCGGGCAGGTGATCGTGCCACCGGCCCACCCGGCGCTGGTCATCCACCCGGTGGCCTTCCTGGTGGGTACCGGCGCCGGGCGCTGGGGCGCCCTGGACCGGCGCGGCGGGCCGCTGATCGACCCGGTGCACCGCAACCGCGACGAGGTGGTCGCGGAGATCGAGCGGCTGCTCACGGACATCAACCCGGTGCTCTGACCGGCCCGGCACCGGCAGGGGCGAGGCGGACGACCATGATCCGGACGGGCTAGGGTCGGGGCATGGAATTCCGTCACCTGGGCCGCTCCGGCCTGATGGTCAGCGAGATCTCGTACGGCAACTGGATCACCCACGGCTCGCAGGTGGAGGAGGACGCGGCGTTCGCCTGCGTCCGGGCCGCCCTGGACTGCGGCATCACCACCTTCGACACCGCCGACGTGTACGCCGGCACCCGGGCCGAGGACGTCCTCGGCCGCGCGCTGGAGCACGAGCGGCGCGAGGGCCTGGAAATCTTCACCAAGGTGTACTGGCCCACCGGGCCGGGCCGCAACGACCGGGGCCTGTCCCGCAAGCACATCATGGAGTCGATCAACGGCTCGCTGCGCCGGCTGCGCACCGACTACGTGGACCTCTACCAGGCCCACCGGTACGACTACAGCACCCCGCTGGAGGAGACGATGGAGGCGTTCGCCGACGTCGTGCACTCCGGCAAGGCGCTCTACATCGGCGTCTCGGAGTGGAAGGCGTCGCAGATCCGGGAGGCCCACCAGCTCGCCCGCGAGCTGCGCATCCCGCTGGTGTCCAACCAGCCGCAGTACTCGATGCTGTGGCGGGTCATCGAGACCGAGGTCGTCCCCACCAGCGAGGAGCTGGGAGTCGGGCAAATCGTCTGGTCGCCGATGGCGCAGGGGGTGCTCTCCGGCAAGTACCTGCCGGGCCAGCCGCCGCCGGCCGGCTCCCGGGCCACCGACGAGAAGTCCGGCGCCGGGTTCATCGCCAAGTGGCTGACCGACGAGGTGCTGACCCGGGTGCAGCGGCTCAAGCCGCTGGCCGAGCAGGCCGGCCTGAGCATGGCCCAGCTCTCCGTCGCCTGGGTGCTGCAGAACCCGAACGTCTCCTCGGCGATCGTCGGGGCGTCCCGGCCCGAGCAGGTGCGCGACAACGTCAAGGCGGCCGGCGTAAAGCTCGACGCCGAACTGCTCAAGGCGATCGACGAGATCGTCGAGCCGATCACCGAGCGCGACCCGGCCAAGACCGAGAGCCCGGCCGCCCGGCCGTGACCGAACCCGGGCCCGGCCGGCGCGACGTTCCGCCGGCCGGGCCCGCACCCGACGCGCCGGCCTCGACTCGCCGGCGCCGCGTCGACGCTCAGCCCTGCCAGAAGCGGATCAGGTCGAGGCCGACGGCGTAGAGCCACGGCGGCAGGCCGAGCAGGTCGCCGACGGCGAAGACCGCGCCGAAGAACCAGCCGCTGATCCGGGGGTTCCACAGCAGGGCGAAGAGCAGGATGAAGCCGTACGGGGCGAACAGGTCGTACATCCGGCGCCACTGCGGGTTCAGCCACGGCTGGATCATGTTGCCGCCATCCAGCCCGGGCACCGGGAGCAGGTTCAACACACTCGCGGTGAGCTGGAGGAAGGCCAGCAGCGCCACGGCGGCCCAGAACTCGACCGGCCCGCCGCCGGACGCGCCGAGCCGGACCGCCGCCACCAACACCAGCGTGAACAGCACATTGGTGGCCGGGCCGGCGAGGCTGACCAGGGTGTGCCGCAGCCGCCCCGGGATGGCGTGCCGGTCCACCCAGACCGCGCCGCCGGGCAGGCCGATGCCGCCGAGCAGCACCACCGCCACCGGCAGCGCGATCGACAGCAGCGGGTGGCTGTACTTCAGCGGGTTCAAGGTCAGGTAGCCGCGGTGCGCCACGCTGCGGTCACCGGCCCGGAAGGCGACGACCGCGTGGGCGTACTCGTGCAGGCACAGCGAGACCAGCCAGCCGGAGACGACGAAGAGGAACACGTCGAACCGGACACTGCCGAACCCGTGCCAGGTCATCACCCCACTGGCCACGAAGAGCGCGACCAGGGCGAGGAAGACCGGGCTGGGCCGGAACGCCAGCCGGGGCACACCGAGCACCAGCGGCTCGCCCCGCGCGCGGTCGGCGGCCATCACTCCGCCGGAGGAAGCAGGCTCATCCGGTACTCCACCCGGTCGTCCTCGACGAGCGCGACCGAGGTGACGCCGGACGCCGCGAGCTCGCGCCAGGTCTGGCCGATCCAGGACTCGGCATCCGCCTGGCTGCCGAACGACTCCGCCGGACCGTCCACCGACTCGCCGTTCGTGCCCTCGTACCGCCAGCTCCACGCCATGCCGCGTCTCCCCTCGCCGCTGATGTCCCGTGGGACGAACCCCCGCCAGCGTAGTCGGCCGCGACCCCGACAGCCGCTCGCTCGGGCCACAGGTTGATCCATCCTGCGCGCCGGCCGGTACCGTGATCCGGTGCTGACTCAGGGAGTGGTGCTCAGCGAGCGGTATCAGCTGGGCGAACGGGTGGCGACCGGTGGCATGGGCGCGGTCTGGCGGTGCACGGACCTCGCGCTGGAACGCGAGGTGGCGGTGAAGGTGCTGCTGCCGGCGCTGACCGCGGACCCGGAGTTCACCACCCGGTTCCGGGCCGAGGCGCGGATGCTGGCGGCGCTGCGGCACCCCGGCGTGGTCGCGGTGCACGACGTCGGCCGGTCCACCGTCGCCGACGGCAGCCAGGTCGACTACCTGGTGATGGAGTACGTCGACGGGCAGCCGCTGACCAGCTGGCTACGGCGGGCGGGGCGGCTGGACCCCGCCTCGACGATGTCGGTGGTGGCGCAGGCCGCCGAGGCGCTGCACGCCGCTCACCTCGCCGGGATCGTGCACCGGGACGTGAAGCCGGGCAACCTGCTGGTGAAGCCGGACGGCCG
The DNA here is from genome assembly GCF_003236335.1 of Micromonospora deserti. GTDB lineage: Bacteria > Actinomycetota > Actinomycetes > Mycobacteriales > Micromonosporaceae > Micromonospora > Micromonospora deserti. The sequence goes on from NZ_POUB01000215.1 coordinate 4,605, forward strand.
GGTGGTGCTGGTCGACTTCGGCATCGCCCGCTCGGGCACCACGGCCGGGATCACCGCCGCGAACGTGGTGCTCGGCACCGCCTCGTACATGTCCCCCGAGCAGGCCGCGAACCAGCCGGTCTCCCCGGCCACCGACATCTACGCGCTCGGCGCGGTGGCGTACTTCTGCCTCGCCGGTCAGCCGCCGTTCGACGGGGACAACCCGCTGCAGGTGGCGCTGCGGCACCTGCAGGACGAGCCGGCGCCGCTGCCGCAGGGCATCCCGCCGGCGGTGGTCGCGCTGGTCGAGCGGGCGATGGCGAAACGGCCGGGCGACCGGTACCCGAGCGCGGCGGAGTTCGCCGACGCCGCAGTGGCGGCGCGGGACGCGACGCTCGCGGTGATCCCGCTGTCGGCCCGTCCACCGTGGGCGGTGGCCGGCCCGTCGCCCACGGTGGTCCCGGCGCTGACCGTGGACCCCGGCGTGCCGGGCGGCACCGGTGCCGGGGACGCCGGAACCCCGTCGGGCGCGACCCCGGCCGGGCAGCGCGCCGCGTCCGGCGCCCGCGACGCCGGGCTCGGTTCGCCGACCGGCGGGAACCGGACCCACCTTCCCGGACCGGCACCGGCACCGCCCGGACCACCGGCGGCCTTCGGTGCCGCCCCGCCGGGACCCGCCGCGCCACCGCGGCCCGGTCCCACCGCGCCGCCGGCCGGCCACCCGTCACCGGCCACCCCGCCCGCCGGGGGCCCGCCGGCGCCGCACCCCGGCGCGTCCGGGGGGCACCCACCGGCCCCGCTCGGGCGGCCGGTGTCGCCCGGCGCCGACGCCGCCGGGTACCCGGGCCCGGCGGCCTCCGGGACGTGGGGCGCCGGGCTCCCGCCGACCCGGGAGGACCCGGTCGGCCCCCGGCCGGCGCGGCGGCGGATCGCGCTGGTCGGCGCGGCGGTCACCGTGCTCGTGCTGCTGGTCGGGGTGGTCGCGGCGACGGCGCTCTTCTCCGGCCGCGAGCCGGCCGGCGGGGACACGCCCGCGGGGCTGACCGGCGCGTCCGCACCGGCGGTGTCCGGTACGCCGCAGCCGGCGGCCACCGACGGCAGCGGGCAGCTGCGGACCGACTCGACACCGACCGGCACCCGGTCGGCGGCCGCGACGGCGTCGCCGACGGCCCGGCCGCCGGCCGCCCCGGCCACCGGCGGCGCGGCGCCGACCGCGAGCTCGTCGGGGCGGCCCACCGCCAGCCCGACCACCAGCAAGGCGGAGAAGCCGAACCCGTACACCGCGGTACAGGTGTGCGGCAGCGGCTACCAGGTGATCGACTCGGCGACGCTGACCGTCTCGGGCACCCGCAAGGGCCGGGTCTACCTGCTCTGGCACGCGGGCACCGGCACCAACTGCGTGGTGACGCTCAAGGAGACCGCGGTCGGCACGAAGACGGCGGTGTCGGCGTGGCTGGAGGTGCAGGGGCGGGACCGCAGCACCGACAGCGGCTCGTTCGCCTACTACGCCGGGCCGGTGCGGGCCAAGGCCGCCGGGATCTGTGTGAAGTGGGGCGGCGCCACCGGCGGGGCGAGCTACGGCAGCGGGTTCGAGCGCTGCGACTGAGCGGGGCGCCCGGCGGGCCGCGGCCAGGGCCGGACCGGGCCGCCCGAGCGGGCGCCGGCACACGGGCCGGCGGGCGGCCGGGCCTCGGGCGGCTTTAAGGTACGGGCATGTCCGTAGACGGGTGGAACACTGTCCTGGTGCTCGGCGGTATCCGGTCCGGCAAGTCCGAGTTCGCCGAGTCCCTGGTCGCCGACGCGCCCACGGTCCGCTACCTGGCCACCGCCGCCGACGCGGCCGCCGACGACGCCGAGTGGGCGGCCCGGCTGGCGGCGCACCGGGCCCGCCGGCCGGAGACCTGGACCACCGAGGAGACCGCCGGCGACCCGCGCCGGCTGGCGGACGTGATCGCCTCCGCCGCGCCGGACGACACCCTGCTCATCGACGACCTCGGCGGCTGGGTGACGGTCCTGCTCAACCCCGCCCACCAGCCGGCGGACGACCCGGCCACCATCGCCGAGCTGGCCGCGGCGGTGCGCGACTGCGCGGCCCGGCTGGTGCTGGTCAGCCCCGAGGTCGGGCTCTCCCTGGTGCCGACCACCCCGCTCGGCCGGGCGTTCACCGACGCCCTCGGCGCGGCCAACCGGGCGGTCGCCGACGCCTGCGACGCGGTCGTGCTGGTGGTGGCCGGCCAGCCGGCGTGGCTCAAGCCCGGCGGGGCGCCGCACGCCGCCGCCGTGCCGGCCCAGGCAGGCCCGGCGGCCGGCACCGCGGTCGCGGCGGCCGGCGCTCCCGCGCTCGGCGGCGGAGCCACCGAGCCGACCGACCAGACCGTGGTGACGCCGGAGGCGGAGCTGCCGGAGGTGCTCACCCCGGCCGCGCCGCCCGCCACGGCCGCCAGCAACGGCGCCCCCTGGGCCGCGCCCACCATGGCGTTGCCGATGGTCGCCACCGGCCTGGTCATCCAGCCAGGCATGGAACTGCCCATGCCCGACGAGTACGCCGGCCCGCAGGCCGTCGACCGGCTCGCCACGCTCGACGTGCCGGGCGCCGGGCTCGGCGTGCTGGAGCGGGTGGTCGGGTTCGCCGCCGCGACCCAGGGCACCCCGACACCCGCCGCCTGGGGATCGGTGCGGGTGCTGCTGCTGCACGGCGACCACGACGGCGGCGCCGCCGCGGGCACGGTGACTGGCGAGTCGGCCCGACGCGCCCGGCAGGCCCGGGCCGGCCAGGGGGTACTCGCCCGGCTGGCCGCCGAGAGCGGGGCCACCCTCCAGGTGGTGGACGCCCCGACGGCCGGCCCGATGGAGGACCAGGCGGCGCTGACCGCCGAGCAGGTGGAGTCGGCGCTGCGCTACGGCTGGCGGCTCGCCGAGGAGGCCGCCGACGCCGGCGTACAGCTGCTGGTGCTGGGGGCGTGCGGCGCCGGCACCGAGGCGGCTGCGGCGGCGGTGCTGGCCGCGACCGCCGGGGCGGAGCCGCCGGCCGTGCTCGGCCGGGTGCTCGACGACTCGGGTGAGTTCGACGACGCGGCCTGGATGGCGCGCTGCGCGGCGGTCCGCGACGCGCTGCACCGCACCCGCCGCTCCCCGCGCGGCGCCAAGGACGTGCTGGCCGAGCTGGGCGGCGGGGACATCGCGGTGGCCACCGGCATCCTGCTCGGCGCCACCGCCCGCCGGGTGCCGGTCATGCTGGACGGGCCGGTCGGGGTGGCCGCCGGGCTGGTCAGCCGCGACCTGGCCGGGCAGGCCCGGCACTGGTGCATGCTCGCCGACCACGGTGGGCAGCCCGCCGTCCGGCTCGCCGCCGACGTGCTCGGCCTCGCCCCGCTGCTGGACCTCCGGCTGGACCTCGGCGAGGGAGCGAACGCGCTGGCCGCGCTGCCGCTGCTGCGCTCGGTGCTGTCGCTGGCCGCCGCGCTGCCGACCCGCCCGTCGCTCGGCGGGGGCGGGCCCGACGACGGGGAGCCGGAGCCGGCCGAGGACGAGGAGGAGCCGGATTTCCACGAGCCGGAGCCGGCCGGACCGGGGCCGACCACCACCGAGCCCGAGCGGCAGCCGGTGGACCCGTCCGGCTGGCGTGCCGGCTGAGTCGCGGCTCGCCGACGGGGTCCGGCTGGCGCTCACCACGTTCAGCACCCTGCCGGTGCCCGCGGGCCGGGTCGACCGGGCGGCGGCCGGGACGGCGATGGCGCTCGCCCCGGCCGTCGGGGCGCTGCTCGGCGTGCTGCTCGCCGGGGTGCTGCTGCTCCTGGCCGCGCTCGCTCCCCCGCTGGTCGCCGCGGGCGTGACCGTCGGCGCCGCCGCGCTGCTCACCCGCGGGCTGCACCTGGACGGGCTGGCCGACACCGTGGACGCGCTCGGCTCGTACCGGCGGGGGGCGGCCGCGCTGGAGATCATGAAGAAGCCGGACGTCGGCCCGTTCGGGGTGGTCGCGCTGGTGGTCGTCCTGCTGGTGCAGACCGCGGCCCTCGCGGAACTGGCGCTGCGGTCCCGGCCGGCGGCGCTCGCGGCGGTGGTGGCGGCGACCGCCGCCGGCCGGCTCGGCGTCGCGTTCGCCTGCCGGCGCGGGGTGCCGGCGGCCCGCCCGGAAGGGCTGGGCGCGCTGGTCGCCGGCACCGTCGGCCCGGTCGCGCTGGTCGCCGGGACGGCCGCCGTCGCGCTGTCGGCGGTCGCCGCGGTGCCGGGGCGCCCGTGGCAGGGGCCGCTCGCCGTCGGCGCCGCGCTCGCCGTCGCGGTGGGGCTGCTGCGGCACGCGGTACGCCGGCTCGGCGGCGTCACCGGCGACGTGCTCGGCGCGACCGTCGAGGTGGTCACCACGCTGGTCTACCTGGGGTTGGTGCTGTCCGGCTGAGCGGGGTGCGCCGCGGCGGGTAGCGTTCTGGATCGACAGCACGGCGGCGGCCACCCGGGGGAAGACATGCTCATCACGGACGACTTCCTGCCCGTACCGGTCCCGGAGTCGCTGAGCGCCACCTACCTCGTGCCAATGGCGGGGCTGCCGAAGGTCAGCGCGAAGACGGCGGTGCAGCGGCTCGCCGGTCGGCTGCCGGAGCCGGTGCACGGGCTGGCGAAGCAGATGCTGGACAGCCCGCTGATGACCGTGGACACCCGGCCGATCGACGAGTTCCCCGAGCTGCCGCCGGACCTGCTCACCGCGTTCGGGGCCACCGAGGCGCAGCTGGCCCGGCTGGCCGCGGCGAGCCATCTGGTGGTGGTGCAGGCCGAGTACCGGCCGGGCTGGCCGCCGGCGCACGAGTGGGCGGCCCGGGCGGTGGCCGCGGCGGTCGCCGAGACGGTCGACGGCGACGTGGTGGACGTCTTCGGGCTGCAGTTCCTCGACCCGGCGACCGCGCTGCGGTCGCTGCCGGACGCCCAGGGCCGGATCCGGCTGGTCGACTGGGTACTGGTGCCGTACTCCTCCGACGCCGAGGGGCTCTGGTTCACCACCAAGGGGCTGCGCCGCTTCGGCCTGCTCGAACTGCAGACCCAGGGGGTGCCGGACCACCTCACCCGGGCCTGGGGCGCGGTGATGACCGGTGCCGCCCGGCGGCTGCTGCGGGACTGGACCGACGGGCTCTCCGGCGAGGAGGTGCCCGCGTTCGTGCAGCTGCCGGTGCTGGCCACGGTGACCGGGCACGACATCGCGGTGGCGTACGGCAATCCGGAGCAGCACGGGGCGACCGCGCCGGTGCTGCTGCGGCTGGAGCTGGACCCGGCCACCGACCCGGAGGCCGACTCGTTCCTCAGCCTGCGCCCGCCGGCCGGCCATCCGGGCCCGCCCGGCCGCTACTACGCCGCCGCCTGCGCCACCCTCTTCGCCGGCATCCAGCCCGACGTGCGCTACGCCCGGCCGGGCGACGCGATGAGCAAAGCCATCGCCACCGCGCGGGCCGGCCTGGGCGACATCCGGGCCCGGTTCGTCACCGGCCAGCTCCCCCCGGAGACCCAGCTGGTGGTCAAGTACGGCCTGCCCGGCGACGACGGCCCGGAGTTCGTCTGGGCCGGGGTGACCTCGTGGGACACCCCCGAGCGGATCTCCGGGGTCAGTGCCAGCGACGCCAACACCGACCCGACCGTCCGCATCGGCTCCCCGGTGGTGGTGGAGGCCACCGACGTCGTCGACTGGGCGCTGCTGGACGGCACCGGCGTCATCGAGGGCGGCTGGACCCAGGCCGTCCTCGACGCGGGCGAACGCCCCCGGCGTACTCCAGCGGCATCTCCCAGCCACCGAACGGGGCGAACTTGGCGCCGAGAGCGGGTTGCCGCTCGT
>NZ_POUB01000216.1 GCF_003236335.1 Micromonospora deserti
GAGGTTTATAAGGGACAGGTGTCGGGGGCGGCGAGTAGTGGTGGCGTGGCGTCGTGACCGGCGGCCGGCGCTGGCGTGGCGTCGGGAGCGTCGGTCGCCTCGTCCCCGGTCGCCCGCCCCGCCGAGCCGGCTCCGGGGGCGGGTTCGGCGGCCCGGGTCGGGACGCCGGCGGGAAGGTCGACCGCGCCGGTCGCGGTGGGCGGCGGGCTGGCCGTGCCCTCGGCGCCGCCCGGTTGCGCGGCGGAGCGGGGCCTGCGGGTGCGCACGGGCTTGGCGGCCGGCCGGTCGGTGCCGGCTGCCGCCGGTGTGGCATCGACGCGGCCATCCGCGACCGGCGCGGTGGCAGCCTCGGCCGGGGACGTGGGCTCGTCGTGCACCGGTTCGCCGGCCGGGGCGACGGTCGAGGGGGCGGCCGGATCGCCCGACTGGTCCGGCGGCGGCGGTGGCACCTCGCCGGCGGAGGGGGCGGCTCCCTGGGCCGCGGTGCCGGCGTCCGCGCTGACCGGACGCGTCCCGACCACGTCGGCGGTGGCCGGTCGGTCCGCTTCGGCGGTGGCGGCCGGTCGGTCCGCTTCGGCGGAGGTCGGCGACGGCGTGCTCGCCTTGGCGGCCGTCGGTCGGTCCGCTCCGGTGCTGGTCGGCGACGGCGCGCTCGTCCCGGCCGCCGTCGGCGTCGGGTGGGCCGTCGCGGCGGGAGCGGCGCCCGGCACCGGCCAGTCCCAGTGCGCCGGAGTGGTGCCGGCGGCCGGCCCGCCCGCCGTGCCAGGGCCGGCATCCCCGGGCCGGCCGCCGGCCGCCTGCCCGGCGGCGGCGAGGTCGACCGTCTCCGACTCGTCGCCGGCGCGGTCCGCGGACCGTGTCGCGGCCGTCGGCAGCGTCGGGCCGGCGGGCAGCGAACGCAGGATGTCGGTCGGCTCGATGGCCCCGGTGTCGGCGCCGTGCGGGACGAGGGGCCAGCGCAGCAGCGTGGCGGCGGCCGAGCCGAGCGCGCCGGCGGCCACCGCGATGAGCGCGCCGTAGTACGGCGTCGTCTGGTAGCGGTCCACCACGTCACCCGGGCCGGCGGTCAGGTAGGCGAAGGCCACCAGCACCGGGCCCGCCACTCCGGTCGCGCCGCTGACAAGCGGCGGGTGCCCGCGCCAGCGGGCCAGTCCGCCGGTCGCCGCGCCGGCCAGCAGGGCCAACAGGGGCGGCACCACCAGCGACAGCCGCTGGGCCGCGCCGGCGTCCAGCCAGGACGGTTCCAGCACCCCCAGCCGTACGGTGGGCAGCGGGCCGGTGGCGACGAGCGTCGGCGCCACCGAGATCAGCGCCACCAGCCAGACCGCGCCGGCGACCAGTGCCATGTTCCAGCCCACCGGAGGCCTGACCAGCACCGCGAGCGCGGCGCCCGCGCCGAGCACCGCGCCGAGGATCGCGCAGATGCCGACGGCCCAGACCGGGTCCACCGAGATGAGCTCGGCGGCCCGGGCGGGCTGCATGCACAGGGGGGCGACGACGGTGGCGCCCGCCGCCGCGGCGGTGGCGACGGCGAGCTGGCGGCCGGTGCCGGCCAGCAGCCCGTCCCGCCGGGCCACGCGTTCGGTGAGGACGGCACCGACCACGGCGGCGTTCGCCGCGAACCACCCGACCCAGACGAGCTGGGCCGGCCACTGGTTGACGGTGCCGCCGGTGAAGGTGCCGGTGAGCCGGACGATGCCGAAGCCGAACGCGATGCCGAGCTGGCCGGCCCCGGCCAGCAGGCTCACCCCGAGCGCCGTGAGCAGCAGTCTGCCCCAGGTCCGAAAGGCCATGAACGGCACGTTACGCACCTGCCGGGCCGGTCGCCACCGGCACGCCGCAAGCGGCGTCGAGCACCCTGCCAGCGGTTACTTCAGCTCAACCAGCCGCGCCAGGTACGTGGTGCCGCCGACGTTGGTGAGCATGTGAACGGCGCCCGGGTCGCGGTAGACCACGCCGCCGGTCGGCTCGTCCGCGTCGATCCGGGTGCCGTCGACCGTCTGCACCACGTTCTTCGCGCCCTGGACCGCCACCACCAGGTACGGGTGGTCGTGCCGGTGCAGCGGCTGCGACTCGCCCGGCTCCAGCCGGATGTGCCAGACCCGGACCCGGTCGTTCTCGAACACGATCTCCTGGCCGACCGGCCCGAGTTCACGTTCGTCGATGATGTCGGTCATCGGTCTCCGTTCAGCTGGGGGAGCACCTCGGCGGCGATGAGCTCCAGGTGGTCGAGGTCGGCGAAGTCGATCAGCCGTAGGTGAACCCGGGTGGTGCCGATCGCGGCGAACTCGCCGATCCGGTCGACCAGCTGCGCGGGCGAGCCGACCACCGGGTCCTCCGGGGGCAGGGCGCTCTTGGCGTGCAACGGCGCGGCCCGGTGGCGCGCCTCGGCGTCGGTGCGGCCGATCGCCACCACGATCCCGGCGGAGAGCACCAGCGGGGCGCGCCCGCGCTCCGTCCGCCCGACGCGGTCGCTGGCCTCCCGCGCCCGCCCGTACGCCGCGGCGGTCTCCTCGACCGACTTGAACGGCATGTTGAACTCGTCGGCGTACCGGGCGGCCAGCTCCGGGGTGCGCTTCGGGCCGCGCCCGCCGATGATCACCGGCGGCCCGGGTACCTGCACCGGCTTCGGCAGCGCGGGGGCGTCCACGAGCCGGTAGTGCTCACCGGTGTGGCTGTATGTCCCGCCGGGCGGGGTCCGCCACAGCCCGGCGATCACCTCCAGCTGCTCGGCCAGCCGGTCGAACCGCTCGCCGACCGCCGGGAACGGGATGCCGTAGGAGGTGTGCTCGCGCTCGTACCAGCCGGCGCCGATGCCCAGCTCGACCCGGCCGCCGCTCATCTGGTCGACCTGCGCCACCATCATCGCCAGCGGGCCGGGCAGCCGGAAGGTCGCCGAGCTGACCAGCGTGCCGAGCCGGATCCGGCGGGTCTCCCGGGCCAGCGCGGCGAGCGTCAGCCAGGCGTCCGTCGGGCCGGGCAGCGCCGGCTCCTCACCCATCGACTGGTAGTGGTCGGCGCGGAAGAAGCCCTCGTACCCGGCGGCCTCCACCAGCCGGGCGAAGCGGAGCTGGTCGTCGTAGCTGGCGCCGCGGTGCGGTTCGGTGAACACGGAAACCCGCACGCTCATCGTCCTTCCGCGCCGGTCGCCGCCGGCAGGTCCCGTTCCATCAGCAGCTCGTGCAGGTCGGCGCTGATCCGGGCGACGTCCGCCAGGTGCGCGTGGCGGCCGAGGGTGCGCGGCCGGGGGATGCTCACCTCGACGACCTTGCGGATCCGTCCCGGGCGCGGACTGAGCACCACCACCCGGTCGGCCAGCAGCACCGCCTCGTCGATCGAGTGGGTGACGAAGACGACGGTGGCGCCGTTCTCCATGTGCACCCGCTGGAGTTCGCCGGAGAGTTCCTCCCGGGTGAGCGCGTCCAGCGCGGAGAAGGGCTCGTCCATCAGCATCACCCGGGGCTCGCCGATCAGCGACCGGCACAGCGACACCCGCTGCTGCATGCCGCCGGAGAGCTCGTGCGGCAGCCGCTTCTCGAAGCCGCCCAGCCCGGCGAGGTCGAGCAGCTGCCGGGCCCGGTGGCGGTGCTTCGCCCGCTTCCAGCCGAAGATCTCCACCGGCAGCAGGACGTTGTCCAGTACGGTGCGCCAGGGCAGCAGGGCCGGTCGCTGGAAGAGCATCGCGATGTCCCGGCGGGGCCGGGTGACCGGCGTACCGGCCACGGTGATCTCGCCGTCGGTCACCGGGAGCAGGCCGGCGACCAGCCGCAGCAGCGTGGACTTGCCGCAACCGGAGCGGCCGAGCACCGCGACGAACTCGCTCTCGGCGACGTCGAGGTCGATGCCGCGCAGCGCCTCGACCCGGCCACTGCGGCCGTCGAAGGTACGGGAGACCCCGGACAGTCGGATCATCTCCGGCGGCCTCCTGAGTCGGCGGTCAGCGATTCGTGGGAAAGGCTATCGGTCTGCTGCTCAGTCGCACCGTCCGGGGTGGACGTCAGTTTGTATCCGTTCCGCAACCCGATACGCCTGGCATCGCAAAGGTGGGCTTCTCGTACGCTGTGCCCGCGAAGAGTCCCCTCACGACGGTGGTGTCGGCTTCCCCTCCGCCGACGCCGCCAGACAACCCCTCCGGTGGCCCTGCCGGTCCCGGTCGGAAAGGACATGGTGCACTGATGAGAAGGCTGACCCGTACGGTCGTGACGGCCGCGCTGGCCACCGCCCTCGCCCTGGTCTCCGCCTGCAGCGGCGGCTCGGACTCCGGGAACGACGCGAAGGCCCCCGAGGGCGCCGCGCTGGAAAAGGTGACGTACCTCACCTCGTTCGGTAACTTCGGCCGTGACTCCTACGCCTGGGTGGCGAAGGAGAAGGGCTTCTTCAAGGACGCCGGCTTCGACGTCGAGATCAAGGCCGGCCAGGGCACCGGCGCGGTCATCCAGACGATCGTCGGTGGCCAGGCCCAGTTCGGCCCGATCGACCTGACCGGCGGCCTGCTCCAGCTCGGCAACGGCCAGGCCAAGGACTTCGTCGCCGTCGCCGCGATCCAGCAGCGCACCATGGCCGGTATCGCCACCGTCGAGGGCAAGGGCATCGCCTCGCCGAAGGACCTGGAGGGCAAGAAGCTCGCCGACACCCCCGGCTCCGTGGTCCGCAACCTCTTCCCGACGTACGCCCGGATGGCCGGCGTGGACGCCAGCAAGGTCACCTGGGTCAACGGCGAGGCGCAGACCCTGATGGGCACGCTCGCCTCGGGCTCGGTGGACGGCATCGGCCAGTTCGTCGTCGGCCAGCCCACCATCGAGGCGGTGACCAAGAAGAAGGCCGTCATGTTGCCGTACAGCAACGTGATGCAGGACCTGTACGGCAACGTGCTGATCACCTCGTCGAAGATCGCCAAGGAGAAGCCGGACATGGTCAAGCGGTTCACCGCCGCCCTCATGAAGGGTCTGGAGTACAGCCTGGCCAACCCGCAGGAGGCGGCCGACATCCTGAAGAAGAACGTGGATGCCACCAACCCGGCCGCGGCCGCCGCCGAGCTCCAGCTGATGGCCGGCTACGTCCGGTCCAGCAACTCCGGCACCCAGCTCGGCACGCTGGACAGCGGCCGGGTGGCCAAGAGCATCGCGATCCTGCAGGGTGCCGGCGCCCTCAAGCAGAACATCACCCCCGACCAGATCATCGACTTCGGCCTCGCGCCGAAGGCCTGACCCGGTCCGCCCGTGCCCCCGTACCGGCCCAGGGCCGGATTTCTCCAGGAGGATCAGATGACCGACGTCCGCGCGCCGGAGCCGGCGGTGACGGCCGCCCCGCCCCCGCCCGACGCCTCCGGGCCGGGCCGGCGCGCCGGGGCCGGGGAACGCCTGTGGGGTGGCGCCACCGCGGTGCTGCTGCCGGCCGCCGGCCTGCTGGTCGCACTCGGCACGTGGTGGCTGGTGGCCCGGCTGGAACTGGTGCATCCGGCCGCGCTGCCGCCCCCGGGTGAGGTGCTGACCGCGTTCGTGGACAAGCCGGCCCGGATGCTGGAGCACACCGGGGACAGCACGCTGGAGATCCTGGTCGGGTTCGCGCTCTCCGCCGTGGCCGGTGTGCTGCTGGGCCTGGCGCTGGCCGCGTCGCGGACGGTGGAGCGGATGTTCACTCCGCTGCTGGTCGCGGTCAACGCGGTCCCCAAGATCACCCTTGGTCCGCTGCTGGTGGTCGCCTTCGGCTGGGGGCAGAAGCCGATCCTGACCATGGTCTTCCTGCTCTGCTTCTTCCCGATCGTGCTCTCCACCGCGACCGGGCTGACCACCACCCCGGCCGACCTCGCCGAGTTGGCCCGCTCGTTGAACGCCTCGCGCTGGCAAGCGTTCCGCAAGGTGCGCTTCCCGGCCGCGCTGCCGCAGATCTTCGTCGGGCTCAAGGTGGCCATGCCGCTGGCCGCCATCGGCGCGGTGATCGGGGAGTTCCAGGCCGGCGAGGGCGGCCTCGGCTACGTCATCCAGCAGTACGCAGGCATCGGCGACACCGCCACCGCCTGGGCCGCGATCATGCTGGTGGCGCTGGTCAGCATCCTGCTCTACAGCGCCCTGATACTGGTCGAACGCCTCGCGCTGCCCTGGCTCCGCGAGACCACCAGCAGCCGCTGACGCCCCCGGACACGCAGATCACCCACGCACAAGCCCGGGCCGGCCCCCACGACGGGGCCGGCCCGCGCCACGACGGGGCTGAACCCCGTCGTGGCGGTGTGACCGCACCGGGGGCGGCGGGGTCAAGCCCGGAGCCGGGACCCGGGCCCACAGCCGGCCGCGCAGCCCTCGACGAGGGCCGCCGCTCAGCCTGCCAACCGCCAGCGCCCGTTGCGGGCCACCAGCGTGGTGAGCGCCTGCGGCATCAGGCCGGAGTGGTTGTCCGGGGTCATCCGGATCGGCCCGGAGAGGCCGTCCAGCTGGGAGGTCTCCAGCACGTCGCGGATGCCGTCCCGGTTCACCCGGCCGGGCTCGCCGCCGCTTCGCAGCTCGGCGTCGGCGATGAGCTGTACGGCGTCCGCCGCGAAGGACGAGGAGCCGTGGTAGCCGCCGAAGCGGGCGGTGTAGTCCTGGAACCACTGCCGGCGGGCGGCCTTCGCCGGGGTGGTGGCGATGACGTCGTCGATCACCATGGTCTGGGTGAAGACCAGCGTGGCCCGTTCGGTGGCCCGGGACGCGGCGCCGAGGAAGAGTTCGCCGGCCGCCGCGGCGTCGAGGAAAAGCGCCCCGTCGAAGCCGGCCTGCTGCGCCGCGGTGGCGGTGAGCGTCGCCTGCTCCGGCGGGGTCCAGACGACCAGGCCGTCCGGCTCGCCCGCGGTCAGCGCCGCGACCTGCTGGCCGACCTCGGTGTCCGTGCCGCGCACCGACTCCGCGCGGACCAGCCGGATGCGGGCCTTGTCGAACTCGCTGCGCAGCGCGGCCAGCCCTTCGCGGCCGTAGTCGTCGGCGCTGTGCAGCACCCCGACCTTGCGGATTCCCTTGCGCCGCAGTTCGGAGGTGAGGGCGGCGGCGCTGTCGGCGGCGTTCGGGGCCAGTTTGAACACGTACCGGCGCTCGGCGACCGGGTCGGCCACCGCGCCGGACGGGGCGAGCGCGATGGTGGGAATGCGCTTTTCGTTGATGGTCCGGACGGCGCCGACCGCGCATTCGTTGCAGCCGCCCATGATGATCGCGCTGACCCGGGAATCGTTGCTGAAGTCACCGATGTTGCGCAGTGACTCGCTCGCGTCGGACCGGTTGTCCTTCACCGTGAGTTCGATCCGCCGGCCGTTCAGCGCGCCGGAGGAGTTCAGCTGCTCGATCTTCAGTTCCAGGGCACGCTGGTACGCCTTGCCCACCGGCGCCGCCGCGCCGGAGAGTTCGAGGTCCGCTGCGATGACGATGGGACTCGTGTCTCCCTCGTCCGCGCTGAACTGGCAGCCGGTGAGCGTGGCGGCCAGGACGGCCGATGCGAGCGCCGCCGTGCTCGCGGAACGGATGGGGCTCAACTCAGTCCTCCAGATGCGGCGCGGGCGCTGCCCGGTCACCGCCGGTTGTCCGTCCTCTGTGGAGTGACGGGATGGTCTGCCGTACGGTGTGCGAAGCCTGCAAAACCTTGCCAACGCTGGGCGCTGCGGTCAAGCGCGGCTGGGGGGACGCGTTTCGGGACGCGTGTCCCACATGCTGGGGTCACGAGAAGTTTGCAAATGGTCACGCTGCGATACGGATGGCCACCCGGGAGTTACATGCCCTGTTCACGGGCGTGAGGAAATGAAGGTACTAGGTGATCGGAACGCGAGTTGGATGCCGTCCGACCGTTTCCTGCCTCACTGCGGCTTCCCAAAGATGTTCTTGTCTGATGAAATCGCGGCCGTGCCGCGCGTGGCGCTGTCCGTCGCACCAGGCACGAGTCGGCGGGTCAGGCGTGGAAGAAACGACGGAGGCGATGTCGTGAGCACCGGACCGACGACCCTGCCCGCGAGCCTGCCCGCGAGCGGTATGACCGATGAACCGAAGCGCCGCCGACTGCCCCGGCTGCGGGACGCCCGGATCCGGTCCAAGCTCGCGCTGATCCTGGTCGTGCCGGTGGCCGCGGTGATCGCCCTCGCCACCGTCCGGCTGATCTCCGTCGGTGAGGGCGCCTACGACGCCACCCAGGCCCGGTCGCTCACCGCGCTCTCCATCGACATCTCCGCGCTGACCCAAGACCTGCACGCCGAGCGGATGGCGGCGGCCGCCTACCTGGCCACGCCGCAGCAGCCGGCCGACGCGTTCAACCTCCGGGTCCGCCAGACCCAGCAGCGGATCGACGCGTACCGCGCGGAGCGCGAGCGCATCGGCGACGTGCCGCCGGCGGTCCGGGACCGGCTGGCGTCCATCGATGACCACCTGGAGACGCTGGACAGCACCCGGCAGGAGGTGCTGGACCGCCGGCAGATGGCGGTCGCCGAGGCGTCGCTGCGCTACGGCGTCATCCTCGCCGACCTGGTCGGGTACGGCGACGGGCTGGCCCAACTGCCCGGCGAGGAGCGGCTGGCGGACGCCCGGCGGGCGGTGGCCGCCTTCGCCCGGGCCAAGGCGGCGGTCGCCGAGGAGCAGTCGGTCGCGTTCACCGCGCTCAGCGCCGGCCAGCTTGACGACGAGCAGTTCTCGTCCTTCGTGGCCACCCAGACCGGGCGGCAGGAGGCGCTGCTGGCGTTCTCCCTGGCCGCCGACCCGGACCAGCTCGCGCTGGTGGAGAGCACCGTCTCCGGCGACGCCGTGACGCTCGCCGACCGGGTGGCCGCCGACATCACCCGCTCGGTCGGGCAGCGCCCGCTGGTCGGCGCCCAGGACGCCACCGCCGCCATCGGCGCGGTCAACGACCTGATGCGGTGGGCCGAGATCCGGCTGCTCGACGACCTCTTCGCCCAGGCCGACCAGGCCCGTTCGGACGTCATCCGGCAGGCCGTCGTCGAGTCGGGGCTGGTGCTGCTGACCCTCCTCGTCGCGGTGACGCTCGCGGTGGTGCTCGCCCGCTCGCTCAACCACTCACTGCGCCGGCTGCGCGAGGGCGCCCTCTCCGTGGCCAACCACGACCTGCCGGACGCGGTGAAGCGGCTGCAGAACATCGACAACGTCGGCGACGGCGGGGTCGACGAGATCGTCCGGCAGGTGCGGGACCCGATCAAGCTGACCAACCGCGACGAGGTCGGCCAGGTGGCGCTCGCCTTCAACGTGGTGCACCGCGAGGCGGTCCGAGTCGCGGCCGAGCAGGCCGCCCTGCGTACCAGCGTCTCGGCGATGTTCCTCAACCTGGCCCGGCGCAGCCAGACCCTGGTCGACCGGATGATCGGCGAGCTGGACGCGATCGAGCGCGGCGAGGAGGACCCGAAGCGGCTGGCCCAGCTCTTCGAACTGGACCACCTGGCCACCCGGATGCGCCGCAACGACGAGAACCTGCTGGTCCTGGCCGGGGCCGACTCGGCCGTGCCGCGTCGCGACGACGCGCTGCTGGTGGACGTGCTGCGGGCCGCGCAGTCCGAGGTGGAGCTGTACAACCGGATCGAGTTCGGCACCGTCGACACCGACATCTCGGTCGCCGCGCACGCGGTCAACGACGTGGTCCGGCTCGTGGCCGAGCTGCTCGACAACGCCACCCGCTTCTCGCCCCCG
Organism: Micromonospora deserti; assembly: GCF_003236335.1. GTDB lineage: Bacteria > Actinomycetota > Actinomycetes > Mycobacteriales > Micromonosporaceae > Micromonospora > Micromonospora deserti. The sequence continues at coordinate 9,642 of NZ_POUB01000216.1, forward strand.
AACACCACGGTGGTCGCCGACGGCCGGCGGATCCGCGACTACGTTCTGATCCAGGTGGAGGACCGGGGCCTCGGCCTGAGCGACGAGCAGCTCGACTCGCTCAACCGCCGCCTCGCCGCCCCGCCGAGCGTCGACGTCGCGGCGTTCCGGCTGATGGGTCTGGCCGTGGTGAGCCGGCTCGCCGCCCGCTACGGCATCCGGGTGGAACTGCGCCGCAACGTGGAGGGCGGCACCGTCGCCCAGGTGACCCTCCCCACCGCCACGGTGGTGCTGCCCACCGGACGGGGCCGGGAGCAGGCCCTCATCCGGCCGCGGCAGCCCCTCGCGGTCGAGCAGACGCCGCTGACCCCGGTCGGTCTCGCCGAGCCGCTCGCCGGCGCGCGCACCGCCGCGGCCACCCTCACCGACCAGTGGCGCGCCGACCGGGCCGCCGCCCCGGCCCCCTGGCAGCCGCCGGAGCAGGCGCGGGACACCACGTCCGTGGTGCAGGCCGGCGGCCCGACCGGAGCCCAGCCGACCGTCGCTCCGCCCAGCCGGGCCTTCCCCGGCGGCGATGACCGCTCCCTCGGCCAGCGCGGCCTCGATCCGCTGCCCCGGCGCGGCTCCGGCGCGGAGCAGGCCGAGTTCGGCACCGTCGACACCGACATCTCGGTCGCCGCGCACGCGGTCAACGACGTGGTCCGGCTCGTGGCCGAGCTGCTCGACAACGCCACCCGCTTCTCGCCCCCGAACACCACGGTGGTCGCC
>NZ_POUB01000217.1 GCF_003236335.1 Micromonospora deserti
GGGTCAGCCCTTCCAGAGGGCGAGCATCATCGCCTCGACGGCGATCCGGGGCTTCACGTTCGCCTCGATCGCGGCCCGGCACTCCAGCACCGCCTCCAGCCGGCGCAGCGACCCCTCGGCGTCCCATTTCGCCGCGCCGGCCCCGGCCACCTCGGCGGTGTCGGTGTGCACCGGCGCGACGGGGGCGCGCAGCGCCATGGTGAGCGCGTCCCGGTAGAAGCCGGCCAGGTCGACCAGGGCTCGGTCCAGCGCGTCCCGCTGGGCCCGGGTGGCCCGCGACTTCTGCCGCCGCTCCAGGTCCTTGAGCTGCCCGGCGGCGCCCCGGATGGCGCCGGCCGCCCCCCGGCCGGTGCCGCCCGCGCCGAGCGCCGTCTCCAGCGCGGCCCGCTCGGCCGCGTCGGTCTCCGCCACCGACGCCTCGGCTTCCGCCTCGGCCGCCTCGATCAGCGCGGACGCCGCGTCGAAGGCGGCGCCCACCCCGGTCAGCCGGCGCGGCACCGCGAGCACCGCCTCCCGGCGCTTGCGCGCCTCCGGGTCGCGGGCCAGCCGCCGGGCCCGCCCCACGTGCCCCTGCGCGGCGGCCGCCGCCCACTGCGCCACGTCGGGCCCGATGCCGTCCCGCCGGACCAGCACCTCGGCCACCGCGCCGGCCGGCGGCTGCCGCAGCGGTACGACCCGGCAGCGCGATCGGATGGTCACCGAGATGTCGTCCGGGTGGGTGGACGGGGCGCAGAGCAGGAAGACGGTCCGGGGCGGCGGCTCCTCGATCGCCTTGAGCAGCGCGTTGCCGGCGGCCTCGGTGAGCCGGTCGGCGTCCTCGATCACCACCACCTGCCAGCGCCCGCCGGACGGGGTGCTGGCGGCGCGCAGCACCAGCGCCCGCATCTCGTTGACGCCGATGGAGAGCCCTTCCGGCACCACCAGCCGGACGTCCGCGTGGGTGCCGGCGAGGGTGGTATGGCAGCCGGGGCACTCGCCGCAGCCGGTGCCGTGCACGCACTGCAGGGCAGCGGCGAACGCCCGCGCCGCCACCGACCGGCCCGACCCCGGGGGGCCGGTGAAGATCCAGGCGTGCGTCATCCCCGCCCCGGGATCGCCCGCCGCGCCGCCGCCCGCACCCGGGGCGGCCTCCTCGGCGAGGGCGGCCAGCCCGTCGTCGGCGGCCACGGCCGGGCCGCCCCCGGGCCGGACGGCGGCGGTACGCAGCACGGCGGCCGCCGCCGCGGCGGCCCGGCGCAGCGTGTCGACCGCCTCGTCCTGCCCGACCAGGTCGGCGAAGACGTCCGGCATCAGGTCCGGTGCTCCATCGTCACCAGCTCCGCGTCGGATAACTCGGGCTGCACCGAGGTGTCCGGCCCGTGTGCCGGGCGCGGGTGCACGATGCCGCCGGGAGCGAGCATCTCCCCGACCCGCCGGGCCACCTGCTCGGCGATCTCCTCGACCGGGCGGGACGCGTCGAGCACCAGGTAGCGCTTCGGGTCGGCGGCGGCGAGGTCGAGGAAGGCGTACCGGACCCGCTCGTGGAAGGCCACCGACTCGGCCTCGACGTGGTCGGCCTCCTCGTTGCGGGCCGCGACCCGGGACAGGCCGGTGTGCGGTTCGACGTCGAGCAGCACCACCAGGTCGGGCTTGAGCCCGCCGGTGGCCCAGGAGGAGAGCCAGGAGACCTCGTCGACCGGGAGGGTGCGCCCCGCCCCCTGATATGCCAGCGACGAGTCGACGTACCGGTCGCTGATCACCACCGCGCCCCGGGTCAGCGCCGGCCGGACCACGGTGGCCACGTGGTGTGCCCGGTCGGCGGCGTAGAGCAGCGCCTCGGCGCGCGGCGACGGCACGTCCGATCCCGGCGCGCCGAGCAGCAGCGAGCGGATCCGCTCGCCCACCGCGGTAGCTCCCGGCTCGCGGGTGACCACCACCTCGCGCCCCTGCCCGCGCAGCCGCTCGGCGAGCGCGCCGAGCTGGGTGGACTTGCCGGAGCCCTCGCCGCCCTCGAAGACCACGAAGAGCCCGGCCGAGACGAACGGCTCGGCCGGCATCAGCGGGCGGCCCCGGACCGAGCCCCACAGGTCGGCCAGGACCGGTACACCCTTCTTGTCGTCCATCTGGCCGAACGCGCTGATCCCGGCGAAGATGCCGGCGGCGCCCGCGGCGAGCAGCAGCAGCCGGGTCGACGAGATCGACACGCCCAGGTCGGCGATCTCCAGCGTGCGGGAGCCGCCGACACCGGCGAGCAGGCTGCTGAGGCCGATCGCCAGGATGAGCACCAACCGGGTGCCGATCTGCACCACCGCGAAGACCCGGCCGCGGACCTCGTCGGCGATCTCCCCGCCGAGCAGGGTGGTGCCGGAGAGGAAGGCCATCCCGGCGCCGGCGCCGACCAGGATCGCGCCGAGGATCGCCATCGACAGGTGGATGGCGAAGGCCAGCGTCATCACCGCGGCGCTGGCCAGCACGATGCTCATGCCGAACCAGCGGCGGCGGGACATCTCCTTGACGATCATCGGGCCGAGCCCGATGCCGATCGCCAGCCCGACGAAGATGGCGCCGAAGAGCAGGTAGAAGGCGGCGTCACCGGCGCCCAGCGAGGCGGCGAAGAACCGGGCTGTACCGATCACGATGCCGCCGCCGGCGAACGCGCCGAAGATGCCCAGCACCAGGCCCCGGACCAGCCGGGTCTGGCCGATGAACCGCCAGCCCTCGAGGAACTGCCGGGTCATGCTCTGCCCGGTGCGCTCCCGCTCGGCGGTCTGCACCCGGCTGATCTCCTTGATCCCGAACGCGACGACCAGCGCGGTGGCCAGCCGGGACAGCGCGTTGAACCAGAGCGCCAGCTGGGCCGGCTCGGCCCAGCCGGGCATCTCGCCCCCGGTCACCGCCCGGATGCTGCGGTCGAGCACCGCGATGCCGAGCGCGGCGAGGACCGGGGTGAGGCCGTACGTGGTGATCAGGGTGAGCTGGTTGGCGGTCTCCAGCTTCGCGCGGGGGATCAGATTGGGGACCGCGGCCTCCTTGGCCGGGATCCAGAGCAGGGTGATCGTCTCGATCAGGAAGGTGGCGACGGTGGCCCAGCCGACCACCACGCCGCCGCTGGCGCCGAGCAGCGCGACCAGCGGGATCGACGCGAACAGCAGGAAGCGCAGCACGTCGCAGATGACCATCGTCCAGCGCCGGTCGAACCGGTCGGCGAGCACCCCCGCGAACGGGCCGAGGATCAGCGCGGGCAACAGTCGGATGGCGATGACGATGCCGAAGGCGGCACCCTTGGCGGTACTGCCCTGGACCTGGGCGGCGGCGAAGACGGACGTGGCGAGCAGGCCGAGCCAGTCGCCGAACGACGCCGCGCCGAGCACGATCCAGAGCCTGCGGAACGGCCGGATGCGCAGCACCGAGCGGATCGCGGCGTAGCCGGAATGGTCGACCGCGCTGGTGGACTGCTGCGCGGACGACGACACGCCGGACGACTCGCCGTTCTTCTGGCTTTCGATGGCCGTACCTCCACGTGCCGGCCCATCGCTGGGCGCCCCCGGTGGAACACTCTAGACCCGGCGGGAACCCGCCCCGCCGCGACATTCTCCTGCTCGCCGAGCCTAGGCCGCCGCGACCACCGCCCGCAGCCCGGGTGGATGCGAGGGTATTTCGCATTGACCGTCGGACAGTTAGCGTGCACACGTGACCACCGAAAGCGACAAACTTCGCGGGCGCCTCGATCGGGCGACCGCACACCTCGACCCGCCGTACGCGGTGGTCGACCTCGCGGCCTTCGACGCCAACGCCGCCGCGCTGGCCGACCGCGCGGCCGGCAAGCCGGTCCGGGTCGCCAGCAAATCGGTCCGCGCCCGGGAGCTGATCAGCCGCGCGCTGGGCCGGCCTGGCTGGCACGGGGTGATGGCCTTCACCCTCCCCGAGGCGATCTGGCTGGTACGCACCGGAGTGAGCACCGACGTGCTGGTGGCGTACCCCACCGCCGACCGGACCGCGCTCGCCGAACTGGCCGCCGACCCGGCGCTCGCCGCCGCGGTGACGCTGATGGTCGACGGCGTCGACCAGCTCGACCTGGTCGACGCCGTGCGCGCCCCCGGGCACCGGCCCGAGCTGCGGGTCTGCCTCGACCTGGACGCCTCGTGGCGGCCGTTGCGCGGGCGGGTGCACATCGGGGTGCGCCGCTCGCCGCTGCACAGCGCGCGGGACACCGGCGCGTTCGCCGCCGCCGTCGCCGGCCGCGCCGGCTTCCGGCTGGTCGGGCTGATGGCGTACGAGGCGCAGATCGCCGGCCTCGGCGACGCGCCGCCCGGGCGGGCGGTGCGCGGCGGCGCGATCCGGCTGGCCCAGCGCGGCTCGTACCGTGAGCTGCTGGCCCGCCGGGGCGCGGCGGTGGCCGCGGTACGCGAACACGCCGACCTGGAGTTCGTCAACGGCGGCGGCACCGGCAGCGTGGCCGCGACCAGCGCCGATCCCGCGGTCACCGAGGTCACCGCGGGATCGGGCCTGTACGGACCGACGCTGTTCGACGCGTACCGCGCCTGGCGCCCCACCCCGGCGGCGTTCTTCGCCTGCGCGGTGGTCCGCCGCCCGGCACCCGGGCTGGCCACCGTGCTGGGCGGCGGCTGGATCGCCTCCGGCCCGGCCGAGCGCAGCCGCCTTCCCCGCCCGTGGCTGCCGGCCGGACTGAAGCTGATCGGCACCGAGGGGGCCGGCGAGGTGCAGACCCCGCTGACCGGCACGGCCGCCGCCACGCTGCGGGTCGGCGACCGGGTGTGGTTCCGGCACGCCAAGGCCGGCGAACTCGCCGAGCACGTCAACGAGCTGCACCTGGTGGACGGGGACGTGGTGGTGGCGACCGTGCCGACCTACCGCGGCGAGGGCCACGCCTTCCTGTGACGGGCTCCGGGCCGATAGCAGGCGGTCCGGAGCCAGCCGGACCCGACCGCGCTCAGGCGGGCTGGGGTTCGTCCTCGAACTCCGCCGGCTCCTCCTCGACGGCGGTGCGGGCGTCGACCTGCCGGTGCAGGTACTCCCGGATCAACGCCTTCGCCTCGGCCAGCACCCGCTCGTCGCCGTCCGGCTGGCGACGGAACGCGAGTTTGATCAGCGCGTCGGCCGCCTCCACGGCGATCTCCAGGTGGAAGCGGAGCTCGGGGCCGTCGGCCAGGCCGAAGCGCTCGGTGAGCACCCGGGCCAACTGGTCCGCGATCACCCCGTTGTTGTCCCGCTGCTCATCGAGCAGGTGCAGGTCGACCACGTCGCCGAAGTGCAGGGTACGGAACCCCGGGACAGTACGGTGCATCGTGATGTACTCGTCGATCCCCGCGTCGACGCCGTCCCACCAGTGGGTCAGGTCGTCGGAGGCGAACCGCTCGTCGAGCCGCTGGAGGTAGGACTCCATCGTGCGCAGGGTCAACGCCTGCACGATCGCCCGCTTGTCCGGAAAGAACTGGTAGACCGACCCGATCGCCACCTCGGCACGCTCGGCGAGCAGAGTCGTGGTCAGCCCCTCGTACCCCACCTCGTCGACGAGTTCGGCGCAGGCGTCCAGCATCCGCTGGACCCTCGCGACACTTCGACCCTGCACCGGTACCCGGCGCAGCGGCCCGGTCGTGGCGGCTGGTGTGGACACTCGGCGCCACCCCCCTTCGACGGATGAACATATCTGCACGTCACGAGTTCGTGACTACCGGTACAACGAGCGGACCTCGATTGCGGTATTTACCAGCTACAACGTTCCTGATATGAAGTCAGTTCATATTCACTTCGAGGAGCGCGCCATGGCCGGCACCGCACTGCCCACCGCCGCCTGGTCCAACTGGGCCGGCAACCAGCGCAGCACCGCCACCACCATCCTGCGCCCCACCTCCGTCGGCGAGATCGCCGAGGCGGTCCGGGCCGCCGCGGCGGGCGGGGACCGGATCCGGGCGGTCGGTAGCGGCCACTCCTTCACCGCGGTCGCCGTCACCGACGGCCAGCGGATGGAACTGACCGAACTCGACACCGGTGTACGGGTCGACGTCGATCGTCGACTCGTCACCGTACCGGCCGGGATGACGCTGCGCGCGCTCAACGACCTGCTCGGCGCGCGCGGGCTGGCGCTGCCCAACCTCGGCGACATCGACGCGCAGACGGTCGCCGGGGCGATCTCCACCGGCACCCACGGCACCGGAGCCGGGTACGGGTGCCTGGCCACCTTCGTCGAGGCGCTCACCCTGGTCACCGGCACCGGCGAGGTGCTGCGCTGCTCCGCCGACGAACACCCGGACGTCTTCGCCGCCGCCCGGGTCTCCCTCGGCGCGCTCGGCGTGCTGGTCGAGGTGACGCTGCGCTGCGTGGACGCCTTCGTGCTGCACGCCCACGAACGGCCGGCGCCGCTGGACGCCGTGCTCGGCGAACTGCCGGCCCTGATCGAGACGCACGACCACGTCGAGTTCTACTGGTTCCCGTACACCGCGCGGGTGCAGGTCAAGACCAATGACCGGGTGCCCACCGACGACCGGCCGCTGCCCCGGTGGCGCGGCTGGCTGGACGACGAGTTCCTCGCCAACACCGTCTTCGCCGGCGCCTGCCGGCTCGGCCGCGCCGTGCCGGCGCTGGTACCGGCAATCAGCGCCGTCTCCGCCCGGGCGCTCAGCGAGCGCCGCTACACCGGCCGCTCCGACCGGGCCTTCTGCACCCCGCGCCGGGTCCGCTTCGTGGAGATGGAGTACGCGCTGCCGCGCGCCGCCCTGCCCACGGCCCTGGCCGAGCTGCGGCGGATCGTGGCCGGGCTGCCGTTCAAGGTGCTCTTCCCGGTCGAGGTGCGGTTCACCGCCCCCGACGACATCTGGCTGTCGCACGGGTACGGGCGCGAGTCGGCGTACCTGGCGATCCACCAGTACGTCGGCATGCCGTACGAGCCGTACTTCCGCGCGTTCGAGCAGGTGGCGACGGGCCTGGGTGGCCGCCCCCACTGGGGGAAGCTGCACTGGCGCGACGCGGAGTCGCTCGCCCCCGCATACCCCCGCTTCGCCGACTTCCTCGCCGTCCGCGACCGCCTCGACCCCCACCGCCTCTTCACCAACCCCCACCTCACCCGCATCCTCGGCTGAACCGGGTCCGTACCGGATACGAGCCGGCCCGGGAGGGGCCGGCTCCACACCAGGATCCGGAAGGGGTCAGGCGTTACTCCGGTGCGGAGGTGGCCTTCTTGGCGGTGGTGGCCTTTTTGGGGGTGGTGGCCTTGGCGGTGGTGGCCTTCTTGGCGGTCGACTTGGCCGCCGCGGCGGTCTTTTTCGTGGCGGTGGCCTTCTTGGCGGGAGCCTTCTTCGCCGCCGCCTTCTTCCTCGGCGCCGGACCCTTGGCCCGCTTCTCGGCGAGCATCTCCGAAGCCTCCTCCAGGCTCAACGCCTCCGGAGTCTGGCCGCGCCGCAGCGACGCGTTGGTCTCGCCGTCGGTGACGTACGGGCCGAAGCGGCCGTCCTTGATCACCAGCGGCTTCTCGGTCAGCGGGTCGACGCCCATCTCGCGCAGCGGGGGCGCGGCCGCCCGGCGCTGGCGGGTCTTCGGGGCGGCCAGCAGGGCCAGCGCCTCGTCCAGCGTGACGGTGAACATCTTCTCTTCCGAGTCCAGCGAGCGGAACTCGTCACCGCGCTTGACGTACGGGCCGTAGCGGCCGTTGTTGGCGAAGACCTCGACGCCGTCCGGGGCCACGCCGACCAGCCGGGGCAGGCTGAGCAGCTTCAGCGCCTCCTCGAAGGTGAGCGAATCCGGCGACTGCGAGCGCAGCAGCGAGGACTTGCGCTCCCCGCTGGCCACGTACGGGCCGAACCGGCCGGACTTGAGCAGGATCGGCTCGCCGGTGGCGGGGTCGTCGCCGAGCTTGCGCTCGCCCCCGCCACCGAGGAACAGCTCGTGCACCTTCTCCGGGGTCAGCTCGTCGGGCGCCAGCCCCTCGGGGATGGGGGCGCGGTCGCCCTGGGCGCCGCCCTCCTCACCCTCCGCCGCGGGGGCGGGCTGCTCACCCGGCACCGCCCGCTGGAGGTACGGCCCGTAACGGCCGACCCGGACGACCACCTCACGGCCCTCGTCGTCGGTGAACAGCGGGATCGAGTTGACGCTGCGCGCGTCGATCTCGCTGAGGTTCTCCGTCACCAGCTTCTTCAGCCCGCCGGAGCGGGCGATGTCCCGGTCACCGGCGCCGTTGGCGCTGCCGAAGTAGAAGGCGGTGAGGAAGTCGACCGCGGCGTGGTCACCGCCGGCGATCTCGTCCAGCTCGTTCTCCATGCTGGCGGTGAAGTCGTAGTCGATCAGGCGCGGGTAGTGCCGCTCCATCAGCCCGATCACCGCGAACGCCAGGAAGGACGGGATCATCGCCTGGCCGCGCTTGACGACGTACCCCCGGTCCTGGATGGTCTGCATGATCGACGCGTACGTTGAGGGACGGCCGATGCCCAACTCCTCCAGCGCCTTGACCAGCGACGCCTCGGTGTAGCGCGCCGGCGGCTGGGTGTGGTGCCCTTGGGCGGCCAGTTCCTCGGCAGTGAGCGGCTGGTCCTTGACCAGGGTGGGCAGCCGCCGCTCGGCGTCCTCGGCCTCGGCGTTCTCGTCGTCGCTGGACTCGACGTACGCGCGCAGGAAGCCCGGGTCGGTGATGGTCTTGCCGGTCGCGCCGAAGTCGGCCTCCTCGCTCGCGGAGGAGACGGCGCGGATCCGCACCGAGACGCTGGAGCCGACCGCGTCGGTCATCTGCGAGGCGATGGTGCGCCGCCAGATCAGCTCGTAGAGCTTGAACTCCTCGGCGGAGAGCTCCTTGGCCACCTCGCCGGGGGTGCGGAAGTTGTCCCCCGCCGGGCGGATCGCCTCGTGCGCCTCCTGCGCGTTCTTCACCTTGCCGGTGTAGCGGCGAGGCTCCGGCGGCACGCTGCGCTCGCCGTAGAGCTCGGTGATCTGCCGCCGGGCCGCCGCGATGGCGGTCTCGGACAGGTTCACCGAGTCGGTACGCATGTAGGTGATGTAGCCGTTCTCGTAGAGGCGCTGCGCGGTGCGCATCGTCTGCTGCGACGAGAACCGCAGCTTGCGGGCCGCCTCCTGCTGGAGGGTCGAGGTGATGAACGGCGCGTACGGGCGGCGGCGGTAGGGCTTCTCCTCGACCCGGGTGACGGTGAACGGCCGCCCTTCCAGGCGGGCCGCCAGGCCCCGGGCACCCCCTTCGTCGAGGTGGACCACGCCGGCCCCGGGCTTCACCTTGCCGGTGGTCGGCTCGAAGTCCTTGCCGGTCGCGATCCGGTCGCCGTTCAGCGCGACCAGGGTGGCGGCGAAGGCACGCGGGCCCTCGCCCACCTCGGCGACGGCCAGGGTGGCGAGGATGTCCCAGTACTCCGCGGTGCGGAACGCCATCCGCTGGCGCTCCCGCTCGACCACGATCCGGGTCGCCACCGACTGCACCCGGCCCGCCGACAGCTTCGGCATGACCTTCTTCCACAGCACGGGCGAGACCTCGTAGCCGTAGAGGCGGTCGAGGATGCGCCGCGCCTCCTGGGCGTCGACCAGGTCCCGGTCGATCTCCCGCGGGTTGGCCACCGCCGCCTGGATCGCCGGCTTGGTGATCTCGTGGAAGACCATCCGCTTGACCGGCACCTTGGGCTTGAGCGTCTCCACCAGGTGCCAGGCGATCGCCTCGCCCTCGCGGTCCTCGTCGGTGGCGAGGAGGATCTCGTCGACCTCCTTGGCCAGCTTGGTCAGCTTGCTGATCTGCTGCTTCCGGTCGGCGGAGACGACGTAGAGCGCGTGGAAGCCGTTGTCGACGTCGACCCCGAGCCGGGCCCACGGCTCGCCCTTGTACTTCGCCGGCACGTCGGCGGCGTTGCGCGGCAGGTCGCGGACATGACCGAAGCTGGCCTCCACGACGTACCCCGGGCCGAGGTAGCCCGAGATCGTCTTGGCCTTCGCCGGTGACTCGACGATCACCAGGCGCGTGGTTCCAGCGTTGCTCGGCACGTCTCTCTCCGACCTCACTCCTGCTCGCGGCCGCCCGGTGTCCGGTTCGGCCCACCCTCGACCTACCGGTACCCGGCGGTCCGGATGTCCAACGTAACGCGCCGCCCGCGTTTCGGGTTTCGCGGGCGGCAAACCGCACTCCGGCGGGCCGCCCGCCGCTCCATCGCACGGCGGACCTGCCGGACGGCGCCACCGTACACCGTGGGTACGGCTGGCAGCGGGACACTGTGACGATGGCGGACCGACGGCCGAGCCCTCACCCACCCGTTTTCCGCCCCGCCCCACCCCACTGTCACCAACCGGACAACCACCCCCACCCACGTCGATCATGGGGTTGTGGTGGGCGGATCACGATGCTTTGCCCCTTCTGCGGGGTCACCACAACTGCATGATCCACCAGG
>NZ_POUB01000218.1 GCF_003236335.1 Micromonospora deserti
CGCGCAGCCTGGGCCCCCTGCACTCGCGCCGCCTCGCTCGGCGGTGCTCGGCGGCGCGTCAGCTGCCGGGGTTTCGGGGCCGGGTGGCGAACGTAGCGGGTGTCCGGTGCGCAGCGCGGGGAGCGGCGCGCGGCGCAACTAGTAGACTTGGCAGGTCTGTCCGCCAATTGATGATCAAGGCAGGAAATGGCCACCACCAACGACCTGAAGAACGGCCTGGTACTCAACCTCGACGGGGAGCTGTGGTCCGTCGTCGAGTTCCAGCACGTCAAGCCCGGTAAGGGTGGTGCGTTCGTGCGTACCACGCTGAAGAACGTGCTGTCCGGCAAGGTGGTCGACAAGACCTTCAACGCGGGCACCAAGGTCGAGACCGCGACCGTCGACAAGCGCACCATGCAGTACCTCTACGCCGACGGCGAGGACTACGTCTTCATGGATCTGGAGACCTTCGACCAGATCACCGTGCCCGGCGGCACCGTCGGCGAGGCGGCGAACTACCTGCTGCCCGAGGCCGAGGTGATCGTGGCCACCCACGAGAGTGTCCCGCTCTACGTCGAGCTGCCCACCAGCGTCGTGCTGGAGGTCACCTACACCGAGCCGGGCCTGCAGGGTGACCGGTCGACCGGCGGCAACAAGCCGGCCACCGTCGAGACCGGCGCTACCGTGCAGGTGCCGCTCTTCATCACCACCGGCGAGAAGATCAAGGTCGACACCCGCGACGGCCGTTACCTCGGCCGCGCCTGATGGCCGAGGGCCCCAAGCAGCAGATGCCGGCGCGCCGCAAGGCGCGCAAGCGGGCGCTGGACGTGCTCTTCGAGGCCGATCTGCGCGACCGCCCGCCGGTCGAGGTGCTCGCCGGCTACCTCCAGCGGATCGAGAAGCCCCGCCCCGACCACCTCGACTACGCCGTGAGCCTGGTCGAGGGGGTCGCCGCCCACCTGGACCGGATCGACGAGCTGATCGCCAGCTACGCCGAGGGCTGGACGCTGGACCGGATGCCGGTCGTCGACCGCAACCTGGCCCGGATCGCCGTCCACGAGCTGCTCTACGTCGACGAGATCGACGACGCGGTGGCGATCAGCGAGGCGGTCGAACTGGCGCGGCAGATGTCGACCGACGACTCGCCGCGCTTCCTCAACGGCATCCTCGGCCGGATCGCCGAGTACGCCACCCGCTGACTCGGGCGCACGCCCCAGGCGAGGCGCAAGGCGACACGAACGACGAAAGGGCCCGTGCCGGACGGCACGGGCCCTTCGGGTGTCAGCGGTCAGGAGGCGAAGAACGCCCGCGGGTCGGCGACCAGCACCCCGTGCTCGGTGAGCCGCTCGATCAGGCCGGACGGCGAGGCGTCGTAGACGATCGCGAGGGCACGCAGGTCGTCGGCGCGGATGGAGAGCACCCGGCCGTTGTAGTCACCACGCTGCTGCTGGATGGCGCGGGCGTACCGGGCGACGTAGGCGAGATCCTCGGACGCCTCGTCGTAGAGCCGCTCGAGGTCCAGCACGATTTTGCTGGTGGGCTCATGGCGCACCCCGCTACCGTCGGGCAGCAGCTCCGAGACGGGAACGCGGTAGAAGTCGGCCAGCTCGGCCAGGCGGGACACCGTGACGGCCCGGTCGCCGCGCTCGTACGAGCCGACCACCACCGCCTTCCACCGCCCGTTCGACTTCTCCTCCACGCCCTGCAGGGACAGGCCCTGCTGCTGGCGGATGGAGCGCAGACGGGCGCCCAGAGACTTGGCGTATTCAGAGGGCATTCGGACACTCCCAGTGCTGCTCGGGGCTCTCCCAGCGATCGCTACGGAGCGTGACGGTACGGGGATTGCGACACCTGGTCAAGTGGTCGTGACCGTACCGTTGGGGAGCACCGGGGGAGTTATCCCCATTTGGCCGCGCTGACCAGGGGGTCAGTGGCCGGCGGCGGTCGGTGCGGTGACCACTGGTAACGTGGCGTGAAGCCCCGGTCCGGGCCGCTCGCGGCCCACACCGGAATCCGACGTCCTTTAACGACCCGTCCCGTGAGGCGGGGAAGGAGGTCCGCCGTGGCCTACCCACCGGCTGCCCAGTCGCCGCTCGCGCGACAACCCTCGGTGAAGGTGATTCTCGCCAGCGCCGACGTCCAACGCGTGGTCGACCGGATCGCCCACCAGATCCTGGAGAAGACCCAGGGCGCCGCGAACACCGTCCTGCTCGGCATCCCGACCCGGGGCGCCCCGCTCGCGAGGCGGCTCGCCGCCCGGATCAGCACCTTCGAGGACGTCGCCGTCCCGGTCGGCGTGCTCGACATCACTCTCTACCGCGACGACCTGCGCCGGCACGCCACCCGGGCGGTCGGCCCCACCCAACTGCCGACGGGCGGCATCGACGGCAGGCGGGTCATCCTCGTCGACGACGTGCTCTTCTCCGGCCGCACCGTGCGGGCCGCCCTCGACGCGCTCAACGACGTCGGGCGGCCGGCGTCGGTCCAGCTCGCCGTCCTGGTCGACCGCGGCCACCGGGAGCTGCCGATCCGCGCCGACTACGTCGGCAAGAACATCCCGACCTCCCTCGCCGAGAGCGTGAAGGTGACGCTGGCCGAGACCGACGGCGCCGACGAGGTCAAGCTGTACGGGGGGACCACCACCTCATGATCAGGCACCTGCTCTCCGGTGCGGACCTGGACGCCGCCACCGCCACCCAGATCCTGGACACCGCCGCCGAGATGGCCACCGTGGCCGGCCGGGAGGTCAAGAAGCTGCCCGCGCTGCGCGGGCGGACCGTGGTGAACCTCTTCTACGAGGACTCCACCCGCACCCGGATCTCCTTCGAGGCGGCCGCGAAGCGGCTCAGCGCCGACGTGATCAACTTTTCCGCGAAGGGGTCCAGCGTCGCCAAGGGCGAGAGCCTGAAGGACACCGCGCTGACCCTGCAGGCGATGGGCGCCGACGCGGTGGTCGTGCGGCATCCGGCCTCCGGCGCCGCGCACCGGCTCGCCGACTGGGTCGACGGCTCGGTGGTCAACGCCGGCGACGGCACCCACGAGCATCCCACCCAGGCGCTGCTGGACGCGTACACCATGCGCGCCCGGCTGGGCCGGCTGGCCGGCCTGTCGGTCGCGGTGGTCGGGGACGTGCTGCACTCCCGGGTGGCCCGCTCCAACGTGCTGCTGCTGTCCACCCTCGGCGCCAAGGTGACCCTGGTCGGGCCGCCCACGCTGATCCCGCGGGACATCTCGCCGGCGCTCGCCCCCGGCACCGCCGTCTCCTACGATCTCGACGCGGTGCTGCCCACGTCCGACGTGGTGATGATGCTGCGGGTGCAGCGGGAGCGGATGAACGACTCGTACTTCCCGTCCGCCCGCGAGTACGCCCGCCGCTACGGCCTGGACGGCCCGCGCATGCGCCGGCTGCCCGAGCACGCGATCGTCATGCACCCCGGCCCGATGAACCGGGGCATGGAGATCACGCCCGAGGTCGCCGACTCGCCCCGCTCCACCATCGTCGAACAGGTCGCCAACGGGGTCTCCGTCCGGATGGCCGTCCTCTACCTGCTACTCGGGGGGAACAACCGGTGAGCTCGTACCTCATCTCCAACGTCAGCGTCCTCGGCGCCGCGCCGACCGACCTGCTGATCCGCGACGGGGTCGTGGCGCAGGTCGGCCCCGGCCTGACCGCGCCGGACGCGACCGTCGTCGACGGCACCGGGCTGGTCGCCCTGCCCGGCCTGGTGGACCTGCACACCCACCTGCGCGAGCCCGGCCGGGAGGACGCCGAGACCGTCGAGTCCGGCTCCCGGGCGGCGGCGCTCGGCGGGTACACGGCGGTCTGCGCGATGGCCAACACCTCCCCGGTCGCCGACACCGCCGGCGTGGTCGAGCAGGTCTGGCGGCTCGGCCGGGAGGCCGGACTGGTCGACGTGCAGCCGATCGGCGCGGTCACCGTCGGGCTGGCCGGCGAGCAGCTCGCCGAGCTGGGCGCGATGGCCGACTCCGCGGCGCGGGTGCGGATCTTCTCCGACGACGGGCACTGCGTCGCCGACCCGAAGCTGATGCGGCGGGCGCTGGAGTACGTCAAGGCGTTCGACGGGATCATCGCCCAGCACGCCGAGGAGCCCCGGCTCACCGAGGGCGCGCAGATGCACGAGGGCGAGGTCTCCACCCGGCTCGGCCTCACCGGCTGGCCGGCGGTCGCCGAGGAGGCGATCATCGCCCGGGACGTGCTGCTCGCCGAGCACGTCGGCAGCCGGCTGCACGTCTGCCACGTCTCCACCGCCGGCAGCGTCGAGGTGCTGCGGCACGCCAAGGCGCGCGGGGTGAAGGTCACCGCCGAGGTGACCCCGCACCACCTGCTGCTGACCGACGAGCGGGCCGAGACCTACGACCCGGTCTACAAGGTGAACCCGCCGCTGCGCACCGCCGCGGACGTCGCCGCGCTGCGGGCCGCCCTGGTCGACGGGGTGATCGACGTCGTCGCCACCGACCACGCCCCGCACGCGGTGGAGGACAAGGAGTGCGAGTGGGCGTACGCCCGGCCGGGCATGCTCGGCCTGGAGACGGCGCTGTCGATCGCCCTCGACGTGCTCGGCCCGCAGTGGGACCTGATCGCCGAGCGGATGTCCCGCACCCCGGCCCGGATCGCCGCGCTGGACGCGCACGGGCTCGACCCGGCGCCCGGCGTGCCGGCCAACCTGACCCTGGTCGACCCGGCCGTCCGGCGGGTGATCGAGCCCGCGGAGCTGGCCAGCCACAGCCGCAACACCCCGTACGCCCGCATGACGCTGCCGGGTCGCATCGTGGCGACCTTCCTGCGCGGCGAGCCGACGGTCCTGGACGGAAAGGCAGTCAAATGAGTCGCAGGCGATCGGCGATCCTGGTCCTTGAGGACGGGCGCACGTTCCACGGCGAGGCGTACGGCAGCGTCGGGGAGACCTTCGGCGAGGCGGTCTTCAACACCGGCATGACCGGCTACCAGGAGACCCTGACCGACCCCTCGTACCACCGGCAGGTGGTGGTGCAGACCGCGCCGCACATCGGCAACACCGGCGTCAACGCCGAGGACGACGAGTCCGGCCGGATCTGGGTGGCCGGCTACGTGGTGCGCGACCCGGCCCGGATCGGCTCGAACTGGCGGGCCACCGGCGGGCTGGAGGACCGGCTCGCCGCCGAGGGCGTGGTCGGCGTCAGCGGGGTGGACACCCGGGCGCTGACCCGGCACCTGCGCGAACGCGGGGCGATGCGGGTCGGTATCTCCAGCGTGGACGACGACCCGCGGGCCCTGCTGGCCCGGGTGCGCGAGTCCCCGCAGATGGTCGGCGCCGACCTGTCCGCCCAGGTCACCACCGGCGAGCCGTACGTGGTGCCGGCCCAGGGCGAGCACCGGTTCACCGTCGCCGCCCTGGACCTGGGCATCAAGCGCAACGTGCCGCGCCGGCTCGCCGCGCGCGGGGTCACCACGCACGTGCTGCCCGCGTCCTCGACCATCGACGACCTGCTCGCCACCGGCGCCGACGCGGTGTTCTTCTCGCCCGGTCCGGGCGACCCGGCCACCGCCGACGGCCCGGTCGCGCTGGCGCGGGAGGTGCTGCGCCGGCGGGTGCCGCTGTTCGGTATCTGCTTCGGCAGCCAGATCCTCGGTCGGGCGCTCGGCTTCGGCACCTACAAGCTGGGCTACGGCCACCGCGGCATCAACCAGCCGGTGCTCGACCGGGCCACCGGCAAGGTCGAGGTGACCAGCCACAACCACGGCTTCGCCGTGCAGGTGCCGGGCGCGCGGGCCGGGGCGGTCGTCCCGGACCAGGTGATCGAGACCGAGTTCGGCGGCGTCCAGGTGTCGCACGTCTGCCTCAACGACAACGTGGTCGAGGGGCTGCGGGCGAAGGACGTTCCCGCCTTCACCGTCCAGTACCACCCCGAGGCGGCGGCCGGCCCGCACGATGCGGACTACCTCTTCGACCGTTTCGCCGAGCTGATCGAAGGCGGGAAGTAATGCCCAAGCGGACCGATCTCACACACATCCTGGTGATCGGCTCCGGGCCGATCGTGATCGGGCAGGCCTGCGAGTTCGACTACTCCGGCACCCAGGCGTGCCGGGTGCTGCGCAGCGAGGGGATCCGGGTCAGCCTGGTCAACTCCAACCCGGCCACCATCATGACGGACCCGGAGTTCGCCGACGCCACGTACGTCGAGCCGATCACCCCGGAGTTCGTCGAGCTGGTCATCGCCCGGGAACGCCCGGACGCCGTGCTGCCCACCCTGGGCGGGCAGACCGCGCTGAACACCGCGGTCGCCCTGCACGAGGCGGGGGTGCTGGAGAAGTACGGCGTGGAGCTGATCGGCGCGAACATCGAGGCGATCCGCCGCGGCGAGGACCGGCAGCTGTTCAAGGACATCGTCGCCAAGGCCGGCGTACGCCTGGGGCTGGCCGACCCGGCCGGCCTGGTCCCACGGTCCCGGGTCTGCCACTCGATGGCCGAGGTGGAGGCCACCGTCGCCGAACTCGGCCTGCCGGTGGTGATCCGGCCGTCGTTCACCATGGGCGGTCTC
This sequence comes from Micromonospora deserti, assembly GCF_003236335.1. Taxonomy (GTDB): domain Bacteria; phylum Actinomycetota; class Actinomycetes; order Mycobacteriales; family Micromonosporaceae; genus Micromonospora; species Micromonospora deserti. The sequence continues at coordinate 6,520 of NZ_POUB01000218.1, forward strand.
GGCTCCGGCATGGCGCACACCCCGGAGGAGCTGGCCCGTATCGCCGGGGACGGCCTGGCGGCCAGCCCGGTGCACGAGGTGCTCATCGAGGAGAGCGTGCTCGGCTGGAAGGAGTACGAACTCGAGCTGATGCGCGACCGCCACGACAACGTGGTGGTGGTCTGCTCGATCGAGAACGTCGACCCGATGGGCGTGCACACGGGCGACAGTGTCACCGTGGCCCCGGCCATGACCCTGACCGACCGGGAGTACCAGCGCCTGCGCGACCTGGGCATCGCGGTGCTGCGCGAGGTCGGGGTGGACACCGGCGGCTGCAACATCCAGTTCGCGGTCAACCCGGCCGACGGCCGGATCGTGGTGATCGAGATGAACCCGCGGGTGTCCCGCTCCTCGGCGCTGGCCTCCAAGGCGACCGGCTTCCCGATCGCGAAGATCGCCGCCAAGCTGGCCATCGGCTACACCCTCGACGAGATCCCCAACGACATCACCCGGAAGACCCCGGCGGCCTTCGAGCCGACGTTGGACTACGTGGTGGTGAAGATCCCCCGGTTCGCGTTCGAGAAGTTCCCCGGCGCCGACCCGGAGCTGACCACCACGATGAAGTCGGTCGGCGAGGCGATGAGCCTCGGGCGCAACTTCACCGAGGCGCTGAACAAGGCGATGCGCTCGATGGAGACCAAGGCGGGCGGCTTCTGGACCCAGCCGGACCCGGCCGGCGCGACGAAGGAGAACACCCTCGCCGCGCTGCGCATGCCGCACGACGGCCGGCTCTACACGGTGGAGCGGGCGCTGCGGCTGGGCGCCTCGATCGCCGAGGTCGCCTCGGCCACCGGTGGGATGGACCCGTGGTTCCTGGACCAGATCGCCGCTCTGGTCGAGCTGCGCGCCGAGATCGTGGCCGCGCCGGTGCTCGACGCCGACCTGCTGCGCCGGGCCAAGCGGGCCGGCCTGTCCGACCGGCAGCTGGCCGCGCTGCGCCCCGAACTGGCAGCCGAGGACGGGGTCCGCAGGCTGCGGCACCGCCTCGACGTGCGGCCGGTCTACAAGACGGTGGACACCTGCGCGGCGGAGTTCGAGGCGACCACCCCGTACCACTACTCCTGCTACGACTCGGAGACCGAGGTGGTCGGCTCGGACCGGCCCAAGGTGCTCATCCTCGGCTCCGGGCCGAACCGGATCGGCCAGGGCATCGAGTTCGACTACTCCTGCGTGCACGCGGTGATGGCGCTGCGCGACGTCGGCTTCGAGACCGTGATGGTCAACTGCAACCCGGAGACCGTCTCCACCGACTACGACACCGCCGACCGGCTCTACTTCGAGCCGCTCACCTTCGAGGACGTGCTGGAGGTCTGGCACGCCGAGGACTCCTCCGGGAAGGCGGCCGGCGGGCCGGGCGTGGTCGGGGTGATCGTGCAGCTGGGCGGGCAGACCCCGCTGGGCCTGGCGCAGCGGCTCAAGGACGCCGGGGTGCCGGTGGTCGGCACCTCCCCTGAGTCGATCCACCTGGCCGAGGAGCGGGGCGCGTTCGGGGCGGTGCTGGCCCGGGCCGGCCTGCGCGCGCCGGCGCACGGCACCGCCACCTCGTACGACGATGCGAAGGCGATCGCCGAGGAGATCGGCTACCCGGTGCTGGTCCGCCCGTCGTACGTGCTGGGTGGGCGGGGCATGGAGATCGTCTACGACGACCCGACGCTGCGCGACTACATCGGGCGGGCCACCGACATCTCCCCGGACCATCCGGTGCTCGTCGACCGGTTCCTCGACGACGCCATCGAGATCGACGTGGACGCGCTCTGCGACGCCGACGGCGAGGTCTACCTCGGTGGCGTGATGGAGCACATCGAGGAGGCCGGCATCCACTCCGGCGACTCGTCCTGCGCGCTGCCGCCGATCACCCTGGCCGGCTCGCACGTGGCCCAGGTCCGGCGGTACACCGAGGCGATCGCGCGGGGCATCGGCGTGCGCGGCCTGCTCAACGTGCAGTACGCGCTCAAGGACGACCAGCTCTGGGTGCTGGAGGCGAACCCGCGCGCCTCGCGGACGGTGCCGTTCGTCTCCAAGGCCACCGCGGTGCCGCTGGCCAAGGCGGCGGCCCGGATCGCGCTCGGCGCCACCATCGCCGAGCTGCGCGCCGAGGGTCTGCTGCCGCCCACCGGCGACGGTGGCGAGTTGCCGCCGGACGCCCCGATCGCGGTGAAGGAGGCGGTGCTGCCGTTCAAGCGGTTCCGTACGCCCACCGGCAAGGGGATCGACTCGCTGCTCGGCCCGGAGATGAAGTCGACCGGCGAGGTGATGGGCATCGACACCTCCTTCGGGCACGCGTTCGCCAAGTCCCAGTCGGCCGCGTACGGCTCGCTGCCCACCGGCGGGAAGATCTTCGTCTCGGTGGCCAACCGGGACAAGCGCGGCATGATCTTCCCGATCAAGCGCCTGGCGGACCTGGGCTTCGAGATCGTGGCCACCGCCGGGACCGCCGAGGTGCTGCGCCGGCACGGCATCGCCTGCGAGCAGATCCGTAAGCACTACGAGTCCGGCGCGGGTGAGGACGCGGTCTCGCTGATCCTCGGCGGCGACGTCGCCCTGGTGATCAACACGCCGCAGGGCTCGGGCGCGAGCGCCCGTTCGGACGGCTACGAGATCCGCAGCGCCGCCGTCACGACGGACATCCCCTGCATCACCACGGTCCCGGGCGCGGCGGCCGCGGTGATGGGCATCGAGGCGCGTATCCGCGGTGACATGCAGGTCCGCCCCCTCCAGCAGCTCCACGCCGCCCTGCGGGCCCGCCGGTGATCTTCGAGCGGGTGGTGCGTCCCCGGTTGTTCGCCATCGCAGGTGGCGACGCGGAGGCCGCGCACGAGTGGACGCTGCGGCGGCTGGCCGCGCTCTCCCGGCGGCCGGCGGCGCTGTCGGCGCTGCGGGCGCGTTACGCCGTGCGGGCGCCGCGGACGGTGTTCGGGGTGGACTTCCCGAACCCGGTGGGGCTGGCCGCCGGGATGGACAAGGACGGTGCGGCGCTGCCGGCCTGGCCGGCGCTGGGCTTCGGGTTCGTCGAGGTCGGCACGGTCACCGCGCGCCCCCAGCCGGGCAACCCCCGGCCCCGGTTGTTCCGGCTGCCCGACAGCGGGGCCGTGGTCAACCGGATGGGGTTCAACAACGCCGGCGCGCAGGCCCTCGCGGCCCGGTTGGCGGCGCTGCCCCGTCCGCTCGGGGTGCCGCTGGGTATCTCGCTCGGCAAGTCCAAGGCCACCCCGCTGGAGGAGGCGGTCGAGGACTACCTGGCGTCGTACCGGGCGCTGCGGGAGCACGGCGACTACTTCGCGGTCAATGTCTCCTCGCCGAACACTCCGGGGCTGCGCGCCTTGCAGGACCGGGCACACCTGGACGCGCTGCTGGCGGCGCTGGTGGGGGAGAAGCCGGTGCTGGTGAAGATCGCCCCGGACCTCACCGAGCCGGCCATCGCCGAGTTGCTGGAGGTCTGCCTGGCCCGGGGCGCCGCCGGGGTGATCGCCACCAACACCACCCTGGCCCGCGACGGGCTCGCCCCGGCCGACCGGGAGCGCGGCGGCGAGACCGGCGGGCTCTCCGGCCGACCGCTCGCCGGGCGGGCCCGCGAGGTGGTCTCCTTCGTGCATCGGGAGACCGGAGGCCGGCTGCCGGTGATCGGGGTCGGCGGGATCCTCGACCCGGACGACGCCGCCCGGATGGTCGACGCCGGCGCCGCGCTGGTGCAGCTCTACACCGGCTTCATCTACCGCGGCCCGGCCCTGGTCCGGGCCGCGGCCCGCGCGTGGACGGGCGCCCCGGCAGCGGCCGGGACCGCGGGCGGGTGAGCACCGGGCGGG
>NZ_POUB01000219.1 GCF_003236335.1 Micromonospora deserti
GTGGTGGGGTTGGGGCCGCCGCCGTTGCAGGTCACCCCGTTCAGGGTGAACGAGGTCGGCTTGGGGTTGCTGCCGCTCCACGCGCCGTTGAACCCGATGCTCACGGTGGCACCGGTGGCCAGCGCGGCGTTCCATGACTCGCTCTGCGCGGTGACGTTCTGGCCGGACTGCGCCCACCGGGCCGACCAGCCATGCTGCACGCGCTGGCCGCTGTCCGGGAAGGCGAAGCCCAGCGTCCACCCGTTGAGCGCGTCGCCGACATTCCTGATGTTGATGGTTGCGGTGAAGCCACCCTGCCAGTCGCTGGTGGTGTACGACACGTCGCACTGGGTCGCCGCGTGCGCGACGGTGACCGGGAGGGTCACCAGTCCTCCGGCGACCAGGGCGCCTGCGCCGGCCAGCGCGAGGGTCCGGCGTTGACCGGACAGCCTTCTCCACACATTCATGCCAGTGATCTCCTTGGACGGGACCGGATCCGCGAACGGCCCGGCGAACTGGCCCGACGGGCGTCCTTCGTGGACTACCGCCGGCGCCAACGGGGGATTCCTCGGGAGCGCCCGACCCGGACGGGCTTGGTGGTGCCGGACCGGCGAGGACGGCCGGTCATCGGCGGGATGTCGCCCGGAGGACCCGGTTGCCCTCGACTCCAGCCTGCGCGGTGTGGCTCCCCGAACCGCGTGCAGCGATTCTTGCATGGGAGCGCTTCCAGAGCAATGCCTCGATGGGGTTGGCGGGAGTGGCGGGACCACCGGCGCCAGTGGGCGGAGCCCGGCCGTTGACCCCCACCGGCGCCCCGAACTCCCAACAAACTCTAGAACGTGAATCTTTCCTCTTATAACTCGTGAAACGGTCTAACGTCGTCCCTAGCTCGGTTGTCGCCGAGTTAAGGACAACAGGGATGGAGTGACGCAGGTCATGGCAAACAAGATGCTCGGGAAGGTCGTTGCGGGCGCGGCCCTCGGTGGCGCTTCCCTGCTCGTGTTCACGCCGGGGATCGCGTTCGCGGACGGCCAGCACCGCGACGACGAGGGCAAGGTGTTCGCCAAGCCGCACGTCGTCAAGGCCGGCGAGGACGTCAAGCTGCTGCAGGTCTGCGAGGAGCCGCAGAAGCACGCGTTCGTTTGGTCCAAGGTCACCGGCAAGGTCAAGCTCAAGCCGGTCGACGACCGCGGCGACCACCGTGGCGACTGGCGCAGCGGGGAGGACCACAAGGACGACAAGGGCAAGGACCACAAGGGCAAGGACCACAAGGGCAAGGACGACAAGGGCAAGGACCACGACGGCAAGGACGGCAAGGGCAAGGACCACGAGCAGCCCAAGCCGGACCAGACCGCCACCAGTCAGCCGCAGTACGGCGGCCAGGGCGGCGGCGCCGCCGACGCGGCCAAGGACGACGACCGCAAGCACAAGGACAGCAAGGACTGGAAGGGCGAGGAGCACGGCCAGGACGGGGCGGACAGCCGCGACTGGAGCGGCTACGACTCTGGCCGCGAGGACCACAAGAGCCGCGACTCGTACGACTCGTACGGCTCGTACGGCTCCGACAACCGCGACTCGTACGGCTCATACGGCTCCGACAACCGCGACTCATACGGCTCATACGGCTCCGACAAGCGCGACTCGTACGGCTCCGACAAGCGCGACTCGTACGGCTCCGACAACCGCGACTCGTACGGCTCCGACAACCGCGACTCGTACGGCTCCGACAACCGCGACTCGTACGGCTCCGACAACCGCGACTCGTACGGCTCCGACAACCGCGACTCGTACGGCTCCGACGAGCGCGGCTGGACGGACCGTAAGGACGACCACGGCAAGGGCAAGGGCAAGGACGACTGGAAGCACAAGCGGGACTTCGTCTACTTCGGCGAGGCCACGGTCGACGAGAACGCCAAGCCGGGCCGCTACAAGCTGGAGGGCTCCTGCGGCGAGGGCGAGCTGGTCGTACTGCCGAAGGGCGGGGTCGACGGCGGTGACGGTGGCGCCGGCGCCGGTGCCGACCGGAGCCTGGCCGCCGGTGGGGCCAGCCTGATCGGCGCAGCCGCCCTGGGCGGCATCGTCCTGCTGCGTCGGCGTCGGACCGATGAGTCCTTCGTCTGACGTGACGGCGACACGGGCCGGCGGCCGCCACGGGAGACCGTGGCGTGCCGCCGGCGCGGCCGTCGTCGTCGTGCTGGCCATGGTGGGCGCCGGCATGGTCGGCGCCTCGCTCAGATCCGCGCCCGCACCCCGCCCGCCGCAACCCCTGGCCCAGACCGGTCCGTCGGTCGCCGACATGCCGTCGACCGGCGGCGGGGATCGCGACACCTCCCCCACGGCCACGGGGTTGCCCCGGTCCACCCCCACCAAGATCGTCATTCCACGGATCGGGGTCGACGCCTCGATCATGTCGCTCGGCACCAACCCCGACGGCACCGTGCAGGTCCCCCCGCTGGAGCAGGCCTGGCTCGCCGGCTGGTACGAGCCGGGGGCGAGCCCCGGCGAGGTCGGCAACGCGGTGATCGTCGGCCACGTCGACTCGGCCACGATCGGACCGGCGGTCTTCTTCTCGCTCGGGGCCCTGCAACCCGGCGACACCGTCACGGTCGCCCGCGAGGACGGCCAGCAGGTGGCCTTCACCGTGGAGTCGGTGAAGGCGTACCCGAAGAGCGAGTTCCCGGCCGAACTGGTCTACGGCCCCAACGACCGGCCCGGGCTGCGGGTGGTCACCTGCGGCGGGCAGTTCGACGAGGCTACCGGCGACTACCCGGACAACGTGGTCGTCTTCGCCACCATGGCGGAGTGAGCCGGACACCGCGACGCGGTCCGGCCGGTCGGTTCCCGACCGGCCGGACCCGCGGATACGCCTCAGGCGGCGGCGGAGGTCCGCACCAGGGTGCGGATCTGGCGCAGCAGTACCGACAGGGCGGCCAGGTCCGCCCGGGACTCGTCGAACTCCCCCATCGCCCGCTGCGCCCGGTGGATGGAGGTGGCGTTCGACTGCTCCCACTCGTGCACCCGCCCCTGCGGGGGCAGACCGGCCGACGTCGCTTCGAGCACCTCCGCGGTCAGCGCGGCCAGCGCGGCGTACAGGTCGTAGCGCAGCGCCATCCGGGCCAGGGTCTGCCAGCGGTCCTCCCGGGGCAGCAGGGAGATCTTCGATAGCAGCGAGTCCACCCGGAACCGGTCGGAGAGCACGAAGTACACCGAGGCCACCTCGCCGACGTCCCGGCCGGCGCTCGCCGCGGTCTCCACCACGTCGAGCAGTCCGAAGCTGTACATCAGCCGGGTCGCCCGCTCGGCCAGATCGCGCGGCAGCCCCCGCTCAGCCATCGAGTCGATGTGTGCCGCGATGGCCTCCCGCTCGGTGCCGTAGAAGAGGTTCTCCAACTCCGGCAGCAGCCGGGCCACCCCGTCGCGCAGCCGGGCGATCTCCGCCGGCACGTCGATCGGCGAGCGGCGGTTGGTCACCAGCCACCGCACCGCCCGGTCGAGCAGCCGCCGGGTGTCCAGGTAGACGCTGGTCTGCAGATCCGGCGAGACCTTGTCGTCCAGCGCCTCCACCGCGTCCCACAGGTCGCGCAGCCCGAACACCTCACGCACGACGACGTACGCCCGGATCACGTCCGCCGCGCTGGCCGCGGTCTCCTCGACCACCCGGAAGACGAAGGAGATACCACCGCGGTTGATCGCCTCGTTGACCAGAACCGTGGTCACGATGTCCCGGCGCAGGCGGTGCCGGCCCATCCGGTCGGCGAACCGCTCCCGCATCGGGGTCGGGAAGTAGTTGACCAGGACGTCGGTCGTCCACTCCTCGTCCGGGAGCCCCTCGGCGAGGATCTCCTTCTCCAGCGCGATCTTGATGTACGCGAGCAGCACCGCGAACTCCGGCGCGGTCAACCCGGACTCGGCCCGTACCGCGAGCTCCTCGTCCGGCGGCAGCGCCTCCAGAGCCCGGTCCAGCGTTCCGGAGCGCTCCAACTCGGTGATCATCCGGCGATGCACCGGCAGCAGTGAGGCGGCCTGGGCCTGGGCGTTGTTGATCGCCCGTGCCTGGTCGTAGTTGTCCCGCAGCACCAGCTCGGCGACCTCGTCGGTCATCTGGGCCAGCAGCTCGTCCCGCTGCGGGACGGTCAACACGCCGTCCGCCACCGCGGTGTTCAGCAGGATCTTGATGTTCACCTCGTGGTCGGAGCAGTCCACCCCGGCCGCGTTGTCGATGAAGTCGGTGTAGATCCGGCCGCCGGTCAGCGCGTACTCGATCCGGCCGAGCTGGGTGAAGCCCAGGTTGCCGCCCTCGCCGACCACCCGGCAGCGCAGGCTCTTGCCGTCCACCCGGATCGCGTCGTTGGACTTGTCACCCACCTCGGCGTTGGTCTGGCTGGACGCCTTGACGTAGGTACCGATGCCGCCGTTCCAGAACAGGTCGACCGGCGCGGTCAGGATCGCCCGCATCAGCTCCTGCGGGGAGAGCTGCTCGACGTCGTCGTCCAGCCCGATCGCCGCGCGCACTTGCGGCGAGATCGGGATCGACTTCGCGGTCCGCGGGTACACCCCGCCGCCGGCGGAGATCAGCTCCCGGTTGTAGTCCTCCCAGGACGACCGGGGCAGCTCGAACAGCCGCTGCCGCTCGGCGTACGAGGTGGCGGCGTCCGGGTCCGGGTCGACGAAGATGTGCCGGTGGTCGAAGGCGGCCACCAGCCGGATGTGCTCGGAGAGCAGCATGCCGTTGCCGAACACGTCGCCGGACATGTCGCCGACGCCGACCACGGTGAAGTCCTCGGTCTGGGTGTCGTGCCCCAGTTCGCGGAAGTGCCGCTTCACCGACTCCCACGCACCCCGGGCGGTGATGCCCATCTTCTTGTGGTCGTATCCGGCCGAACCACCGGAGGCGAACGCGTCGCCCAGCCAGAAGTTGTGCGCGGTGGAGATCTCGTTGGCGATGTCGGAGAAACTCGCCGTGCCCTTGTCCGCCGCCACCACCAGGTACGGGTCGTCGCCGTCGTGCCGCACCACGTCGACCGGCGGCACGATCTCGCCGCTGACGATGTTGTCCGTGACGTCGAGCAGGGCGGAGATGAACTCCTTGTAGCAGACGACCGCCTCGTCCCGGTCCCCCGGCTTCTGCTTGAGCACGAAGCCACCCTTGGCGCCCACCGGCACGATCACGGCGTTCTTCACCATCTGCGCCTTGACCAGGCCGAGCACCTCGGTGCGGAAGTCCTCCCGCCGGTCGGACCAGCGCAGCCCGCCCCGCGCGACGGGCCCGAACCGCAGGTGCACGCCCTCGAACCGGGGCGAGTAGACGAAGATCTCGAACTTCGGCCGGGGCGCCGGCAGATCCGGGATCGCCTGCGGGTCCAGCTTGAACGCCACGTACGCCTTCGGCCGCCCGCCGGCGCGCTTCTGGTAGAAGCTGGTCCGCAGGGTGGCCTGGATCAGCGTCAGGTACGACCGCAGGATCCGGTCCTGGTCGAGGCTGGCCACGTCGTCCAGGGCGGCACGGATGGCGGTCACCAGCTCGTTGCTGCGCTGCTTACGCTGCTCGGCATCCAGGGTGCCCGGCGCGAACCGGGCCTCGAAGAGCTCGACCAGCAGCGCGGCGATCCGCGGGTAGGCGATGAACGTCGACTCCATGTAGTCCTGCGAGAAGACCGTCCCGGCCTGGCGCAGGTACTTCGCGTACGCCCGCAGCACCACCACCTGCCGCCAGGTGAGCCCGCCGCGCAGCACCAGCTCGTTGAAGCCGTCGACCTCGGCCTCGCCCCGCCACGCCGCCGCGAACGCGTTCTCCACGTGCGGGCGGACCTCGGCCAGCTCCTGGTGTCCCTCCGGCAGCCGCAGCCCGAAGTCGTAGAGCCAGATCCGGCCGTCGACCCGCTCCACCTCGTAGGGGTGCTCGTCGACCACCCGGACACCCAGGGAGTGCAGCACCGGCAGCACCGCGGAGAGCATCATCGGCTCGCCGTACCGGTAGACCTTGAACCGGACATCCATCGCCTCGTCGGCGTCCGGCTCCCGGCCACCGGCCCGCGGGGGCAACTGCTTGCGGAACAGGTGCATCTCCAGCTGGCCCGGCTCTTCCAGCAGCTCCAGCTTGGCCAGATCCTTCATCGCCTCGTACGGCGTGTGGCCGTCCTTGTAGCCCTCCGGGAAGGCGTCGGCGTACCGGCTGAACAGGTGCTTGGCCTGCTCGTCGCCGAGCTTGCGCTCCAGCACCAGCCGGTAGTCGTCGTCCCAGAGCCGGGTCGCGTCGGCGAGCTCCTCGGCGAGCAGGTCGGCGTCGATGTCGCCCGGGGGCTTGGTCGGGTCGGTCCGGACGATGAAGTGCACCCGGGCCAGCATCGACTCGGTCACCCGGGTGGTGTAGTCCACCCCGACGCCGTTCAGCTCGCGCAGCAGGATGTCCTGCATGCGCAGCCGGTTCTGCGTGGTGAACCGGTCCCGTGGCAGGTAGATCAGGCAGGAGATGAACCGCCCGTACGCGTCCCGGCGCAGGAAGACCCGCAACTGGCGGCGGCCGGCCATCCGCAGGACGCCGATCACCGCGTGGTACAGGTCGTCGGTCTTGATCTGGAACAGCTCGTCGCGCGGGTAGGTCTCCAGGATCTGCAGCAGGTCCTTGCCGGAGTGGCTGCGCTGGCTCAGGCCGGAACGGTCCAGCACCTCGGCCACCTTGCGCCGCACCACCGGCAGCTCCCGCACGCTGGTGCGGTACGCGGCGGTGGAGAACAGGCCCAGGAAGCGCCGCTCCCCGACCACCTCGCCGGCCTCGTCGAACACCTTGAACCCGATGTAGTCCAGGTACGCCGACCGGTGCACGGTGGCCCGCGAGTTCGCCTTGGTGATGATCAGCAGACGCTTCTCGGTGACCCGCTCGTGCGCCTCCGGCGTCATCGACGACAGCGCCCGCGCCTCGGTGGAGTCCTGGCGCAGGATGCCCAGCCCGGTGCCGAGCACCGCCTGCAGCGCCTGCCCGCCGTCGGCGGTCTCGCCCAGCCGGTACTCCCGGTAGCCGAGGAACGTGAAGTGGTCGTGGGCGAGCCAGCGGAGCAGTTCGACCGAGTCGGTGATGTCCTTCTCCGGCACCGGCGGCCGGTTGTCGGAGGTGCGGGCCGCGGCGAGCTCGTCGGCCAGGGACAGTGCGCGCTGGCGCATCTTCGGCCAGTCCTCGACCGCCTCCCGCACGTCGGTGAGCACCCGTTGCAGCTCCCGGCGGAGCTTGTCCCGCTCCTCCGGGTCGCGGATCGGGTCGATCTCGATCCGCATCCAGCTCTCGACGAGGTCACCGGCGATGGCGTCGTCCGGCTCGACGTCGGCGGAGACCTCGGTCAGCCGGCCGAGCGGCTCCCGGCGGACCACCACCAGCGGGTGGACCAGCAGGTGGATGTCGAGGTGGTGCGAGTTGAGCAGGGCGGTCACCGAGTCGACGAGGAAGGGCATGTCGTCGGTGACGATCTCGATGACGGTGTGGTGCTGGTCCGCGTCGGGTTCGTGGATGCGCAGCTTCAGCTCGCCCGGTACCCGCTGCTGGGCCAGGTCCCGGTGGGCGCGGGCCGCCGCCAGCATCTCCTCGGCGGTGAAACCGATCAGCTCCTCGTCCGGCGCGAACCGCCAGAAGCGGCTGACCAGGGTCGCCGCGTCGTGGTCGTCGCCGGCGAGCGCGACGGCATGGGCGACCAGCCGCTCCGCGTTCGGTACCGGTTCGTCAAGTTCGGTGTCCTCCACGTCGCCGGGCAGCGCCTCCCCGGGCAGGCCCAGCTCGTAGATGGTGTCGACGCTCGAACCGGTCATCCCGGTCACTCCTGTGTCGAGTCGGCCGAAACCGTCCCCGTCGGTCGCCGAATCGAAGCTGTCGTCCTGGCCGGTGTCATCCGGCCGGAGGTCGGGTCCCGGTTTGATCGCCGGACGCCGGTCCATCGGTGCCACTCCCCTCGACCCACCGCGTTGTGGGTCACTCTGCCGCCCAGCCTAGGCCCTGCCGGTCTGCCCCTTCCCCGGCGGACCACTGGGCCGGACGTCCGGATCCGGACACTGTCCTTTCACCCGTTGCGGGTACGAGGTTGGCCGGTCCCGGGAGTACCCCGCCTCTGGATGTTCATCACACCGTCACGGGTCCGTCTTTCCGCACGTCCGCCCCCGCCCGGGGACGATGCGGACGGCGGGGCGTACTACCGTGCAGGGCAGTTCGAGATCCGGGGGATGAGCTGCATGCACCTGTCGTACCCGCACCGTCACCGCCGCCGGCGCCGTCCGACGCTCGCCGCGCTCGCCGCGGCGGCGCTCGCGACCGCCGCGCTCACCGCCTGTTCGGCCGCTGACGGCCCGGAGCGTAGCGTCGACGCCTTCCTGGCCGGTTGGCGCTCCGGTGACCTGCAGAAGGTCGGCTTCGTCGACCCGACCGGCGCGAAGGTGCCGGCGGCCGACGTGGCGCGAGAGATCAAGGAGCTCTCCGGCGAACTGGCGGCCACGCCCCCGGCGCTGACCCGCAAGGGCGATCCCAAGATCACCGCGGACACCGCGACCGCGGTGGTCCAGGTCGAGTGGACCCTTCCCGGCCAGACCCGGTGGGCGTACGACCGGCAGGTACGGCTCACCCGGGGCGACGACGACCAGTGGCAGGTGATCTGGGAGCCGCAGCTGGTGCAGGAGCAGCTCACCACGGGCGACCGGCTCGGGGTACGCCGGGACGCCGGTCCCCGGGCCGGCGTGCTCGACGGCGCCGGCCAGCCGATCGTGGCCCCCCGACCGGTGGTCCGAGTAGGGGTACAGCCGAGTGGGGTCACCGACGTGAACGGGCTCACTCGCAAGCTGGACGACGCCTTCAGGGCGGTCCGGCCGCCGATCACCCCGCCGGTCGACCTCTCCGGCCTGCCCAAGCGGCTCTCCGATGCCGACCCGGGCGCGTTCGTCGAGGTGGTGACGCTGCGCGAGGAGGCGTACCGGCAGATCAAGTCGCGCATCTACGACCTGCCGGGCACCAAGTTCCGCGCCGACAAGCTGGATCTCGCCCCGACCCGCGAGTTCGCCCGCGCCGTGCTCGGTTCCGTCGACCCGGCCCAGGCCGACGACCTCGCCAAGCACCCGGACCGGTACGTGGCCGGTGACCTGGTGGGCCACGGCGGGCTGCAGGGCCGCTACGACGAGCGGCTGCGCGGCGCGCCGGGGCTGACGGTGATCGTCGAACGCCCCGGCCCGGACGGCACGCTGGTGCCGACCGGTGCCGAGGTGTTCCACCGGGACCCGCAGCCGGGCCAGCCGCTGAAGACCACGCTCGACGTGGGTACCCAGAACGCCGCCGACGACGCCCTGCGCGCCGAGAAGCGTCGCGCCGCCCTGGTGGCGGTCCGGATCAGCGACGGCGCCGTGCTCGCGGCGGCCAACGGCCCCGGTGCGGCCGGGGAGAATCTGGCCTTCACCGCCCAGGTCCCGCCCGGCTCCACCTTCAAGATGGTCAGCGCGCTCGGGCTGCTGGACCGAGGGGCGGTCACCCCGGACGCGCCGGTCGACTGCCCGAAGACGTTCACGGTCGACGGCCGGCCGTTCAAGAACTCCGACAACTTCGAGCTCGGGACGGTGCCGTTCCGCACCGACTTCGCGAAGTCCTGCAACACCGCCTTCACGGCCCTGGCCCCGCAGCTGGGCGCCGACGGTCTCGCTGTGGCCGGCCGCACGCTGGGGCTGGAGGGGCAGTGGGATCTCGGCCTGGACGCCTTCACCGGCAAGGTCTCCGCCAACGGGGGCGCCACCGAGCAGGCCGCCGCCGCGATCGGGCAGGGCACCACCGTGGTCAGCCCGATCGCCATGGCGTCCGCCACCGCGGCGGTCGCCCGGGGGCGCTTCGAGCAGCCGAAACTGGTGCTCGATCCGGCGCCCGCCCAGCCCGCCGCCCCCGGGCCGCAGCTGAAGCCGGAGTCGGTCCAGGCGCTCAAGACGATGATGCGCGAGGTGGTCACCAGCGGCAGCGCCACCGCGCTGCGGGACGTGCCGGGCGACCCGGTGCACGGCAAGACCGGCACCGCCGAATACGACAACAACCCCGCCCACACGCACGCCTGGTTCATCGGTTGGCAGGGCGACATCGCCTTCGCCGTCTTCGTCGAGAAGGGCGGGGCCAGCACCGCCACCGCCGTTCCCGCCGCCGAGCGCTTCCTCCGCGCCCCTGTCTCTTATACACACTTGACGCTGCCGACGAAGCTAGAAGTGTAGATTT
>NZ_POUB01000021.1 GCF_003236335.1 Micromonospora deserti
GTAGGAGATCGAGTCCGGGGAGTCTTTCCAGCACTGGTTCTCCAGGCCGTTGACGGTGTTGCGCCGCCAGTAGGAGATGTAGCCGTTGCCGAGCAGGTCGCCGTACTCGTCGATCCAGTCCAACGCCTCCCGGGCGTCGTGCTCAAGGTACCGCACCAGTTTGGCGTCTCCACTCCACCGCTCGTACTCGTCCAGCAGGATCACGAACAGCGGAGTGGCATCCGCCGACCCGTAGTAGGGACTGTGCGGCTGCTCCTGAAACGCGGCGGACTCTCCATACCGGAGCTCGTGCGGGATCTTCCCCGGCTCCTCCTCGCGGAAGTCGTTGAGTCGACTGCCCTGTAGGGCGGCCAGCAGGCGCAGCACGGGCGGAGCCAACTGCGGCGCGAACGGCAGCGCCTGCAGGCAGATGAAGATGCTGTCCCGCCCGAAGATGGTCATGAACCAGGGCAGACCGGCGGTCGGTATCGGCATCCCGCCGGACAGTGTGGTGAACCGCATGGCAGCCAAATCGACGATGCTGCGCTCATACGCCGTTTGGAGGGGCTCATAGTCGCAGGACAGCTGTGGTACCCGCTTGAGCCAGTGCTCCAGATCACGCCGTAGCTGCTGGCTGAGCCGGCGTTTCCGGTGGGCACCCCAGACGCCTCCTCCGGTCTCGGCCCGGGCCCCGTGGATGATGGGCTGCACACGCAGCTCGACATGCCACGATCCGCGCGACTCGACCACAATGTCGAAACACATCCCACCGTCGTCGACACGCGCCGCCGCGCTACTGGAAATGATCGTCTCTCGGCGGAACTGCTCTCGCGTGTAGCAGAGGCGGAGGCGGCCATCTTCCCTCTGGACCGACGTTGATCCGCTCTTCCGCCGCACGTCCTTGATCTCGAACAGGTCGGCGAAATCGCTGCTCACGTCGAGCCGCAGCGTGAAACGCGCGGGCTTGATGTCGTGATTGAGTACGGTCAGGCGTTCGATGAAGTCGGCGGAGATCGACTGCTCCCGGATCACCGAGACCTTCGCATCGACATAGTGCGTCGGCTCGCCGGGCACGAGGAAGAAATGGGTCTCGAAGTACTGCACCTCGTCCTTGGACAGCGCACTGAGCCGTTGCCCGTTGATGCTGAGTGCCCAGACCGACAGGAAGCGGGTGTCGAAGTAGAAGAGCCCGGTCGGAAAGGCTGGAGAGGGGCTCATATCACCCCGCTCGTCGGTGACGATGAACGTGTTGCCGTCCAAGATGCTGACGGTCTTCCCGATCACGTCTTCCGCCTCTCCTTACGCGCGAACTCGCGAGGATGGTGCGCGGATCTGGGGCTGGGGAAGAGGCGTGAGAACCTGTCCACCAACTGTATGTTCCCCTCGACGATGATGTCGTTCCGGAACAGCAACGACACGAAGGTTTCCTCACCGCTGGCCAGCCGGTCGAACGCCGGCCGGCTACCCCGCATCACCGCCTCCGGCTCCTTGCCTGCGCGCGCCACGCGCGCCTTCCCCTTCTGCATCGTGACAAACCACTGGTCGGTCCGCTTGTCGCTCTCAACGTCGAGACGGACGGTGCCGCGTACCGCTGGCGGCAGAAACTCGGCCGTCGGAATTTCGCCCCGGCCAAGCCGCTCAAGGAACTCATCAATCACATGCGCCATCGCCACCTCCCATCCCCCGTCCATCACCCGGAGAATAGGAGCGCCGATGATGATCGGACCTCACCCGAAAAGCATGAATGACGGTGGCCGGTCACACGTACGGCACCCTCTGAGCCGGCCGCTGGCGACAAGTGAGGCCCGGTTCGTCCTACCGTCTGTGCGCGGGCCCGACCTCACCGCCAGAGCGCTCAACCACGCGTTGCGCATCGACGACATCCGGCTCCGCCGTACGGCCGGGCCTGTCCTGGGGTGAGCGGGCACGCAACGCCCTCCGATAGCACTACTCTCGGCCGCCGCCGAGTAGTCGGCGCACCGCGTCGAGTTCAGCCCGCCCCAACTCCTGGCGCTGCCGGACAGTGAGATCGCTGGCCTGCCGCAGCGACCAGCGATCCATCACCCCGAGCACGGTCAGCGCCAGCTCGGCTTGCAAATCCCCCGGTAGGTCGTTGCCGATCGCGCGGACCTGGCGGCCGATCGTGACGGCCTGCTGGATCCAGGCGTCGATCCGGGTCCACGCCGTATGGAGGGCGCTGCCCGGGGTCCGGGGGGCGTCCGGAAGGTGGAACATGCGGCCAACGTCGGCCAGCCACTGCTGGCTGCCGTCCAGGGCGGCGAGCCGCCCGATCAGGGCTGTCACCTGCGGCCAGAACTGCTCGCGCAACGCTGCCGGGCGCGGAACGTTCAGCGCCTCGATCAGCGCCCGACCTCCCTGGACGATGACCTGGTCGAACAGGGCGTGCTTGGAGCCGACGAAGTGGTAGAACGAGCTCTTGCTCATCCCCGCCGCGCGGATGATCCGGTTGAGCGACGCTCGTTCGTAGCCGTAAGTGGCGAATTCTGCCGCAGCGATCTGCGCCAGCCGCAGCTGCCGGCCGGGCGGCATCCGCGCGGGTCCGGTGGCACTCACCGGACCACGCTACCACCACCGTTGGACCGGGTGGTCCAACGGTGTTAGCGTGGCCGTTGGACCGGCCGGTCCAACGGTGGAGGTGAAGCAGGATGCCGTTCACGACGGGTGACCTGGACGAGGCGTTGGCGGCGGTCGACCGGGACCGTATCCGCGTACTGATCGTCGGGGCCGGCATCGCCGGCGCCTCAGCGGCGGCGTTGTTGCGCAGGCAGGGCTTACATGCCGCGGTCGTCGAACGCGCCGACGCGCACGCCAGGGCCGGCTACATGCTGGCACTGATGCCACTGGTCGACCCGGCCATCGCCGAACTGGGGCTGCGGGACCGGTATCTGGCGGCCAGCGTGGGCCTTGACCGCTACCGGGCCATCGGGCGACGGGGCCGGCCGCTACGCGAGTACGCCATGGCTGACCTCATGGGCCGCTACGGCGACTACCGGGGCATCGATCGAGCCGCCCTGCTTGACCTGCTCGGCGACGGCCCGGTCGCCTACGCCACCACCGTGACCGCCCTGCGACAGACAGCGTCCTGCGTCCAGGTGACCCTGCGCGGCGGCGACGGGCAGGTACGCGAGACGGAGTTCGATCTGGTCATCGCCGCGGACGGTCTGCACTCGGCCACCCGCGACCTGCTGCTGCCGCCGTCGCAGGTAACCGGGTTCGACTCCGGGTGGGGCGGCTGGGTGGCCTGGACCGACGCCGATGCCGACATGGACCTGGGTGAGGAACTATGGGGAGCCGGGTTCTTCGCCGGCACCTACCCGGTCAGGGGTATGACCGGCGTGTTCGTCGGTGGCGACCGCCGCGACACCGAAGCCGGCCCGGCGCGATTCGCCACCGTGATCCGTGGTCAGGTACCGCGCCTCGACGACCGGATGCGAGCGGCCCTCGCGGCGATCAGCACGCAGCGGGCCTACTTCTGGCCGCTCTTCGACCGGCGCGCCGCATCCTGGGCGATCGGCCGAGTCGTGTTACTCGGCGACGCCGCCGCCGGCTTCCTGCCTACCGCGGGCATCGGAGCCGGCATGGCCATCGAATCCGCTCACGTCCTGTGCTCCTGCCTGCGGCACGCAACGATCGACCGCGTCCCCGATCTGCTGGCCGGTTACGAAAGGGCCCAGAAACCACGAGTGCTGGCCGCCCAGAACAACTCACGCACCCTGGCCCGCCTCATGTTCAGCCGCAGCCGGTCCCTAGCCGCCGTCCGCGACACGGTCAGCCGGCACGTCAGCCTGACCACGGCACTGCGGCCCATCACCCGCCTGCTACGAACCCAACCCGCTACCTCACCGGCTGCCCGCTAGAACATGGGCTGCTGTGGCTGTTCTTCGTCATCGAGATGGCGTTCGGCATCGTCCAGATCCTGTCTTGGTGGCGGACGCGCGCCGGCCTGGTGGCGATCTTCGCCCGGCCGGCGGCCGCACGAGCCGGCGACAAGCCGGACCTGCCCCGACTCATCTCAGACGGGCGCGGGCGCCGGGCGCCCTGGGCCGGACGCCGACCCGAGCTCGGCCAGCAACAGGCCGCCCTTGCCGCTTCGCCTTCCCATCTCCCTTCGGTCCGAAGGCCAGCCGGGAGTTCGCCACTTGGACGGCGGATCGTGCCAGGTGTTGCTGGGGCCACGTTTATGCGGGGCGTTGGCGCCGGTGCGCTATCAGCATGTCGAGGCCGTCGAGGATGCGGTCCAGCCCGAACTCGAACGCCTGGTCCTGGGCGCCGTCGGTGGCTGCGGAGGCCATGGTTGCGGACAGGGCTGGGAAGCGGTCGCTGTGGTGGCGTAGCGCCTCGGCGATGGTGGCGGCGAGATGGTGCTCGGGCTTCTGGCTTGCTGCGGCCTGCTGGGCGAGGGTGCGTACGTGCCCGGCGAGCACGGCGACGGTGTCGAGAACGCTCGCTGCCGGTCAGGCCAGTCTCGGTCAGCAACGCCAGGGCGTGCTCCATCCAGCCAAGTTCGTTCGGGCCCAGCGGGCGTGGGCCCACGGTGGCCTCCAACGCCCAGGGGTGGCGTACGAATCGGGTCAGTATGTGGCGTGACCACTGCTTCAGCCCGGCCCGCGAGTCGTTCGTCGTCAGCGCCGGGGGTTCGTCGATGGCCTGTTCGACCATCAGCGCCACGAGTTCGGTCTTGCCGGGCAGGTAGCGGTAGAGCGACATCTTGGTGAAGCCGAGGTCGGCGGCGACTCGCTGCATGGAGACCGCGGCCAGCCCTTCGGCATCGGCGAGCTCGATCGCGGTGGCGACGATGCGTTCCAGGCTCAGCGCCGGCTTGGGACCGCGGGTCGGCTGGGGGCGGGGGCCCCACAGAAACTCGATCGTCATGCGCGCTCCGGTCTGCGCCGACCTCGACGACCCACGGCACCTACCGCACCGGCCGTGGAGTACTCGCGATGCGCGTCGGACAGCGCGAGGCAACCCGGCGGAGGTGGGTGAGCCTGGATCCTCATGGTGCCGTTAGTCGCGTCTTGCCCCGTGGCCACCCTGGCCGGCTGTTGGACGATCGCAGTGCCGGGGCAGCGCGCTGCCCTGCCGGCCGGCGCCACAGTGGGTGGACGAGGGTGCCGTCCGGGAGCGCGAAGGGATCGCGGGCGGTGTAGCCGTGCCGGGTGTAGAGGGCAGCCTCGGCGCCGGTCGTGGCCTCCGCGTAGGCGGGAAGCGCAAGACGATCCATCCGCACGAGGCAGCGGGCGAGCAGGGCGGAGGCGCGGGCGGCGCGCCAGGCGGCCGGCTGGACCGCGAGAAATGCCAGGTGGTTGTGGGCATCGACCAGGCGGTGCGCGTTGAGGGTGCGGTCGAGGCAACGAAAGCGGTCCAGGTGGTCACCGCAGGCAGCGGCGAGCCGTTGGCGGTAGCTCGCCGGCGGCGGGATGGGACGGTAGCGGTGGAACCAGACGGCGGCGGCCGAGCGGTCGGCGAGGAGAAAGACCTCGCCGAAGAGAAGTGCATGTTCGACCCAGATGCGAGAGACGGCAGTGAGCACGTTGCACCGCTGGTCGTCGTCGGGCACGAGCCAGACGCCGATCGCGGAGGTGTGCAGGGAGCCGGCGACGAGGGTTGCGATATGGCCGCTGTCGCACCAGCGGGCGCGGACGATGGGGGGAATGGCTGTCATGGATACCTCCGGTGTTAGGCGTGGTTGCCCCGGGGCGGCGTAGCCGTCCTCTCGGGGCGGGTGTGTGGTCAGGTGAGGTCGCCCGCTGTGGAGCGGACAGGCGGTGTGCGCCGTCATCGCTAATCGACGTCGGCGAATGTGCCGGCTGATCGGGCGTGCAGGGTCCCTAGGTCACGGCCCGGTGGCACCACCACGAAGGCGTGTGAGGCGGGTGATGCGCCGTGGTTCACCGCAGCCGGAGCCACCACGCATTCCCGCTCATGTGGCCGGTGCGGCGACGCCGCGGCCACACCTCGCTTCCTGCCGGGCTGGGCTGCTGAATCAGCCGTAGCCACCCACCAGCCGACGACGAGGTGACGGTCAGGCAGGTCTGGTATCGGGCTGGGGCGAGCGCCTTCTGAAGGTCTCACACGCGGAGGAGGCGCAAGGCTCGGATACCAGGTCCGGCGTCCATGGATGCCCAGAAACCTCGACCGCCGCCGCCGTGCCGGCGCCTGAGGAGGCGGAACTAGTCGCGCTGCCGGGCGAGGTCGGCGTCAGGCCGCCAGTGCCGGTCCCACCGATGCGCCCGGCGCCACGACTCGCGTCAGCGGCAGCACCTGTGGCCGACTCGCCGCCCCTGCACCGCTCCACAGCCACCTTCCAACACCGCCCGGGCGGTACGGCGATCGGGTGCGTCGGGGCCACGGCATGCATCCGGAGGCAGTGCTCGGGCTGCGGTTCGACCGGATCGCAGGGCGGATCCAGCGCGCTCGCCGGTTGGCCGAGGATCGGCCGGGTCACCCCGGTCAACGGGGCGAGGACCGGGGCGAGTGTCTCAACGATCGGCTGGGCCACCGGCCCGACAACGGAGTCGACGGAGTCGAGGAGCTCCGTCCCGGCGATCCCCTGCACCAGCGGTGCCGTAGCGCCGGCGACCGGACGGGTAACCGGCGGGTCGGCCTCGACGGCTGTCGATCCATCCGCGCCCGCCGCCCGCTCCGCCCCGCGACGCACCGGCGCCACCACCGCCGGCAGATCACCGCGCTGGACCTGCACCGCCGGATCCCGCTCCGCGCAGGCCAGCACCCGGGCTCCGGCTGTCCCCGCCGTCACGGACGCCGGCTCGCGCACCACGTCCAGTCCAGTTGGGCGGCGGTCAAGCGTCGCCGAGCCACCGCGCGTGGCTGGCGGGAGCGACAGGACACCCTCGGCCGCCGCCTCGGCACCGCCGAGCAGATTGCCGACGATGCCCGGGTGGGGCTCATCGGCGGCGTAGGCCGGCTCGTCCGTGATCGCGTCGTAGGCGCTCCAGGTGGCGATGACGCCACCGAACAGGAGCATCCCGTGCAGCGCCGCCCGAGCGAGCCGTCGGCCGCGACGCCGCATCACACCTCCCGGCTCGTCCCCAATCGCCCAGCAACAATCGTCGATTGTGCCTAACGCGGTCAGTCGGCCACTCTCCGACACACCGGACTGCCGCCATCCGCGCAGCGACGGATGCGCCTTGCCCGCGACCAGTCCCCGCGTCGTCCGCTGGCCACGATCACCAGCGGACCCCTCGACGGCACCGACCCCCCTCGCCCAGATCGTCGGACTCGCCCTCGACGCAAACTAACCGGCACCTGCTCTGGATTGCGGCCGGGCAGCCGTCAGGTGGCAAGGTGCCGCCTCGGCCGGGAAGGCGGTGGCCGAGGGCAGGCACCGGTGCGGGGATCGTCTCCGGGCGGGTTATCCGAACGCTGCGGAGTTGTGCGCCACCCAGTCGGCGAAGGTGCGGGGCGGGCGGCCGAGGATTCGCTCGACGTCGGGGCTCACCCGCTGTTCAGCGGGCTTCGGCGTGCCCAGGATGTCAAGGGTGGTCTCCACGACCGGCTCAGGCATGAACCGCAGCATCTGTGCCCGAGCCTCCGCGCGGCTCTGCTCGACGAACCGCACCGGCTCCCCCAGCGCGTCGGCGATCGCCATCGCCTGCTGCCGAGGTCGAGCGCGGGCGCGAGGCTTACCGGTTCGGCCAGGTCGGCCTGCTCGTGCCGTACCCCCGCTGGCACGTCCAGCGCTGAGATCCCTCGCGACACCGCCGTCACCTGTTCGCCGGCCGTGACGAGCGTCCGTACGAGCGGCCGTCCCACGTTACCCGTGGCTCCGCTCGCATCGACGTCGCCCGAGAGTAGCGGGCCCGATCGTCCCGGTGGCCGACCGGTTGAGCCGCCACGTCGCTGCCTGCGTAACCGACTGACCCCAGACACAGCGAAGCGCCCCGCCCTCCCGGCCGGCCGCGCCGCCGGGGCGGTGGGGCGTCCGCGGGCTACCGGCCGCCCCACCGCCGGTGGGTACGGGTCAGCGACGGGTGATGTCCGATTCGCGGTAGATGCAATGGACGCCGTCGGCGCCGGTGCCGATGAGCGTGGGCTCCTCGCCCTTCGGTGCGCCCTCCCACTTCTGGCACACGTCGGCGTCGCCGTAGATGGTGATCCGGGTGAAGCGGGCGGTGTCGCCCCAGTTGACGTTGATACCGGCGACCGCGTCCGCGTTGCGGACCGTCACGTTGTCTATCACCGTGTGGCGCTGGTGCGACGTCGAGCAGTTGCCGCAGGCCCGGTAGAGCTTGCCGATGTCCTCGGCGTAGAAGCCGGAGATGTGCACCGTGCCGCTGCCGTTGTGCTGGAACACCTTGTCGGAGGCGCGGCGCGCGCCGCCGCCGATGACGTAGTAGTTCGAGCCGCCGCGGAAGGTGGCGGCGTCCTCGCCCACGTCCTCCCACCAGACGTTGCGGATCGTGCAGTCACCCTCGCAGTGGATGCCGTCACCGGCGGGGGCGCCGATGATGACGTTCTGCAGGGTTGCGCCGTCCTCCAGCACGAACATCGGGTCCTGGCTCTCCTCCTGACTGCCGTCACCGATGCAGCAGTAGCGGCGCATCCCGCCGTCGCGGACCTCGCCACTGTCGACCCGGACGGTGCCGTCGACCGAGGCCTGGCCGGTCGGCGTCGGCCAACCACCCGACGGGGGTGGTGTGGTCGGGCTGCCGCCGCCGTCGACCTTGTTCAGCTGCCACTGCTGGTTCCGGCCG
The DNA here is from genome assembly GCF_003236335.1 of Micromonospora deserti. Lineage (GTDB taxonomy): Bacteria > Actinomycetota > Actinomycetes > Mycobacteriales > Micromonosporaceae > Micromonospora > Micromonospora deserti. The sequence goes on from NZ_POUB01000021.1 coordinate 8,715, forward strand.
CTGGTGTCGGTGTACTGGGAGATGCGGCCGCCGTTCCCGGTGGACCACTCCCACACGTCCATCGCCTTGCCGCTGTGCCGGTTGATCAGTTTGACGTAGCCGCTGTCGGTGTCGATCACCCGCCATTGCTGGTTGGCGCCGTTGGTGTCGGGCCATTGGATGAGGGAGGCGCCGTCGGCGGTGGACCAGTCGAGGACGTCGATGACCTTGCCGGAGTGGCGGGCCTTGAGCCGGTAGTAGCCGCTGCCGGAGGAGACGAACTGGAACTGCTGGTTGGCCTGGTTGGCGCGATCCCATTGCTGGATACACGCCCGGTCGGCGGTGGATTGGCCGCACACGTCGATGGCCTTGCCGCTGTGCCGCGAGACGAGCTGGTACCAGGCGTTCGTGTCGATCGTGGCCGCCGAGGCGCCAGTAGCGCCGATCGCGGTGAGGACGCCCGCTGCGGTCAGCGTGACGGTAGCCAGGACCGCGGCGCGCCAGCGCCGTCGAGTTCGGGTCGGATGCTTCATTGCGGAGTGCCCTTTCGTGGGGTTGCCGCACCGGACCTTGATATCGGCGCGGCGTCGAGCGCAGGAAAGGCGCTTGTCGGAGATGACCACGGCGCAGGTGCTGCCCTGCTTCCCGAACGCCGCAGATAGCCTCGTGTTCCGCGTTCCTTGGCCCGGTCAAGGAAACGAAACATCGACGAAACCCCAGGGTATGAAAAGCGATTTCCGGACTTCAAGGGATGGGGTTTGCAGGTTTGTTGCAGACACACCACCACGCTCCCGACGACACCCGGTCCGATCATTGCTTGGTGAAGGTCTTCGGTTCGCCGATCCTGGAAAGGTGTCAATCGGTCACCGAACGTAACGACATCGGCTTGCAGTATTGGCTCCACGTATGTCTCGGGTAACCGCGTGGGGTGTACATGATCGTGATCGCTAACCGGGCCGCGTGGAATGATGGTGCGATGCGCGTGCTGCTGGTGGAGGATGACGACTCGGTTGCGGAGTCGCTGAAGCGCGGGCTGGCGCGGTACGGATTCGAGGTGGACTGGGTGCGCACCGGTCGCGAGGCGTTGGCGGCACCCGGACAAGACCTCGTCCTGCTCGACCTCGGTTTGCCGGACACGGACGGCCTCGACGTCTGTCGCCACCTTCGCTCTCGCAGTGACGTACCGATCATCGTCATCAGCGCCCGCTCCGAGGAGGTCGACCGTGTGGTCGGGCTCGAGATCGGCGCCGACGACTACGTGTCAAAGCCGTTCGGCATCCGCGAGGTGGTCGCCCGGATGCGGGCGGTGCTGCGCCGCGTCGGAACGGTGAACGCCGATGCGGCCGGAGGTTCGGCCGAGCAGGTTGCCCTCTCCCAGCGCCTGGTGATCGACCGTCGTGGCCGCCGGGTAATGCTCGACGGTGTCGAGGTTTCGCTCGCTCCGAAGGAGTACGACCTGCTCGCTCTGTTGTCCGAGGAGCCCGGCGCCCTGTTCACCCGGGAACAGATTATGGAGGCGGTGTGGGACGCGAACTGGTTCGGTTCCACCAAGACGCTCGATGTGCACGTCGCCGCACTACGCCGCAAGCTCGGTGATGTCGTTGCCATTGAGACCGTACGTGGCGTGGGCTACCGGCTGACCACGAGATGATTGTCCGTCAGCTCGTTGCGACTTATGTTCTGCTGGTCGCGCTCGCCATCGGCGGCTTCACGATCCCGGTGGCCGTCACGCTGTCCGGCCAGTTGCGGGGCGACACCGAGAGCGCGGTGCGCCGGGAGGCGGAGACGGCCGCCCGGCTGCTTGCCGTGGATGACGATTCGTCGCGAAGGGCGTTGACCAGCTTGGTCGACGCCTTCGAACGGGAGACACCCGGGCGGATGGATGTGCTGCTGGCCGGGGGACGCCCGGCGGGCTCGCTGCCGATGCCGGTCGCCAGCGACGACGCGGCCTTCTCCGCCGCGTTGGCCGGTCGGGAGTGGCAGCGCTGGGGCGATGCCTCGGCACTGGCCGCCGAAGGCCTGGTGCTCGCCGTGCCGGCGCAAGCCGAGAACGGCGAGGTGGTGGGAGCGGTACGGATCAGCTATCCCGCAGCACCGGTCGACACGCGGATCCGCCAGATTTGGCTGTTCCGCGTGGCCCTGGCCGTGGGGGTGCTGATCGTGGCAGCGATGCTCGGCAGCCTGCTCGCCCGGCGCCTGACCAGGCCGCTTCGGGAGCTGAACGAGATGGCGAGCGTGCTCCGTGACGGCGATCTGACCGCGCGCGCCAAGGAGTCCGGGCCCGCCGAGATACGGACGTTGGCTCGTACGCTCAACAACGCCACAGAGACGATCGACGTGCTGATCCGCTCGCAACGAGCATTCGTCGCCGACGCGTCGCACCAGCTTCGTACGCCATTGACCGCGCTGCGGCTCGCGTTGGACAACATCGCGGACGGGATCGACGACGTCGCGGTGCGCGAGGACGTCGAGCGGGCCACGGCCGAGGTGGTCCGCATGACGCGCCTCGTCAACGGCCTGCTGGCGCTGGCAAAGGCGCAGGCCCAGGTGGCCGCGGTGGCGCGGGTGCCGGTCAACCGGGTGGTGGCCGAACGGTTCGAGATCTGGCGTGCGGTCGCCGACGACCGCGCCGTCGAGCTACGCCTGGACGCCCCGGCGTCGGACACCTTCGCACTCGCCACGCCCGGCCACCTGGAGCAGGTGCTGGACAACGTGCTCTCCAACGCGCTGGACTTCTCCCCGAACGGAGGCGTCGTGACGGTGTCCATCCGCCGGCGGGAGGGCATGGTCGTGACCACGGTGCTGGACGAAGGTCCTGGGATGTCAACTGCCGAACGGGAACGGGCGTTCGACCGGTTCTGGCGCGGGCCGGCAGGCCAAGGACGGTCGGGCTTTGGCCTCGGGCTGGCGATCGTGAAGCAGCTCGTGCTGGACATCGGTGGGACGGTCGCCCTCGACGAGGCTCCATCGGGCGGCGTGGCGGTGCGTATCGCGCTGCGCGCCGCCTGACTCGTCTCTCGGCGTGACGGTTGGTACCCCAACCGTAGATCGTGATCATTGAGTTCTTTTTATCCTGCGTAGCGGCTGGTCTCGCCCTGGTATCCCTTGTCGGCGAAAGTCATCACGTGCGTGCTGGTCAAAGCGTCGATGATGCCGTGGGCCCGGGCGGCCGACAGATCATGTGCCGAGCCCGGCAGGGCCGGTGACGCCCACACGAGCCGACCGGCGGCGTCGGCGATGACCTGCACATTCACGCCGTGCCGCTTGTGCTTACCGGAGTAGTACGGCTTCTGGTCGGCGATCCGGTCGATCGGAATCAGCGTGCCGTCAGGATCGCGTACGCCAGTCGGATGCGCTGCATCGCCGTGGCCAGCTCCTCGGCGGCTGCGGCGAGCAGGGCCATCGCTTCCCGCACGTACCGCCAGGCGGTGGCGACTCCGATCTCGAACCCGGCAGCGAGCCGGGTGTAGGTGTCGCCGTTGGGCAGGTGGGCCAGGGCGAGCAGCGCCTGTCGGCCCGGCGTGAGACGCCGCCATCGGTACCGGCGCTGGGCGGTGCTGGCGGATGCGGGGCCAGGTGGTTCAGGGTCCGGCTGGACAGCGGGATCGTGGAGGGGTGAGACAGCACAGGCGAGGCTCCCGGTTGGGGCATCGGATCTTGGTCGACTGCCGTCTTAAATGGAGCCTCGCTTTCATCGATGTCCGGGCTGCCTGCACCGGCCAGGAACTGCAAGATCAGCTTGGAAAGGCTCCCTGTGAAGCATGACAGCGGCGATAGGGTGCTCGGCTAACGCGGGCGGATTCACGAGAGGGATGGCCGGATATTTGGGTTCAGCAGTTCAGGCGTAGCTCGTAGCGGCTGACCAGGGTGGTCTGGCCGTGGGTCTGGCGTTGGCCAGGAGCGGCGCCAGCAACGAGTACGTCACCTCGGTGCACGAATCCAGCTGCTTCGTAGTAGGCGCGTAGCCGAGGGTTGGCGGTCACACAATCCAGCCGAAGGGCGTGCCGAGCGTGCTGGTGTACGGTGCCTTTCGCCCAGCTGAGGATGACGGCGCCGAGGCCGGATGTACGCCGGCGGATGGCCACGCGATGTAGGTATCCGGCGTTGCCGGCGACGTCGTTCCAGAGGGGGTCTGCCCAGTCCAGCGTAAAGGTTCCGGTGACCGTGTTGTCGACCTCGACGAGCCACGTTTCTCCTCGCTGCAAGGCGTCTTCGATCCAGGATGACTCGAACCGCGCCGGCCACTGGTGGATGCTCCGCTGTGCGAGCCAGGCCGCCGCCTCGTCGAGCACGCCGAGAACCTCGGCTGCCTGATCTGGTTGGGCGATTCGAAAGTTGACCCTCTTGTCGTGCCAGGTCATTGCCACCACGAGTGCTCCTTTTCAAAATCAGGGCCTACGTGTGCGTCGGCGTCCAGTCGGTGTTCGCGCCGCAGATGACCACGCACGGGAGTCGCCCGGAGACGCGCCCGGCGAGCCAGGCCGCGAACGGGACCGCCGCGGCGGGTTCGGCCGCGATCCGGAAGTGTTCCCACAGCAGGTCGCGAGCCGCCAGCAGTTCGGCGTCAGTGACCAGTACCGAATCCGCCGGGCGTTGCTGGAGGATCGCGAACGGCAGCTCACCGATCCGGGTAGCGCCGAGCGCCGACGCGGCGGCGGAGTTGACCTGGCAGTCGACCGGTCGGCCCGCGGTCAGCGCGTCGGCGAGGCACTGGCAGTCGTAGGGCTCGACCGCGACCGTGGCGCGTGGGCCGATCGCGAGCGCGGTACCGGCGGCCAAGCCTCCACCGCCGACCGAGACGGCGATGGCGTCGACCTCGGGGACATCCGCGACGACCTCGGCGGCGACCGTGCCCTGCCCGGCAATGACGGCCGGGTCGTCGTAGGCGTGCAGATAGCAGTGGCCCGGCCGGTCGGCGGCCTCCGTCGCGGCGGCGGCCGCCTCGGCGTACGTCGCGCCGTGGCGGACTAGCCGTGCGCCGGTCGCCTCGATCCGCCGGGCCTTGCCGGCCGGCACCGTGTTCGGCACGAAAACCGTGGCCGGTAGGCCCAGGATGCTGGCCGCGGTGGCCACGCCTAGGCCGTGGTTGCCGCCCGAGGCGGTGACCACGTGTGCGACACGTGGACGGGTCAGCATGGCGTTGAGCGCGCCCCGCAGCTTGAATGACCCACTGCGCTGCAGGTGCTCAAGCTTGAGCAGCAGCCGGCGCCCGTCGACCTGCGCGTCCAGCAGCGGGGTGCGCCGGACGTACGGGCGGATCGTAACCGCCGCCTCGGTGACGTCAGCCGTAGTCGGGACAGCGGAGTGGAGAGCGGTTGCGGTCATGTCCCGATGATCAGCGGCCGAAGCATTAAGCGCCAGCGCGCAATTGTGTGGGCCCGTTAGTATCTCTTAATGGCGTTGGACGTGGGGCGGCTGCGGGTGCTCGTCGAGGTCGCTCGCGCCGGCTCCATCGCGGAGGCGGCCCGCCGGATGTCGTACACGCCCTCGGCGGTGTCCCAACAGCTCAGCAAGCTCGAAGCGGAGCTGCGCGCGCGTCTGCTCGAGCGCAGCGGCTCACCGAGGTCGGTACCGTCCTCGTCCGGCATGGCGAACGGGTACTCGGCGAGCTACGGGAGGCCGAGGCAGCCGCAGCCGCAGCGCTGGGCGCCGAGCAGCACCGCATGGCGATCGGAACCTTCGCCACCGCGGGTGCTGCCCTGGTACCCGCGGCCCTGGCCGAATTGCGGGGGCGCCACCGCACGGTCCAACTGTCTCTGCGCGACCTGGAGCCGCCCGACGGATATGGCCTGGTCACGTCCGGTGACCTCGACCTGCTGATCACCCACCGGTATCCCGGCATCGCCGCCGTACCCGCTCAGGGGCTCGCCCGCCAGCCACTACTCACCGACCCGCTGAGGCTTGTGCTGCCCGCGACCCACCCGCTCGCTGCCACGGCGCCCGCGAAGCTCAACCTCGCCGATCTGGACACCGAGCACTGGATCTCCGGCGGGGCTGGTGTCCCCAACCGCGTCTGCCTCGACACGCTCGCGGCCCGAGCCGGCTTCACCCCGCGGATCAGCTACGAAACCGCCGACTACGCCCTCACCCTCGCGCTGGTCCGAGCCGGCCTCGGCATCGCGCTAGTACCCGCAATGGTGCTCCACGAGCATCCGGGCATTCGGGTGCGGGAACTCGATAGCGGCCGGCCGGCACGCCACATCAGCATCGTCCACCGCAAACGACCCACCCCGCTGGTTACTGAACTCGTCAACCTGCTCTGGCAGGCCGCCCAACAACACGGGGATGGCAAATCCAGATGATCCTCGACCGCCATCCTGATGACGTTGGCGTCCTCAGGGCGGGCCACCGCAGCCGCGCCGCCGATCACCGGAGCTGTGCGGCGATAGTCACGCCGGGCCGAGCCGGTCCACCCCCTCCCCGGGAGATCGCAGCGAGAGCGAGATCTCAACGTGCGGTTGGAGTATTAGTTAACTAAACCTCCGGTCAACACTTTCCTGGTGAAACCTTTGCCATTCGCTTTCCCTGCGCTGTCTGGTTGCTGCACGGCTCTGGCCCATAGTTGTTCACGCCGAAGCAATTCGACAGAAAGAGGTTGGACAGTGCGCAGGATAGTTCGAATCGTTGTCGCGGGCGCCGCCGGGGCGGTACTGGTGGGTGGAACCGGCGCGTACGCCTGGGCCGACGCGAGCGAGACCAAGCGCCCGAAGGCCACCGCGGCGACCAAGAAGCAGATGCCGACCAAGGACACGATCGCGAATCTCTTCGCCGAGTGGAACGCGGCGTTGGCCACCGGCGACCCGCGAGTGGTAGCGGACCTGTACGCGAACGACGCCGTACTGCTGCCGACGGTCTCGAACCAGGTGCGCACCAACCGTGCCCAGATTGTCGACTACTTCGAGCACTTCCTCGAGAACAAGCCGCAGGGCAAGATCCAGAACTCGTACATCAACATCCTCGATGAGAACACCGCCATCGACACCGGCGTCTACGTATTCACGCTGGCCGCCAGTGGTCAGCAAGTCGAGGCGCGCTACACGTACGTCTACGAGCTGCGTGACGGCAAGTGGATGATCGTTAACCACCACTCGTCGGCCATGCCGGAAGCCAAGTAGATTCCGGTCGACTCGGCGTAGGTGTCCTCGGCGGCGGCGCGGAGGGCACCTACGCTCGCCACCTGCGTGTCGTGTGGTCCACCTCGGTCAACGCGCCGACTGGGCGGAGTCAGGTGGTGGTCCAGGTCGTGGTCGCTGGGCCGGACCGGACGCAGGAGTGGGAGGAGCAGAGAACCATCCGAGGAGGTGATGGTTTTCTGGATTCGGTGGCTACCGCGAGCCGCCACACTCGCGTCATCTGCGGTCTCGGCGTTTGCGCCTGGTCGGCCCGCGTTGGGCGGAACAATCGGGCGGTGGCCGAGGATGACCGCCCGCAGCCGATCATGCTGAGACTGCTCAGGGGTCGGCCGCCTGCCGGTAAGCGACCCGCCGCGCCACTGCGTGAACAGGGAGGCGCGCGGCAGGCGAACTTCCTGGAGTTGTTCTTCGATCTGGTGCTGGTCTTCGCCCTGTTCGGGGTCGTCTCACGGATCGTGTCGGGCATGGTGGGCGACAGCGCGGTGGAGCGCTGGGGGTCGCTGGTCTACGTCCTAGTGCTGGCCCTGCCGCTGATCTGGTTGTGGACGACCACGGCGCATATCACCAGCCGATTCGACCCGCGTCTGCCGGTAGTTCAGGTGATGGTCCTCAGCAGCGCCTTCGGCCTGGTGATCATGACGACCTCGTTGCCGTTCGCGTTCACGGCACGCGGCATCGCGTTCGCCCTGCCGTACGTGCTCCTGCAGGTGGGTCGCCCTCTGGTCCTGGTCATACTCCTTCGCGACCACCCCCTGCGGGTGGTCTACGCGCGGTCCATGATCTGGTTCGCCGCGTCCGCGGTGCCCTGGCTGGCCGGCACCCTGGTGATGGGCGGGCCGCGAGTCGTGTTGTGGGCTCTGGCCGTGACGATGGAATACGGTTCGGCGCGGCGGGGCTGGCCGGTGCCGGGACTGGGCCGGCGACCGGCCAGCGCCTGGGCCGTCGGTACTGGCCATCACCTCGCCGACAGGTACCAGCAGTTCCTGCTGATCGCCCTCGGTGAGAGTGTGCTGTCGGTGGGGACCAAGTACACGGCCGGCCCCACCAACGGCCCCACCACCCTGGCGCTGGTGGTCGCGTCCACGTCCTGCTGTGGCGGATCTACTTCTACCGCTCTGGGCAGGTGCTCGCCGAGGCTCTGGCGACAGCCGGAGACCGGGCGCGGGCAGGCAGAGCCGTCGGGGCTGCGCACGTGCTGATGGTCATCGGCATCATGGCCGTCGCGATCGCCGACGGCATCGTGCAGGTCCATCCGACCGACCAGGTGCAACCAGCCTGGCTCGCGATGATCCTCGGCGGCCCGGCGATCTTCCTCTACGGCAGGATCAGGCTGGAACGCCTGGTCTTCAACCGCTTCTCCATGCGCCGCCTCCTCAGCATCGCGGCGTTGATGGTCCTGGCAGTGCCGCTGGCCTTCACCACACCGTTGATCGCGGCGACCGCCGCCGCCGGGGTCCTGCTCGGCATGGCCGTGGCCGACGCCCGCCACGCCGCCGGCCGGCCGCCGGAGGCCCCGTCACCACCGTTCTGACCCCGCTGACATCCACTCTTGCCTCGACGCTGATCTGCCAGGAGGCCGGCGTGAGCTACCGGCTCGAAGGCGTTCGGCGCACCTTGTTGCCCGTGGCGTGTGGTCGGGACGGCAGCTGGGTCAGCTTGAGGGCTTCGGCAGTGGGCCGCCGAAGGCATCGAGCACGGCCCGGGCCATGTCACCGGCCTGGACGGCGTCGCCCAAGAGGCGGAGCGCCGCGGTGAGCTTGTCCAGGTAGTCGGGGGCGCCCTGGTCGAGCGGTACGATCACTGACGGCTCGCGTGGCTCGGCGGCATGCGGCCAGCGGAACGTCGCGTGGACGCCGGCCTCCTCTCCGGCCTGCACGAAGCCGGCCATGCCCATGAGGGCGACCAGCCGCTTCGGGTCGATCGCGGCTAGGCGGTCAGCGAGCTCGTTCACGGCTGCCTCCCATGCAACCACTCTGTCCCCTCAGGGGCCGGTGCCCACTCGATCAACAGCAGGCCAGAGGCGAGCGTCATCACGTGCCGGTACCGCTCGAGTACCTGCCAGGGCGGCCTCGCGACCACCCCGGCTCGCACTGCCAGCGACGCAACTCCGCGCGGGCGCTCAGGATCAGGGTGTCAGGCCGGAGCACCTTTCGACGCCGCTATGCATGCTTCCCGCGCTTGACCGCCGGCTGGCACCTGGCAGAACCTCGCCGCGGCGGTCGAGTGGCGGGATGGCGCAGGCGCTGCTGGCACAACCGCCCGTCCCCTGCCGACCGGGTAGTCGACGGACGAGACGGTCAGCGCGGTCGCCTCACGACGCCCCCGTCGGGACCTCCGTTTGCCCGGCGGTGGCATGAACGGCACAACCGCGGGAAGAAGCGGTTCTCCCACAGTCAGCGACAGGGGTGGAGGAGGGCCGTCACACGGGTGACATCCGGAGCCGGGGTTGACTGGATCAAGCGGTGGGCACGAAGCCGATGAACCCGTCCTGTCCAGGCGGGTGGTGGTCCGGCTGCTGGTGGTGCTGTCCGCCGCATCCGGCTGCCTCGACGTGTTCTGCCTGACCCGACTCGGGGGCTTCTTCGCCAGCGTGATCACCGGCAATCTGGTGAAGTTCGGCGACGCGATCGTGACGGCGGACACCCGCCCGGTGGCGGGCGGCCTGGCGGCGGTGGGCGGATACGCCGTGGGTGTGGCGGCTGCCACCGCGCACCTACGCCACGCCGGTACCGGCTGGCGACGCCGTACCGGGATGGTCGCGGGGGCCGAGGCGGCGCTGCTCGTCGGCGTCGCGGCGTTCTGGTTCAGCACGGCGGAGCGCCCCGGGTACGCCGGTGGGCTCGCGCTGCTAGGTGCCGCCTCGGCGGCGAGCGGAATGCAGACCGCGGTCACCATCAGCTCCGGGTTGCGGGGCGCTTCGACGACCTACTTGACCGGCTCGCTGACGGACGTGGTCCGGACTATCGTGCTCGATCCGCACCGCTTCGCCGCTGGGGCGGGTGGTGTCAGCCGGCTGCTCGGGCTGCTCGGCGGCGCCGTGCTCGGCGCGTTGACGCTGCGCGTGGCGCCGAGCTGGACCCCCGCCCTGGCGGCGGCGTTGGTGGTGGCCGTCGTGCTCGTCACCGTGGGTTTGACCCGAGCCAGGATCACCGATCGGAAGGCACCTCGATGAGAACCGACGTTCGGACCGTCGGGGGGTGCGCGAGGCGCCCGACGCGACGGTGCAGGCGGAGACCGACCCGCTGGTGCGGATCACCTCCGGCGCCCTGTGCGGCACCGACCGGCACGGGTACCGCCGCACCAGAGCTGACCGGGGTCACGAGGCAGGGCGACCTCCGGGCAGGCTCTCCGGTGTTCCCGCCCTGGCGTGGGGAAGTCACCTGGAGCGCCCGCAGCGGGTCGCCGTCACCGAGGCCGCGGGCGGCGGGATAGTGCGGATGGTGCAAATCGGGCACGACCGGGGCGACGGCAGCCGGGCGGAGGTGGAGCTGGACTGCGAGTTCCCCGGCGGCTGGGTCGGCGAGGGACGCACACGACGATGGAGGGCAACCATGGGATTCGAGTTCGTGCCGGCGGTGCTGGCCGGCATCGTCGGCGGGGCGGTGATGAGCGGCCTGATGGCCGTGATGCGCAGGGCCGGCAAGACGTCGATGGACATCTCGCTGATCGAGGGCGCGATGTTCACCGGCGATCCCGGCAGGGCCAAGGGGATCGGGGTTTTCATCCACCTCGTCGTGCTCAGCGGCGTGGTCTTCGGGTCGATCTATGCGCTGCTGTTCGTCGCCTTCGACGTGGCGGCGGTCAACGCCTGGTGGGTCGGTGCCCTCATCGGCGTGGTCCACGGCGTCGGAGCCGGCCTGGCCATGGGAATGCTGCAGGCGGTGCACCCACGCATGCCGGCGACCGCCAGCGCCGGCCACGGTGGCGGGCTGCGGCTCGACCCGCCCGGCCCGTTCGCCAAGAACTATGGTGCGGCGACCGCCCCCGGAATGCTCATGGTTCACGTCGTCTACGGCGCCGTGGTGGGTCTGGTCTACGCGCTGATCGTTTCCTGAGCGTCCGCGATTCGGCAGGGAGAGCCGTGTCGCTGCCGGTGTGGCGTGGCCCTGCTCAACCGACTCACCGGGGGCACACGCGTGCGGGCGGAACCGGCCCGGTTCGCTCCCGACGGGCCGGGTATGTGGCGCAGGTGGCACAAGCGCCCAGCCCTGAGGAGATCTACGCCAGCGCCCGCAGCGAGGGCGAGCGTCGGCTGTCGGCGAGCGCGCTTGAGCAGGCCTCCACCGGCTTCATCGCCGGGGTCACGATCGTGTTCGGGATCGTCGCGCTCGGCATGACCCGCGAACTGGTGGCAGCGGACTACTCCGCGGGCGTGGGGGAGTTGGTCGGCGCGCTGGCGTTCGGCATCGGCCTGGTCTTCGTGGTGGTCGGACGCACGGAGCTGTTCACCGAGAACTTCTTCGACCCGGTCGCCGCGGCGGTGGCGCGCCGTCGGCTGACGGCCGCTGGGCAACTGGCCCGGCTATGGGCCCTGGTGCTCGTCCTCAACCTCGTCGGCGGTGCGGTGATGGCCGCCGTGTTCACCGTACGGGAAACGCTCCCGTCCGGTGCCCACCACACCCTCGCCCTCGTGGCGGAGGAGATCGCCGCCAAGGACGGACTGGCCACCGTCACCCGCGGCATCGCCGCCGGAACGCTGCTCACCCTGTTGTCCTATCTGCTGCACGCGGTCGACACGGCCGGCAGCCGGGCCGCCCTGGCGTACGTGGCTGGCTTCTTCCTTGCCCTCGGCCCGTTCGACCACGTCGTGGTCTCCGGCCTGCACCTGTTGTTCGGCGTCTGGCTCGGTGCCGACGTCGGGTACGCCGACCTGGGGCTCAACGTCCTCCTCGCCGGCGCCGGCAACCTGGTCGGTGGGCTGCTCCTGATGACGCTGACCCACGCGGTGCAGGTTAAGGGCGCGTTGTGACCCCAAGCGAGAGACCTGCGCGGTGAGCGTTCCGCCCCGCGGTTTCAGGTATCCATAGCGGGCGAGGCCGTGGCGCGCCGGCTCCTGGCCAGCTCCGCCGCGAGGCGCTCGCGGCACGATGGCGTCACTCGCCCCATCGCAGGCTGAGCGCCTCGGCGATCTCCAGGGCTCCAGGGTGGCTGTCCGTCCGCGTCTCCACCAGGCCAGCCGTCCAGCCCGCCAGTCGTACCGGTCTGGGCCTGCGAGGCTGACGACCGCTGAACGCCGCTGTTGGCGCTGCCGCCACCGGCCGACCTCACGTCACCCGAGTGGTCCACCGCCACCGGTCCACTCATCGACCGGGAACCAGTGAACCCGCTGTTTGCCGCTGCCCGCTCCCTGCGCCGTCGCCGTCCCGGTCTTCGACACCCGAACGGCGCCGGCGGAACTCGGCAACGCCGACCACACCGCCACGCCGAGCGCCGCCACCGCGGCCAGCGCCGACACGACGGCGGCGACCTGGTTCGCCTGATCCCACCGGGCCACGGCCAACACCGTCAGCCCAGCCACGGCCACGCAGGTCCCGATGATCACTATGCGTCGTGCCACATCCACTCATGATGGCCTATCGAGCGCTGACGCCGACACCTGCAACGTCCGAGGTAGGGCGGGGCGGCGATTGGCCAGGCCGGCCTGCGCGACGGCCGCACTTCCGCCACCGCGGCTGCCCACCGCCGAGTTGGAGCGAAGCGTCAGGCCCCTCCCGCCGCGCCGTGCAGCACGACCAGGCCCGGCACGGGCGCGCGGCCAAGCTCGGCGCCGGTGGCGGGATCATGCCAGCTCACGGCATCGGTCTGGCCCACGTAGAGGCGCTTCCGGTCGGGGCTGAGCACGAGACCGGTGACGGGTTCGCGGACCGGCCATTCGGCCGCGAGGCCGAGACCGGCGAGGTCCACCGTACGCACCATCGTGCCGGCGCCGACGAAGAGGCGGTCACGGTCGGCGACGGCGTGGCCGGTGCCGGCGCCCTCGGCCATCGTGGTTGTCCGGCTTACCGTCAGGTCCTCCGAGGATATCTCCGCGATCCTGCCCGACGTGACGTCGGCGACGAAGAGCCGGCCCCCATCGGAGCTGATGGCCATGGCATGACCGTTCGCGGGCGCCTCTCCGAACGGGTGTGGCAGGTCGATGCAGTACGCCCATCGCTCGGCGAGGTTCAGCGTGTGCACGAACGCGTGCACGTTGCCCGGCCGTCCGCTGACCAGGTCGCGGGTGTGCTGGTGGTCGGGCTGATGGGTGTAGAGCGTGTAGAGGATCGTACGATTCGGCGCGAGCACCGCCTGGCGTCCGTCGCCACGCATCTCCTCCTCGGCACCGGACGGGATCGGCGCCTTGCTGCGGGTGACGAGCGGGCCGGGCACCCGGGTCTGAAGATCGACCACGCGCACCCGGTAGCGGTCCGGCGCCTTCGCCGGGAGCCACTCGAGGACGAAGAGTCCGGCGAGATCCTCGGTGAACGTCTCGGGTACGAAGTTGCCCCGCAGCTCCAGCCGGTGCTGGACTCCGGTGGTGTCGGCGATCAGCACCGGGGTCACGTCCCGCCCGTCCGGGCGCCCCCCGGTGACGCTCACCTCGCTGGACGTGAGCGCCACCCGCGTGCCGCTGGCCGAGACGGCCTGCGGCACCCAGCGGCCGGGCAGCCTGAGCCGAGCGGAGGCGTGGCCCGTGGCGGTGTCGATCCGCCAGAAGTCGGTGTCGGCGCCCGCGAGCGCGGTCGCGTAGATCGCCGAACCGTCAGCGGTGGCGACGGAGTTCGGCACCATCTGCCGGTCGGCACCGCGCAGTACGCCCAGCCCGTCGTCGACCTCGACGAGCAGTGCGTCGGGCAGGGTGACGACGGAGGCCGAACTCCGGCTCCGAGCTGGGGTGCAGCCGACCAACGCGGCGACGCCGCTACCGGCGAGCATGGTCAGAATGGTGCGACGCGAGATCGATGTCCTTACCGTCATGTCCGGGTGACACCGCCAGTCCCGCCGAAGTTCCACCCCGCCTACTGGAACCCGCACCGCGCGGGCGGTGTCATGAGTGCGATTCCACCGGAGGCTCCACTGGACGACGAAGAGTTCGTCACCCGCGCTCGAGCAGGTGACCTGGAGGCGTACGAACTCCTGGTCGCCCGGCACACCGCGTCCGCGCATCGGACGGCGGTGCTGCTCGGTGCGGGCGCGGACGCGGACGCGGAGGACGTTATCCAGGAGGCGTTCGTGAAGGGGTACCGCAAACTCTCCCGCTATCGCGGGGAGTCCTCCTTCCGCGCCTGGCTCCTGGCGATCGTCGCCAACGAGACCCGCAACCTCCACCGCTCCCGCAACCGGCGGGATGGCCTGGTCCTGCGGGTCGCGGTGGCGAACCCGGCGTCGGAGATCGCCGAGGATGTCGCCGTCGGCACCGTCCTCGCCCGGGAACGACGCGCCAGGCTGGTACAGGCCCTGCGCCTGCTGCCGGTGAAGGACCGTGAAGTGATTGTCTGCCGGTTCTTCCTCGACCTCAGCGAGGACGAGACCGTGACGATGTTGGGGTGGCCCCGGGGCACCGTGAAGTCGCGCACGTCCCGGGCGCTGGCGAAGCTGCGCGGCCTGCTCGACCGCGAGGAGGTTGGCCGTGGATGACCTCGAAAGGGAACTGCACGACCTCTCCGCCTGGCTGGAGACCCCGGAAGCCCCCGATGTGACCGCCCGCGTACGCACCCGGCTCGCCGCACCCGCGCGCATTCGGCGCCGGTGGCGCTACTACGTCGCCGCGGCGCTCGTCGCCCTGCTCGTGGCGTTGCTACCGCCCGGGCGCGCCGCCGTCGCCGACGCGGTGACTGGGCTGCTGCGGTTCGCCGGGATCGTCATCGCCACCTCGCCCGCACCAGCACCACCGACCGGAACGCCGTCGCCGTTGCCGTCGCAGCGGCCCGCCGCCCTCGATGAGGCGCAGCGGAAAGTGCGCTTCCCGATCCGCCTACCGGCGAAGCTGGGCCAACCCGAGCAGGTCCTGGTCGCCGATGTCGACGACACAGGCACCTACCGGGTGGTGACGCTGCTGTATCGCGGAGGTGCACTGCGCGTCGATGCCTTCGACGGTCACCTCGACCCGGTCTTCCAGAAGCAGGCCAGCGGCCCGGGCGCGGACTGGGTCCAGGTCAACGATGACGTGGCTGTCTGGATCGGGGGCCCGCACGGCCTGACCTATGTGGATCGTTCGGGCCAAACCCGCGTGGAGACCGCGCGGCTCGCCGCCTCGACTCTGATCTGGCAGGACGCCGGTGTGAGCTACCGGCTTGAAGGCGACATCACCAAGCTCGAGGCCATCGACATCGCCTCCTCGCTGAGCTAGGGGAACCGGCGTGCTGCGCACCGCCTACGTGGCTGACCGATCGGGCCGAGGCGTCCTTCGCCATCAGGTGCCCCGCTACCGCCACGAGTGGGGGCGTAGCGGCCGCCGAGGGGCGTCAGGCGGGGTACGCGACGGTGGCCATCATCCCGTGTCCCGCCCACCCCGCCGGGCGGAGAAAGGTGATCACACCTGCCCGTGGGTGACCGCGCGCCGCTGGCCGTACCGGGTCATGCCCCGTGGCTTGTAGACCGCCAGCACCGTGGCCGCGAGCAGTACGATGATCCCGCCGCCGGCGTGCACGACGAGCGACACGACCTCGCGCCACTGCCCGGCAACCGCGGCGGGCCCGGGAGCCATCGCCGCCTCGGCCAGTTCACGGATGGGCGCGAGTTGGAGCATCAGCACCGCGGTGGCCACCACGACCAGTATCAGCTTCACCACCACCCACCAGTGGCGCACCAACCCCCACGGCGTACCGAGCGACGACACCAGACCGCTGAGCAGCGACGCAGCCGCGAGGGGAACGACGGCGAACCGGACCGACAGATCCATCGCGATGTACCCAGCCCGGATCGCCGCCGGATTTCGGCTGCGCACCGCCGCGACGGCCAGGACGAGAAAGACGACGACGGCGCCGAGCCAGCCCAGCGAATTGGCCACGTGCACGGTCAGGGCCGCTTTGCGCGCGCGGGCGCAGCACGCGCGTCACCGCCCGCCGGGCAGGTGACGGCCCGGACCGTGCTCACCACCAACGCCGCCGACCTGCACCACCACCACCACCACCAACGCGACCAGCAACGCGGCCGCGAAGATTCCCACCACCTTCACCCACCGCGGGCACTCCCGCAGGCCCTCGCCGGTCACCCGACTGGTTCGCCATCTGCCTCTCCCGTCGTCACCTGGAGAGACACCCGTGCCAGCTTTATCGATACGATATGTCCGCGCTAAGTCAACGCCGTGACCTCCGAGGCCGGGCTGCGTCGGCTCCTCACCCTCACCCTCGCCGCGCTGCACCCCCGGCCGCCAGCTGACCGGTCAGGCCGCAGGTGCGAACAGCGGGATCAGCCGGTCGGGGTCGAGGTACGTGGTGATACCGATGATCGAACAGTGGGACACGTCGAGAAGGACCAGCCCGAAGGGCTCGTATCGGCCGTCGGGGCGGGGCCGCAGCTGCCAGAACGCCGGCGAACCGTTGACTGCGGCCGGGACGAGGCGCGCGCCTGCGCAGGACGCCTCCGGGTCCAGCAGGGCCTGCCGGATCTGGTCACGGCCGCGAAGCCACCACCTGAAAGGCGGCATCGACATGGTGGCGTCCTCGTGCAGCAGTGCTACCAGCGCCGGGATGTCGTGGCGCTCGAAGGCGCCGCAGTAGCGGGTGAGCAGTTCACGTTGCGCGGGGTCGGACGGCCGGAACGGTTCGCCGGACGTGCGGTCAACCGTCTTGAGCGTGGACCTTGCCCGTTGCAAGGCACTGGTCACCGACGCGACGGTGGTGTCCAGCAGGCGTGCGACCTCCTCGGCCCGCCAGCACAGCACGTCGCGCAGGATCAGCACAGCCCTCTGCCGTGGCGGCAGGTGTTGCAGCGCGGCGACGAACGCCAGGCGGATCGTTTCGCGCTGCACGGCCAGCTCCTCCGGGTTGCCGTTCATCGGCAGCGCGCGGGCGTCCGGAATCGGCTGGACCCACGTCTGCTCCGGTGCCGGCTCGCCGATGCCCGTCCCCACGTTCGCTGCCCGGCTGAGATCCATGGCCAGGGCCCGGCGCTGGGCGCTGCGGAGCATGTCGAGGCAGACGTTGGTGGCGATGCGGTACAACCAGGTCCGCAGCGAGGCGCGCTGCTCGTCATAGCGGTCGAACGACCGCCAGGCGCGCACCAGCGTTTCCTGCACCGCGTCCTCGGCCTCGAAGCCGGAGCCGAGCATCCGGTAGCAGTAGCCGGTCAGTTCGGTGCGGAACGGCTCCAGCCGGGAGGCTTCGCCGGTCGGCGTCTCCACCATCGGTGTGACCATACGCCCCCGCACACACCCCGCGGCGACCGATGAGTTTCCGGCGCTCGGCGCGTACTCCTGACGACAGCGCGCCGAGGGGCGCGCCGGACAGGAGGCAGGCAATGGTTGGCGATCCAATTCGGGCTGCGGTGGTGGCGGAGCGTGGCGAGCAGGCAGACCTGCTCGCCACCCTGCGACCGGAACAGTGGGACGCCCCCACGCTGTGTGAGGGCTGGCGGGTGCGTGAGGTCGTCGCTCACACGACGATGCCCTTCCGGACCACGGCCGGACGGATGGTGCTGGATCTGGCGAGGGCCCGCGGGAACGTCAACCGCATGGCCGATCGGTCCGCCCGCCGCGACGCGGCCAGGTTGCCGGCCGACGAGCTGCTCGCGTCGCTGCGGGACAACGTCGCGCACCCGTGGACCCCTCCTGGCGGAGGGGCCCACGGGGCGCTCTCGCACGACGTCATCCACGGACTCGACATCACGGTCGGCCTCGACCTGGACCGCCGAGTTCCGCCAGAACGGGTCGCGATGGTACTGGCCGGGATGCGGCCGAGAAACATCGCGTTCTTCCGAACGGACCTGACCGGGGTCGCGTTGCGGGCGACCGACCTTGACTGGACCTACGGCACGGGGCAGCCGGTCCGCGGCCTCGCCCAGGATCTGCTACTCGTCCTCTGCGGCCGCCGCCTGCCGCCAGGAAAACTCGACGGCGAGGCCGCGGCCCGCTTCTCCCGGTAGCCGGCGACGGCCGCCGCCGCTGGACTTGCCGGCCGGCGCTCCTGGATCTCGGCCAGCGCCGTCATACCCGCCACGTGTCGTCGGGCAGGGCTCGCTCCGCCGGCACCCGCCCGGAACAAGCTCCGCAACTTCCGGTCCTCTTCGGGCCCGCCGGACGGATCGTCAGTGCCGACGCCAGGCCAGGGCGCCGACCGCGGCTCCGGTCAGGCCGGCGGCGGTGACCAGGCGGTGGCGGGACGGCCATGCCTGCGGACTGCGGCCGTGCGACCGGCCGGTGAAGCTGCCCCTCGCCCCGTAGTCCTCGCCGCCCGGTCCGTCCACCGGCTGCCACAGGTTCGCCGGCCGGTCCGGGTCGGCCGGTTGGTCGGTTTGCTGCGAGCCGTACGCGGTCCGGGCCAGGTACCGGTCAAGCAGTCCCGGGGCGACCCGGTTCTCTGCCGTCAGCATCCCGCCCCAGACCACCCGCACGACCGCACTGGCCAGCCGCACCGGCACCCCCGGTTGCCGAGTTCATCGCGCCCTCCCTCTTCCGGACGGCGGCACCGCCTCAGCCCACCCGGTACGCCTCGGCCTCGACGGCCCGCAGTTCCAGCCCGTTGCCGGGTCGGTCGAGCGGCACGGGTGCGGCGCCCCCGGTCGCCGGCATGGCGCCGTCGAACAGCATCGACTCGATCCGGACGTGGTCGTGGAACCACTCGATGTGCCGCAGGTTCGGCACCGCGGCGGCGACCGGCAGGTGCTGGTGCGGCGCGCAGTGCGCCGACACCTCCAGCCCCGCTGCCGCGGCCACCGCCGCCGCCCGGAGGAACTCGCTGATTCCGCCGCACCGAGTCACGTCGATCTGAAGGCAGTCGACGTACGGGGCCATGCGGTGGAAGTAGTCGAGGTCGTAGCCGTACTCCCCGGCCGTCACGTCGGGCAGCACCTGGTCACGAACCAGTCCGAGCCCGACCAGATCGTCGGAGCTGACCGGTTCCTCGTACCAGCGCACGTCGAGGTCGGCGGCGGCCCGCGCCACCCGGATCGCCTGCTTGCGCTGGTAGGCCCCGTTGGCGTCGACATACAACTCGGCGCCGTCGCCGATGGTGCGCCGGGCGTCGGCCATCCGGGCGAGGTCGCGCCCCACGTCGGCCCCCCAGGACTCACCAATCTTGATCTTCACCCGGGGGATACCCTCGTCGTGCACCCAGCCGGACAACTGCCGGCGCTGGCGCTCGGCGTCGTAGGTGGTGAATCCGCCGCTGCCGTACACCGGGACCTGTCGGCGGGCGGTGCCGAGCAGCCGGGCCAGCGGCAGGCCGTGCCGGCGGGCCTTGAGGTCCCAGACCGCGCAGTCCGCGGCGGAGAGCGCCAGCCCGGCAACCCCCGGGCGCCCGGCGTTACGCAGCCGGTGCTGCATGGCCGCCCAGATGCACGGCACGTCGTCCGGATCAAGATCGCCGACCTCCGGGGCGAGCAGTTCCGTCAGGACCGAGACCGCCGCCGCCGGCCCGTAGGTCCATCCGATGCCCACATGCCCGTCGGCCTCCGCCCGGACGAGCACCATCGTGGTGCTGGTCCAGGCGAGCGTGCCGTCGCCTTCCGGCGCGTCGGTCGGCACCCGATACGCGGTGGCGGTCAGCCGCATCGCCGGTCGCGGCCCTTCCGGCCGGCCCATGCGGCGAGCGCGGCCACCGTGCCGATCGCGGCCAGGCCGGCCGCGCCGGTGGCGAGCAGCCGCGCGGCCCGGGGCGGCCGGGCCGGCCGCTCCGCCCACCAGCGCTCCGGCCGGGTCGGCACCTCGTTGCCGTGGAGGCCGGCGCGGAGCAGCTCGGCGAGGTGCATCGCCTCCCGGCCGCCCGACGCGCTCTGCTCGACCTGCGTACGGCAGCTGAAGCCGTCGGCGAGAATGACGTCGGCGTCGTCGGCGTCACGTACGGCCGGCAGCAGGACCCGTTCGGCGCAGGCCTCGGAGACCTCGTAGTGCCCCTTCTCGAAGCCGAAGTTGCCGGCCAGGCCGCAGCAGCCGGAGTCGAGGAAGTCGGCCCGCACCCCGGCGGCGTCGAGCACCGCCTGGTCGGCGGCGGTGCCGAGGATCGCATGGTGGTGGCAGTGCGTCTGGACCAGGGCGTGCGCCGGCAGCGCCGGCGGCTGCCAGCCCGGACTGTGGTCGTGCAGCAGCTCCGCCAGGGTGACCGTCTGCTCCCGCAGCCGGGTGACGTCATCGTCGGCCGGGAACAGCTCGTGCGCGTCGCTGCGGAACACCGCCGTGCAGCTCGGCTCCAGCCCCACGATCCGGGTGCCGGCGCGCACGTGCGGTCGCAGCACCTCCACCGTCCGCCGCAACACCGCCTTCGCGATGCCGAGCTGTCCGGTCGAGATCCAGGTCAGCCCGCAGCACACCGCCTGTTCCGGTACCCGTACCCGCCAGCCGGCCGCTTCCAGCACCTCCACCGCCGCTCGGGCGACGCCGGGGTGGAAGCGGTTGGTGAAGGTGTCCGGCCAGAGCAGCACCTCACCGCGCGAACCGTCGCCAGCGGGGGTCCGCCCGGTGAACCAGCGTTGGAAGGTCTCGGTGGCGAAGACGGGGATGTCCCGGCGCTGGTCGATCCCGCCGGCCAGCTTGGCGAGCCGACTGAGCCCCGGCGCGTGGCTGAGCGCGTTCACCACCCGGGGCGCGAGGCCGGCCGCCGCCGCCCAGACCGGCAGCCAGCCCATGGCGTAGTGCGGCACCGGACGCAGGCGCCCGCGGTAGTGGTGGGAGAGGAACTCGGCCTTGTAGGTGGCCATGTCGACGTTGACCGGGCAGTCGGCCTTGCAGCCCTTGCAGGCGAGGCAGAGGTCGAGCGCGTCGCGGACCGCGTGCGAGCGCCAGCCGTCGTCGACGGTACCGCCCCGGGCGGCACCGTCGAGCATCTCGAACAGCAGCCGCGCCCGCCCCCGGGTGGAATGCTCCTCCTCCCGGGTGACCATGTATGACGGGCACATCACGCCGCCGTGGTGGCGGCGGCACTTGCCGACCCCGACGCAACGCAGCACCGCCTTGCCGAAGCTGCCGCTGTCGTCCGGGTAGGCGAAGACGGTGTCGACGTCGCCGTGGTTGTAGTCGACACCGAGACGCAGCTGCCGGTCCAGCGGGTGCGGCGGCATCACCTTGCCGGGGTTCATCCGGTCGTCCGGGTCGAAGATCGCCTTGACCTGGCCGAACGCCCGCACCAGCCGGTCGCCGTACATCTTCGGCAGCAGTTCGCCGCGGGCCTGCCCGTCGCCGTGCTCGCCGGAGAACGAGCCGCCGTAGGCGGCGACGAGATCGGCGGCGCGTTCGAGGAAGGACCGGAACTGCCGTACGCCGTCGGCGGTGCGCAGCCGGAACGGGATCCGGGTGTGGATGCAGCCCTGGCCGAAGTGCCCGTAGAGCGAGACCTGTTCGAAGCCGTACTCCTGGTAGAGCCTCTGCAGATCGCGCAGGTAGTCGCCCAGCCGGTCGGGGGCGACGGCCGAGTCCTCCCAACCGGGCCAGGTGTCCTGCGCGTGGGGCACGTGGGCGGTGGCGCCGAGTGCGGAGCTCCGTACCTCCCACATGCGCTGCTCGTCGGCGGGGTCGGCGAATTTCTGCACGGTCGGTCCGCCGTCGCGGCACACGGCGGCGAGCAGGCGGTCGGCGGCCGCCTGGGCGTCCTCGTTGGTGTCGCCGCCGAGCTGGACCATCAGCCAGGCGCCGCCCCCGGGCAGCTCGTGCAGGACCCGGGGATGGAGGCTCTTGCGCCGTTCGAAGCTGATCAGCTTGTCGTCCAAGCCCTCCAGCGCGATCGGCTGGTGCTCCAGGATCCTCGGGACGTCGTCGCCGGCGGCGGCGATGTCGGGGTAACGGAGGAAGACCAGGGACGCCGCCTTGACCATGGGCACCAGGCGCAGCCGGGCGCGCAGGATGGTGACCAGGGTTCCCTCGGAGCCGACCAGGGCCTGGGCGAGGTGGAAGTTCTTCTCCGGCAGCAGGCTGTCGAGGTTGTAGCCGGAGACCCGCCGAGGGATCTTGGGATACCGGGTGCGGAGATCACCCAGGTACTCATCGCGAAGTGCCCGCAGCTGCCGGTAGATCTCCGCCTGCCGCCCGCCCCGGCGCTGGATCTCCGCGTACTCCTCGTCGCTGGTCTCGCCCACCCACATCCGGGTGCCGTCATAGAGCAGCACGTCCAGTTCCACGACGTTGTCCACCACCTTGCCGGTGCGCTGTGCCGTGGACCCGCACGAGTTGTTGCCGAGCATCCCGCCCAGGGTGCAGTGGTTGTGGGTGGCCGGACGGGGGCCGTACTCAAGGCCGGTCGGCGCGAGCTGCTCGTTGAGCGAGTCGAGCACGATGCCGGGCTCGACGAGGCAGGTCCGAGCCTCCGGGTCGACCTCCAGCAACCGGTGGCAGTACTTCGACCAGTCCAGCACCACCGCGGTGTTGGTGCACTCGCCGGCCAGGCTGGTGCCGCCGCCTCGAGACACCAGCGGCGCCCGGTGGCGGCGGCAGACGGCGACCGCGGCCACCGCTGCCTCCACCGTGCGGGGTAGGACCACGCCGAGCGGCACCTGCCGGTAGTTGGAGGCATCCGTCGAGTACGCGCCGCGGGAGCCGGCGTCGAAGCGGACCTCCCCGTCGACCTCCGCCCGCAGGTCGGCGGCGAGGGCGGCCAGATCGATGTCGCCGACCGGCCCGGGCGGCCGCAGGACGGGCTCGGGCAGCAGGACACCGCTCACGAGCGCATTTCGTTGATCTTGTCGCGGGCCACCGAGGTGACCGTGGCGACCTTGTGCGGCTGGCCGCGCAGGAAGGCCTCGGTGAAGTGCTTCGCCTGCTCGTACCGGACCTTACCGGGCATCGGCGGCTCGTTCGGGTTGACGTCACAGTCCACCAGCGCGGGTCCGGGATGGGCCAGCGCCTCCCGGATCGCACCGGGTAGCGCTTTCGGGTCGGTGACCTTGGCCCCGTAGCCGCCGCAGGCACGTGCCCAGGCGGCAAAATCGGCCTCCGGCTGGCGGTGCCGCACGGCGTACTCCGGGTAGCCGAGGATGATCTGCTCCCAGAGGATCTCGCCGTAGGCGTTGTTGTTGTTGATGATCACCTTGACCGGCAGCTCGTGCCGCACGGCGGTGAGGAACTCAGCCATCAGCATGGCGAACCCGCCGTCCCCGACGAACGCGATGACCTGCCGGCCGGGGTACGCGTGCTGCATGGCGATCGCGTACGGCAACCCGGGCGCCATCGTCGCGAGGTTGCCGGACAGGTAGAACTCCCGCCCGCCACGGATGGTCCAGTGCCGGGCCGCCCAGGTGGCGATGGTGCCGGAGTCGCAGGTCAGAATGGCGTCCGAGGTGGCCGCCTCGTCCACGCAGCTGATCAGGTACTGCGGGGCGATGGGGTCGCGGCTCGGGTCCTGCAACGCGACCATGGCGGAACGCCACGCGTCGCGCTCCGCCTGGTACTTGCTGAGGAACGACCGGTCCGTGCGGGTCTGGAGCATCGGTAGCAACTGCTGCAACGCCAGCCGGGCGTCGGCGGCGACCGCCGCCTCCACCGGCAGTCGCATGCCGATCAGGCTGGCGTCCAGGTCGATCTGGACCACCTTCGCCTGACCCGGCGATGGCAGGTACTTCCCGTACGGGAAGGAGGTGCCGACCATCAGCAACGTGTCGCACTCCTCCATCAGCTCCTCGCTCGGCTTCGTGCCGAGCAGGCCCAGGCCGCCGGTGGTGAGCGGATGGTCGTCCGGCACCACCAGCTTGCCGGGCAACGTCTTGACGATGGGGCTGGCCAGCGCGTCGGCTACGGCGAGCACCTCGTCCCGGGCGCCGCGCGCCCCGACGCCGACCAGCATGGCGACCTTCTTCCCCGCGTTCAGCACCTCCGCCGCACGGGCCAGCTCGGCCTGCGACGCCGGCACCGGGGGCTGCGACAGCACGGGACTGCTCATCGGCGGCTTACCCGGGCTGACGTGCCGGTAGGGGTCCTCGCTGACCGCAGCCACCTGCACGTCGTTCGGGAAGGTCAGGTGCGCGACGGTTCGCTTGGCCAGAGCGTTGCGGATGGCGATGTCGACCACTCCCGGCATCTGCTGCGGGTTGGTCACCATCAGGTTGTACGCCGCCACGTCCTGGTAGAGCAGCGGGGTCTGCACCTCCTGCTGGTAGTACGAGCCGAGGACCGAGGTCTCCTGCATGCCGGTGATGGCCAGCACCGGCACGCGGTCGAGCTTGGCGTCGTACAGCCCGTTGAGCAGGTGGATGGCGCCCGGCCCGGACGTCGCGGCGCATACCCCGAGGCGGCCGGTGGCCTTCGCGTAGCCGGTGGCCATGAAGGCCGCCGCCTCCTCGTGGTGCACCAGTACGAACCTCAGCTTCTCGCGCTGCCGCCGGAAGCCCTCCATCAAGCCGTTGATGCCGTCGCCGGGCAGGCCGAAGATGGTGTCCACCCCCCACTCCAGCAACCGTCGGGCCAGGCTCTCGCCAACAATTTCCTGCACGTCATTCCTCCTGGCTGTGGAGCTGGGATGTGTGCACCGCGGTTCTTGCGGTCACGGTCAGGTGGGCCCACGAACCCGGGAGCCCGACGGTGCGGCGGCTACCCGCCGTTTTCGGCAGCAAACCTCGCTGCCGGGGAAGAACCGGACGGAGGGCGACGGTGCGTGCCGGCGATCGGCGACCGGAGGGCGGTACCCGTCCGTCCGACCGAGAGCCGGCCTGGCTGTTCGAGGATCGCCACGTGGACCGAGCCCCGGGTCGGGGACGTCGCTGTGGCGCAGCGCCCGCGCCAGCACACCGCTCGTCGACCTCCCTGTCTTGGTCATCACGATGGACGCTAGTATTGTTCATCCGGTTATAAACGCTTTAGGGGAATTGTCACCTGATGCGTCGATCCGCGACGTATTGCTCGGGCGATAGTCGGCCGGAGCGCCACGGGCGCGCGAGTGGAGAGACCACCCCGCACCGCGTCCTCGGCCCCAAACGAGCACCGCCCGGGCCGCTCCACCTGGGCCGCGTCACGCCATGGCTCGTGGCATCGCCTGCCGCTGCGGTGCCGGCCTCGGCCCCGTGGCGCGGTTGCGCGGCGGTGGCCCTCGACACCGGTCGTGGCGTCAGGAGCGCCCCGGGCGGGCGCTGGGCCTCAAGCACGCCCCCCAGATCAGCGGGCAGGCCCAGCCAGGCGTCGTCCGCAGGTCAAGCGCATCGGGTGGCCCACAACCGCAGCAGCCGGCTCCGCGCGTGCAGGTCCTCATCGTCTGGGCTGGTGCGGGCGCGCGCTGCGTCGCATGCGAACCGGTGCCCGCCCCTCCGTCGGGTGGTGCCTGTGTGGCGGCCGGGCGGTGTCCTGTCGGTCTTCGCGACGGTGGGTGTGTTCGGCGTGCTGTCGAGCTGCCCGCACAGATGGGGCGGTGGGGTCGGGCGCGGCGCGGTTTGCGAGGTGTCGAGTTCGAGTCGGTGGGTGGCGGGGTTTGAGGTGTCGAGCGTGGGCGCACGGATGGGGCAGCTCGACCAGGTGTCGAGGAGGTCCTCGCTGGGTGCCCTGCTCTGCCGGTCGGAGGCTGCTGCTCGTTGGCCTGTCGAGCTGATGTCGGCAACGGATCATGCTCGACGGTCTTCCTCGCCGAGGGTCGCGGCGACGTGTCTGAGTACCCGGTAGGGGTTGGGGCGGATGGTTAGCGACCGCGTCGGGCGTACTTGGCGCGGAATTTCTCCACCCGGCCCGCGGTGTCGAGCAGCCGCTGCCGGCCGGTCCAGAAGGGGTGGCTGGCGGAGGAGATCTGGACGTCGATGACGGGGTAGGTGTTGCCGTCGGTCCATTCGATGGTCTGGTCGCTGGTGGCGGTTGAGCGGGTGAGGAAGGCGAAGTCGGCGGCGCGATCACGGTAGACGACGGGACGGTAGGTGGGGTGGATACCGGGCTTCATGCCGGAAGATCTCCTTCGGTGTCGGTGTCGGTGTCATCCGGGTCGAGGGCGGTGCGGGGGAAGCAGCCGGCGAAGGGGTCGTCGTAGGTCCGCCAGGTGTCCTCGCCGTCGGCGAGTTCGTCGTCGGTGAGCAGGCAGGCGGCGAGGGCGCGGTGCAGGTCGGTGGGGTCGAGGTCCAGGCCGATGAAGACCAGGTGCTGGTGGCGGTCGCCGTAGTAGGGGTCCCAGTCGAGGGCGGCGGCGAGACGCCGGTGGGCGGACGCGTGGTCCCAGTGGGCGTCGGGGAGGGCGGCGAGCCAGTGACCGAGTGACCCGAGGCCGAGGCCGCCGCCGGCGAAGTCCCAGGCGATGACGGTCTCGGGTTGGCTGGCCAGCCACAGGTGTCCACGGGAGCGGATCACCCCGGCGTTGACGTCCTCGAGGACGTCGTGCAGGCGGCGGGGGTGGAAGGGGCGCCGGGCGCGGAAGACGGCGGAGACGACGCCGCAGTCGGGGTGCGGTTCGTGTACGCCGACGGCGTAGCCCTCCAGGCCGCGGGCGAGGACGCCGGGGGTCTCCGGGCGGTGCCGGTGGGTGTCGCGCAGCTGGCGGGTCAGCTCGGCGGCGTCGACGACATCGCCGTCGACGCGGACCTGTGCCGCCCACGGCACCATCCGTTCCAGCAGCACCGACAGGCGGCTGGTGTCGTACGCCCCGTCGCGGGACTGCCCCCACAGGACGAGGGTGTCGGCGTACTCGATCTGGCGGACGACGACGTCGGCGAGCGCCCGGTCGTCGTTGTCGGCGGCGTGGATGCCGAGGGTCGTCAGGTCGTCGGTGCTGGCCAGGCCATCGAGAAGGTGCTCGGCGTCGACGACGGTGACGTAGGAGTCGACCTGGATCAGGTCGGTGATCGGTGCGCCGTCGACGAGGCAGTGGGCGCAGGCGGCGGCGACCGCCTCCGGTTCGACCACCTCGGGCAGCATCAACACCAGGCCCCGGTGCGGGTGGGTACGGGCCAGTCGGGCCAGGGTGGGCAGCACGTCCTCGCGCAGCGTGCAGGACGCGCAGCCGTGCGCGAGGGCGACCCGTTCGTCCTCCAGCAGGCCCTCGCCGGTGCGCACCACCCGGTGCACCGTGCCGTTGCGCACGGCGGTGAGGTCGTGCCGGACCAGCAGCAGGGCTGGGTCCGCGGCGAGCAGGGTACGGGCGACGGCGTACGTGGCGGCCGGCCAGAAGCCGCTCAGCACGGTCAGCGACGGGCGGGTGTCGGCCGCCGAGGCGCCGGCGTCGGCCGGCGCGAGTGGTGACGTCGACATCAGGGTCCTCTCGACTCTGTTGAAAACGGTTGTCATTATATAGTGAGTGTCTGATGCTGGCGTCGGTGGGGCCCTACGGCTCGGCCCCGCTGTCGTTTGCGGGTACTCCCGTGCGCGGCGTCGGTCGACGCCCGGGCTCGGTCATGCCGGGAGATCACCCCGCAAAAAGGTTGACCGATCGGCCGATGTAGAAACGAAAACGATTGTCGTTATGGTCAAGACCGTACGAAGGAGGAGCCCCCGTGTCCAGACGGTGTGACGTCACCGGCGCGAAGCCCAGCTTCGGCAACGCCGTGTCCCACTCCCACCGCCGCACCCGCCGCCGGTGGAACCCGAACCTGCAGAACCACCGCTACTGGTTGGCGTCCGAGCGGCGGTGGGTCAGCCTGACCCTCACCGCCAAGGCGCTGAAGACCGTCGACCGCAAGGGCATCGAGAAGGTCGTGGCGGAGCTGCGCGGCCGGGGGGTCAAGATCTGATGGCCCGGCAGACCGACATCCGGCCGGTGATCAAGCTGCGCAGCACCGCCGGCACCGGCTACACCTACGTCACCCGCAAGAACCGGCGCACCAACCCGGACCGGCTGGTGCTGCGCAAGTACGACCCGCTCGTGCGGCGGCACGTCGACTTCCGCGAGGAACGCTGATGGCCCGCAAGAGCCTGGGCAACCGGCAGGCCCGCCGCGAGGAGCTCGTCGCGCGGCACGCCGCCCGCCGCACCGACCTCAAGCGGACCATCGCCCACCCCGACACCGAGCCCGGCGTACGCGACGAGGCCGTCCGGCAGCTCGCCCGGCTGCCCCGGAACAGCAGCCGCGTACGGCTGCGCAGCCGGGACGTGATCGACGGCCGGCCGCGTGGCGTGCTGACCCGCTTCGGCCTGTCCCGGGTGCGGTTCCGCGAGATGGCCCTGCGCGGCGAACTCCCCGGCATCCGCAAGGCGTCCTGGTGACCCGCAGCGTGCTGCCGGTGTGACCTCCGGCCGGTTGCCGACCGGCCGGTTCTCGGGAAGCCGGGCACGCGCCGCGAGGTGCGTGCCCCGGAAGGGGAGATATGAAGGTTGCCACGAGGCCGCGCGGGATCGCGGCCCTGATCGCCGGGGCGGTGGTCGCCGCCGGCGTGGTGCTGGCACCGGCCACCGCGTCGGCGGCCGACCGGGTGGTGCTGTCCCAGGGGCACACCGATGCGGTCGACGTGCACTACGCGAACGGCGAGCTGTCGTTGAAGGTGAACGACGACACGGTTACTCCTGCGGTGTCCCGGGACCCGGCGGACGTGACCTTCCAGGTGCTGCCGCAGGCGGCGACGCCGGTGCCCGACGACCCGAGGTTCGCCTTCCTCGGGCCGGCCGGCTCGCAGGTCTGGCTGCTGCCCATGACGCAGGATCCGCAGCTGCTCTGGCCGGGTTGGAACACCACCAAGCTCGCCTCGGGGGTGTTCTCCGGCAACCAGGTGCGGCTGAGCCTGGTCGGCGTGACCGGCCCGGGCGACGTCAGTCTCTTCATGCAGGACGTGTTCGGCGGGCCGCTGGTCAAGTTCCGCGGCAACGACGGCCTGCCGGACGCGATCGACGTGCCGGTGGCCACGCACGCCCACGCCAACTGGGCGTTCACCGCGCGGGGCAGCTACACGCTGACGTTCCAGGCCGACGCCACACTCACCAACGGCACGCAGGTCAGCACCGGGCCGGTGAACTACTCGTTCATCGTCGGCGAGCTGCCGGGCACCGGTCCGGGAGTGACCCTCGCGGTCACCGGGATGGCCGACGAGTACCAGCCCGGGGACACGGTCACCCTCCACGCGACGCAGACGCCGCAGACCGAGCTGGCTCGCTACCGCTGGTTCAGCAGGTGCCCGGGCGCCGAGGAGTTCGCGGTGATCCCGGGGGAGGCGGCTGCGAGCTACTCGTTCACCGCCACCCGCGAGTTGAACGCCTGCGAATACGTCGCGAAGCTCTACGAGGACGACCACAACGTCGCCGCCGCGAGCGAACCGGTGTCGCTGTGGGTGGCGTTCCCACCGCAGGAGCCGCGAGCGTCGCAGACCATCACCGCGGCAATCGACGCGACCGCCGGGGCCTTGACGATCAGCGTCAACCCCGACGACCGCGCCGTGGTGCTGCCGCCCGCGCAGCTCACCGCCGCGGGCGACCGGTGGGAGAGCCTGGGTGAGCTGCGGCCGGTGACGGTCACCGACACCCGGGCCGACAGCCCGGGGTGGAGCGCGTCCGGGCAGATACCGCAGGACTTCACGGCTGACGGTGGGGCCAGCTTCAGCGCCGGCTTCCTCGGCTGGACGCCGCGGGTGCTCAGCCAGGGCACCGGCCAGGGCGTGGTGCCGGGACCGGAGGTGGCGCCGTACGTCGTCGGGGTCGGTGGTGGGCTGGGCGGCAGCGCGGTGCTCGGCTCGGCGCCGGCCGGGGCCGGCCGGGGCACCGCGCGGCTCGGCGCCGGGCTGCGGCTGAGCCTGCCCACGGAGACCGCCGCGGGCACCTACACCGCGACGCTCACCCTCACCGCGATCTGACCACCCGAACCCGGGGCGGGTGCGTCCGCGCCCGCCCCGGCCCGGCCGCTCCGTCCAGTCCACCCGAGGCCCCCTCCCGCGTGAAACGGATCGCCGACCGCATGCGCCTGCCCGCCGTCTTCGCCGCGGCCCTCGTCCTCGCCGCCGTCACACCAGCGCCCCGGGTCGCGGCTGCCCCGCTGGCGCCCCGACCGACCGCCGTCCCGGTGCCCGCAGGGTCCGGCGGCCCGAAAGTCGCCGTACCGGACCCCCCACCGGCCATGACCGTCGGGGTCGTGCCCTCGACCCCGACCGGGCCGAACGGACGGTCGGCCTTTGTCTACAAGCTGAACCCGGGTGCCGCCATCACCGACCACGTCGGCATCGTCAACCACTCGACGCGCCCGATCACGGTGTCGGTGTACGCCAGCGACGCCTTCACCACCGCCCAGGGCGGCTACGACCTCCTGCCCGCGGGCCGTCAGCCGGTCGACGTCGGCTCCTGGGTACGACTGCCGTCTCGGACCGTCACGGTGCCGTCGACCTCCCGCCTCGACGTGCCGTTCACCCTCACCGTGCCCGACAACGCCACGCCCGGCGACCACGCCGGCGGGATCGTCGCCTCCCTGGCCGGTACGACCACGGACGCGCAGGGCAACCAGGTCAGCGTCGACCACCGGGTCGGCTCCCGGATCCACCTGCGGGTCACCGGAGAACTGGCACCCGCCCTGGCGGTCGAGGACCTGGTCATCCGGCACGCCGGCGCGATCAACCCCCTCGCCGGCGGCACGGTCACCGCGACCTTCACCGTCCGCAACACCGGGAACGTCCGGTTGACCGCCGGTCCGTCCCTGCGGGTGGCCGGCCCGTTCGGCGTGGCCGCCCGCACCGCCGGGGCCGCGCCGTTGCCGGAGATCCTGCCCGGCGGGTCGCTACGCACCACGGTGCGGATGACGGGTGTGCCGCCGCTGGTCCGGCTGAGCGCCACCGCCGCCGCGCAGCCCCGGCCGGTGGGAGACCAGGTGCTCGACCCGCCGCCACCGACCGCCACCGCCGACGCCGGCCTCTGGGCCCTGCCCTGGCCGCAACTGCTGCTCGCACTCGCGCTCGGACTGGGGGGATGGACGGTGACCCTCATCCGCCGGCGCCGGCGGACGCATTTCGCGCTCGCGCTCGACCAGGCCCGCGCGCAGGGACGCGCCGAGGCCGCCCGCGAGTCACAGCCGGCCACATCGGTGCGCCGCGCCGCCGGCCCGGCGGTCGGTGACACCCCGCCTGACCGAGACATGGGGAAGGACGACCAATGAGACGAAACCGCCGGGCCTGCGGTCTCGCGCTGGCCCTGACCGTCGCCGCGGCCGGCTGTGCGCCGGGCCGACCGGGTGACGACGGGCGGGTGACGGTGGCGGTCAGCACGGAGATCCTGGCCGACCTGGCGCGCAACGTCGGCGGTGACCGCGTCGCGGTGGAAACCGTGGTGCCGGCCGGGGGTGATCCGCACTCCTACGAACCCACCCCTGCCGACGCGGCGAAGGTCGCGCGCGCCGACGCCGCCTTCACCAACCACCTGTTGCTCGAAGAGCATGCGCTGATCAAGCTCTTCGACAACAACGTCCCCGACGGGGCGCCCAACATCTCCCTCGCGGAGAGCGCCGAACAGTACGGCGCCACGCTGATCCCGCTGGTGGAGGACGTCGGTCTCGACGTGCTCTGGCTCGGTCTGGCGGTCCGGGGCAAGGGCCCCAGCCGCAGCGCCGACATCCGGCTGTCGGCGACGAAGATGACGGGCCCGGGGGAGTTCGCGCTCTACCTCACGGACGCGCTCGGTCAGCCGCAGGTCTACATCGACTCGACCGACGGACTGGACGCGCGCGATGTCGCGGTGTTGCCGCCGGACGCACACACCCACCTCAACTGGGCGTTCAGCCAGCCTGGGGAGTACCGGCTGACCCTGTCCGCGCAGGTCGACGCCGGCGACGGCAGCCCGGCCCGGCAACTCGGGTCCGGCACGTTCGCCTTCGCCGTCGGGGTGGCACCGCAGACCCTGCTGCGCGACGGCAGGACCCGACTGCTGGATGCCGGGCACGCCGACCTCGCCGTCGACCTGGACACCGCGCAGGTGTTCGCCCGCACCGACGAGCAGGGCGACATCCCCGCCGACCAGGTCGTCATCGACGTGCCGAACCGGGCGATCGAGGAAGTGCCCGACGACGAACGGTTCGCCTTCGTCGGCACGCCGGGCAGCAGGGTGTGGCAGCTGCCGCAGGCGGTGCTGGGCAAGCACGTCCACGGCGAGATCGATCCGCACCTGTGGCAGGACGTCCGCAACGCCAAGGCCTACGTCCAGGTCATCGCCGACACCCTCGCCGAGGTCGACCCGGACGGTCGCGACACCTACCAGGCCAACCGGGACCGCTATCTGCGCGAGCTGAGCGAGCTGCACGACTACGTGAGGGCCCAGCTCGCGAAGCTCCCGCCAGACCGCCGGCAGCTCATCACCACCCACGACGCGTTCGGTTACCTCGCCAAGGCGTACGGGATGACCATCGCCGGTTTCGTCGTGCCGAACCCGGCGCAGGAGCCGAGCGCCGCGCAGGTGACGAAGCTGTCCGAGACGGTCCGCAACCTGCAGGTGCCGGCGGTGTTCATCGAGCCGAACCTCGCCGCCCGCGCCAGCGTGCTGCGCCGGGTCGCCACCGACCAGGGGGTGGACATCTGCCTGGTCTACGGCGACGCCTTCGACGCCAACGCCAAGACCTACGTCGCCATGATGCGGCACAACGCCGACGAACTCCTGCGCTGTCTGGGAAGGACACGATGAAGATCAGAGGTATCCGTGCCGGTGCCGCCGGCCTCGCACTCGGCGTCCTCACGCTGCTGACGGGCCCCACCCCGGCCACCGCCGCTGCGGCCGGCGTCCGGGCGGCAGGCGCCGATCTCGTCTCGGTCTCCCTCCACGACGGCGTGCTCGCCCTGCGGATCCGTGACGCGGTACAGGCCAACCTCGGTCTCCCCGGGCATGACCCCGAGGACGTGGTCGTCGACGCGGGCGGTGGGTCCGCCGGCCGGGTTCCCGGCGGGAAGGCGTTCGCCTTCCTCGGTGAGCCGGGCCACCCCGTCTGGTCGTTGACCGGCGGAGACGCGGGCTTCCCCGGGTTGGATGCGACGGGCGTACGACCCGGAGCGACGGCCGGTGACGCGGTGGACGTGTCGCTGCGCTCGGTCGACGGGCCCGGCCGGTTCACCGCGTACACCCTCTCCCCGCTGGGCGTGCCAACCCTGCTGTTCGGCAGCGGTCGGGGCGCGCCCCGCGCCCTGCGCCTGCCCGCCGCCGTGCGGACCGGCCCCACGGTGTGGATGTTCGACGCCCCGGGGGAGCACCACGTCACGCTCGCCGCCTCGGTGGTCCTGCCGTCCGGGAAGACCCTGTCGACGGAGAGGACCTACCGGGTCCGGGTCCCGGCGATCGATCCGTCTCCCGCCGCACCGCTGCCCGCGCCGGCGGTCGCCGCGACCGGCCCACCGGCGCCGACCGAGTTGCGCGTACCCGTGCCGCAGCCCCGGCCGGCAGCGGCACCCCAGGTGCTGGCGGCGCCCGCGGCGCCCGCCAACGCCGTCCCGGCCGCAGCCCGCACCGGCGAGCGGAAGGTCATCTCCGACGGGCACCTGGACATGGGTCCGCAGCTGACCGGTGACACCTTCACCATCCGGATCAAGGACGACACGGTCAGCCCCGCGGTGTGGCGGGAAACCTCGGACGTGGTGCTCCAGGTCAAGGACAACGCCAAGATCACCGTGCCGGCCGGGGCGGACTTCCTCGGCGCGCAGGGCGACACGGTCTGGCTGCTGCCGCAGTCCCAGCAGGCCGGCATCATCTGGCCGGGCTGGAACACCCAGCACGAATCCGTCGTCTCCGGCACCAGGGGAAGCGTCACCTGGACGTTGAGGAAAGTGACCGGCCCGGGGCGGTTCGCGCTGTTCCTGACCGGCTCGTTCGGCAAGCCCGACATGCTCTTCGACTCCGCCAGGGCGTTCCCGCAGCAGCTGAGCATCCCACCGAACACCCACGCGCACGGCAACTGGGCGTTCAGCAAGCCCGGCCTGTACCGCCTGGCCGTACAGATGAGCGGCACCACCACCGCCGGCGCGGCGGTCAGCGACACGAAGACTCTCACCATCGCCGTCGGTGACGGCACCGACCCGGGCAGCGGCTTCGGTGGTGGCTCCATCGACTCCGGCGGCGCCGGAGACGGGGGTGGCGCCGGTCCGCTGCCCCGTACCGGCGCGGGGTGGGTCCTGTCGGCGGTCGGTGTCGGCGGGGTCCTCGTCGCGGCCGGCGCGCTGCTGGTGGTCGTCACCCGGCGTCGGCGTGCCGCCGCCGGCGCGAGCGGAACGGACGTGTCATGAGCCCGGTGTTGCGGGTCGAGTCGCTCACCGTCCGGCTCGGGGAGCGGCTCGCGGTCGACGCCGTGGACCTGGCCGTCGCGGCGGGCGAGCTGGTCGGACTGATCGGCCCGAACGGCGCGGGAAAGACCACGTTGTTGCGTGCGGTGCTGGGGCTCACCCCGGCGGAGTCGGGGCGGGTACTCGTCGGTGACGAGCCGGCCGCGCGGGTCCGGCACCTGATCGGGTACGTCCCGCAGCGCCACGAGTTCGCCTGGGACTTCCCGGTCGACGTGGCCGGTGCGGTGTTGACTGGCCGCACCCGGTCGATCGGCTGGCTGCGCCGAGCCGGTGCCGTCGATCGTGCGGCCGTCGACGAGGCGCTGGAGCGGGTCGGCCTCACCGCGTTGCGGGGACGACCGATCGGGCAGCTCTCTGGCGGGCAGCGCCAGCGGGTGCTCGTCGCCCGGGCGCTGGCGCTGCGCCCGGCGGTGCTGCTGCTCGACGAGCCGTTCACCGGCGTGGACGTGCCGACGCAGGAGCTGCTCACCGAGCTGCTCGCCCGGCTCGCAGCCGACGGCGCGGCGCTGCTGATGACCACCCACGACCTGCCCGCGGCGGCCGGCGCCTGTACCCGGCTCTGTCTGCTCAACCAGCGGGTGGTCGCGGAGGGCCCGCCGGGCGAGTTGCGCGAGCCGGCCGTGTGGCTGCGGGCCTTCGGCGTGACCTCGTCGGAGCAGCTGCTGACCACGCTCGGGATCACGTCATGATCGACGTCATCACCGAGCCGTGGCAGCACGTCTTCATGCAGCGCGCTTTCGCCGTCGCCGTGCTGTCCAGCGTCGTCTGCGCGGTGGTCGGCACCTTCGTGGTGCTGCGCGGGATGGCCTTCATCGGGGACGCCGTCGCGCACGCCGTCTTCCCCGGGGTGGCGGTCGGCTACGTGCTCGGCGCCAACCTCGCCCTCGGCGGGGCGGTGGCGGGTGTGGTCACCGCGCTGACCATCGCGGCGGTGGCGCAAAACCGACGGCTGAAGGAGGACGCCGTCATCGGCGTCTTCTTCGCCTTCGCGTTCGGCCTCGGCATCGTCCTGGTCAGCACGCAGGGCAGCTACACTGGCGATCTCGCCTCGTTCCTGTTCGGGCAGATCCTCGGCCTCTCCGACGGTGACGTCATCACCGTCGCCGTCGTCGGCGCATTGTTGATCTCGGTGACCCTGCTGCTGCGCAAGGAACTGGTCACGGTCACCCTGGACCGGGAGACCGCGGCCGCGTCCGGGCTTCCGGTCTTCTGGCTGGACACCGCCCTCTACGTGATGGTCACGCTGGCCATCGTCATCTCGTTGCAGGCGGTGGGCAACATCCTCGTCCTCGCCCTGCTGATCACCCCGGCCGCCGCGGCGCGGATGCTCACCGACCGGCTCGGCGTGATGATGCTGCTGGCCGCCGGCATCGGTGCGGCCTGCGCCGTCACCGGCCTCTACGTCTCCTACTACTACAACCTCGCCTCAGGCGGCCTGATCGTGCTCGCCCTGACCGCCGTCTTCGCTGTCTGCTGGATCGCCGCACCCCGCTACGGCCTGCTCGGACGGTGGCGTCGACGGCGGCAGAGCGGTGCGGCGACTGTTCCCGCCTGAGCCCGACGTCGGCGGATGAGCGCCCGCGTCCGATCCCGCACCCGGGATCGGACGCGGGCGCTCATCCGTTCGGCCCTTTCTCCGACCTAACTAAAACGACTACCATTTTCAGTACCGGGTCCACTGGGGATCCGGGAAAGGAGTTCCACGTGCGAAATTCCTTCCGCCTGCTGCTCGCCTCGGGCGCCGTCGCCACCGCGCTGGTCGCGTCCGCGCTGCCGGCGCAGGCCACGACCACCTCGCTCGTCGTGTTCAGCACCGGACACGTCGATCTCGCCGACGTCGCGTACGAGGGCGGCGAGCTGGAGATCGGTGTCCACGACGAGGACAACGACGTCGAGTACGCCACCGACGAGGTCAAGATCGTCGTGAAGCGCCAGGCCAAGGTCACGGTGCCGAACGACCCCGCGTTCGGCTTCCTCGGAACGCCCGGCGTGTCGAAGGTGTGGATCCTGCCCGAGATCCAGAACACCGACCTCGTCTGGCCCGGCATCGCCGCCGAGGAGGTCGGGGCCGGGGTCTTCGCCAACGACCAGCTGACGCTCAACCTGCAGTCGGTCGTCGGTCCGGGCCAACTGGCCATCTACACCGAGAACGCGGTGGGCCAGCCGGTCGTCCTCGCCGACAGCGGCGATGGCGTCCCCGACGCCCTCACCCTCACTGTCGGCGACCACGCCCACGCCAACTGGGCCTTCGACAACGCCGGCACCTACTGCGTCACCTTCCGGGCCACGGGTACCCTCGCCGACGGCCAGCAGGTGACCTCCGACCCGGCCACCCTCCGCATCGTGGTCAAGGCGTGACCGCCATGCGTACGCCGCGTCGCGTCCTCGCCGGCCTCACCCTGACCGTCGCACTGCTCGCGGGGGCCGTCAGCCCCGCTCAGGCGGCGACGGTCACCCTCTCCAGCGGGCATGTCGACGTCATCGACGTCGATTACGCCGCCGGTGCGCTCACCGTCAACGTCATGGACTACACCGGCACCACCGACGTCGAACGCAACCCGGCCGACGTCCTGTTCCAGGTGCCCGCCGCCGCGAAGACCGCGGTGCCCTCCGGGTCGGCCTGGTCTTTCCTCGGCACCGGCGGCCAGGCGTGGATCCTGCCCCAGTCGAACACCAGCGGGCTGCTCTGGGCCGGATGGAACACCCTCGAGGTGCCCAGCGGGATCTTCCAGAACAACCGCGTCACGTTCAAGCTGACCAGCGTCACCGGGCCTGCCGGGTTCAGTGTCTACACCGTTTCCGGCGGCACGCCGACGGTGCTGTTGGACAGCGGCAACGGGCTG
This sequence comes from Micromonospora deserti, assembly GCF_003236335.1. Taxonomy (GTDB): domain Bacteria; phylum Actinomycetota; class Actinomycetes; order Mycobacteriales; family Micromonosporaceae; genus Micromonospora; species Micromonospora deserti. The sequence goes on from NZ_POUB01000021.1 coordinate 45,910, forward strand.
CCCGACAGCCTCACCGTGAACCGCAACATCCACGCCCACGCCAACTGGGGCTTCGACGCCGCCGGTACCTACTCGGTCACCTTCGAGGTGACCGGGACGCTCGCCGCCAACGGCAGCACCATCACCTCCGGCGCGAAGACCTTCACGTTCGAGGTCCTCGCCTGATCCAGCTATAACGAAACCCATTACCATGTGCGGTTCCGCCGAGGTAGGGGGTGCCTCCGGGCGGCGGATCCGGCCGGCGCGGCGCTCACACCCACCGAACGCCGCGCCGGCCGGCCGCCAGGCCGTACACGGGGCCCCAAGGGTCACCGGGCTCGGCGGCCGATCGGCGTACCGCGACGAGTGGTGCGCACCCTGGTCGCTCGTGGTCAGGCGAGCGACGACCGTTGCGTTGTGACGAGTGGCGGGCCGGCCGCCCGGCGCGCCGGCACGCGGCGCCGCCGCGGTCGCTCGGCATCTCGCGCCCGAGCGTCGGCGGGGCGGGGCAGGCGTCGAGAAAAGCGGCTGGCCGTGCCATGCGGGTCCGGATCGGACGCGCCATTGACGTCGTCACGGTGACGTGATGTGCTCACCACGCAACGCTAACGACAACCGTGATCGTTAACGTGCGTAAGGAGGAGCATGTCTCTCACCGTGCCGCCGAGCCTGCTGCGGGCCGCAGAGTCAGGGACCGTGGACGACGAGGCTTTCGTGGCCTGCGTGCGCGACTCGTTGCCGTACGCCTGGCAGACCGTCAGCCGGGTGGCGGCGGAACTGGAGTCGTCCGAGGCCGAGTTCGCCGACAACGTCGTCCCTCCGCCGACCGAGGCGGAGCGGGGTCAGCTGCTGCGTGCCCTGGCCAGCGACGCGATCCGGTCCAGCCTGGAACGCCACTTCGGGGTCAAGCTGGCCTTCCAGAACTGCCACCGGGTCGCGGCGTTCCGCCTGTCCGCCGTCGACTCCGACACCTACCGCCGCTTCGTCTCCGTCCGTGGCCAACTGCTCAACCAGTCGCCCGAGCTGCGTGACTGCTGATCCGGCCGCCGCCCGGCGGGCAGGACGGGACGTACGCGCGCACCTGTTCCTGCTCGCCGGGAACCGCCCCGGTGCCATCCACGCCGACACCCTCGCCGACGCCCACGACTACGGCCGCGCGGCGGAGGCTGCCGGATACGCCGGCGTCTGGATCGCCGAGCATCATTTCATTTCCTACGGGGTGTGTCCCTCGGCGATCACCTTCGCCGCGCACCTGCTCGGCGCTACCCAGGCCATCGAGGTCGGCACCGCGGCGTGCATCCTGTCGGACCGCCATCCGGTCGCCCTCGGCGAGGAGGCGGTGCTCCTCGACGAGCTGTCCGGCGGCCGGTTCCGGCTGGGCGTAGGCCGGGGTGGCCCGTGGGTCGACCTGGAAGTCTTCGGCACCGGCCTGGATCGCTTCCAGAACGGCTTCGGCGACTCCCTGGACGTTCTGGCGCGGTGGCTCTCCGGGGAGCCGGCCGTGGCCGGCAACCGCCGCTTCCCGTTCCGGCCGGTGCCGGTGGTGCCACGCCCCCGCCGTCGGATGCCCGTCTGGGTCGCCGCGACCTCGCCGGGCACGGTGGAGCTCGCCGCGCGGCACGGCATGCCACTGCTGCTCGGCCTACATGCCGACCTGGCGGAGAAGGCGAGCCTGCTCGACCGCTACGCACGGGTGGCCGCCGCCCACGGCCACGCCCCGGACAGCGTCGCCCACGCCAGCGCGCACCTGGCCCACGTCGAGGACGGCGACGAGAAGGCGGCGCGGGCCGTGCGTGCCGGACTTCCCGCGTTGCTGGCCGGCACCCGGGAGTACGTCCGCCTGGACGGCACCCCGGCCGGACGGCGGGACCTGGTTGCCTATGTGGACCGCCTGATCGACATCCACCCGGTTGGCTCGCCCCGCCGCTGCCGGGATGCGATCGACCGGGCCGCCGCCCTGCCGGGCGTGCGGCACCTGCTGCTCATGGTGGAGGCGGCCGGCGGCCGCGACCGCACCCTGGACACGATCCACCGCGTGGCCACGGACGTGCTCGACCTACCCGCCAGGGGATCCCGGTACGAGCACGCCACGCCGAGGGGGTGACCCGCGCGGTGTTTCCCTGCCGCTGGCGGCTCCCATTCACCGCGCCGTTCATCCGACCCCTTTCGGCGAGTTCGCTCCGGCCGGCGGACCGACCGGCTACAGTGGCGCTCGTGGAAACGGTTACCGTTAGCATTCTTCGGGAGCGGCAGCGATGAAGGTCGCGTTCGTCGGCAAGGGCGGCAGCGGGAAGACCACCCTCGCCGCCCTGTACGCCCGCCACCTCGCCGGTGAGGGCCGGCCGGTGCTGGCCATCGACGCCGACATCAACCAACACCTCGCCGTGGCCCTCGGCGGGCCGGCGCACGCGACGACGGCGATGACGCCGTTGGGTGAGCACCTGCCCGCGATCAAGGAATACCTGCGTGGCGACAACCGCCGGATCGGCTCTGCCAGCGAGATGGTGAAGACCACCCCGCCGGGGGCCGGGTCGCGGCTGCTGCGGGTCGTCGAGGACAACCCGGTCTACGCGGCCTGTGTCGGCACGGTCGGCGGGGTGCGGATGGCCATGACCGGCGAGTTCACCGCCGAGGACCTCGGTGTGGCCTGCTACCACTCCAAGGTCGGCGCCGTCGAGTTGTTGCTCAACCACATGCTCGACGGGCCCGGCGAGTACGTGGTGGTGGACATGACCGCCGGGGCCGACTCGTTCGCCTCCGGGTTGTTCACCCGCTTCGACCGCACCTTCCTGGTCTGCGAGCCGACCGTGCGCAGCGTCGGGGTCTACCGCCAGTACGCCGGCTACGCCCGCGACTACAACGTGGCCCTGTCGGTGATCGGCAACAAGGTCGAGGACGCGGCGGACGTGGATTTCCTGCGTGAGCACGTGGGCGCGGACCTGTTGACCTGGGTGAGCCGCTCGGCGTACGTGCGCCGGGCGGAGCGTGGCACGGTCGGGCCACTGGCGGAACTGGAAGCGGCCAATCGCGCGGTGCTGGGCCAACTGACCGACACCGTCGACGGCACTGGGCAGGACTGGGCGGCCTTCACCCGGTGGGCGCACGAGTTCCACCGGCGCAACGCCGCGGCGTGGGCCAACGACCGCGCCGGACGTGACCTCACCGCGCAGATCGATCCCGACTTCCGGATGGGCCCGCAGGCGGTCAGCGTCCCGACGGCCGTGACCGCCTGAGCGGTACGCGGTGACGGGTCCCCGGTGGCGTGTTCCGGGTCGGGACCGGGCGCCCGCGGGCCGGCTGCGCGCTCCACCATCCCTCAATAGTAAGGATTATGAACAGTAAGTGTTACAGTCACTCTCGTCGATGTGCGAACCCGCGTCGACCCTGGCATCCACAGGAGGGAGTGACACATGTCGAGACTGCGCGCCATAGTCGCGCTCGCGGCACTGACGATCGCGGGCGGACTGGTGGCGATCATCCCGTCGACGGCGGCGTCGGCTGCGGCCTGCGCGACACCGTGGCAGTCCTCGGCCGTCTACACGGGAGGCATGCAGGTCTCCCACAGCGGCCGCAACTACCAGGCGAAGTGGTGGACCCAGAACGAGACCCCACCGGGTACCTCCGGCGTCTGGCAGGACCTCGGCGCCTGCGGAGGCACCAGCCCTTCGCCGCCCCCCGGCGGAACCTGCACCTACCAGAACTGGGTCGCGGGCACCTGGTACGTCACCGGGACCATCGTGCGGTACACCAACGGCCTGTACTACATCGCCGAGCACGACAACCCCGGCTACGACCCGACCATCAGCACCTGGTACTGGGACCCCTACACCTGCGGCAACCCGCCCCCCACCAGCAGCC
>NZ_POUB01000220.1 GCF_003236335.1 Micromonospora deserti
GGCTTCTTCACCGACCACTCGGTCGACCTGCTGCTCACCCCGGCGCTGGCCAGCACGCCGCCGGAGGCCGACGACTGGTCGGACCGAGCCGGGCGGGCCGACCAGCTGCACCGCCAGCGGAAGCCCGTCGGGGCGGCGGCCGACCGGCACCGCGAGGGCGGGCAGGCCGGCGATGTTCCACGGCGCCGCGTACGGGGCGTACCGGATGTTCGCCACCATGTTGGCCCGCCAGGATCGGTCCGACCAGTCGTCGGCCTCCGGCGGCGTGCTGGCCAGCGCCGGGGTGAGCAGCAGGTCGACCGAGTGGTCGGTGAAGAAGCCGATCGAGCGCTCGCGCCACGCCGTCCGGTCGGCCTCCCGGACGTAGCCGCGCCGCTGCGCCCACTCGCCGAGCGCGACGTGCCGGCGGCTGCGCCGCTGCAGGCCCCGCCGGTCCAGCCCGGCGGCCCGCGCGTCGGCGGCGGCCGCGGCGAACCAGGTGGCCATCCCCTTCAGGCCGAGCGAGGTCGGGTAGACCGGGTCGGCGGGGACGGTGTCGTGCCCGGCGCCGGCGAGCAGCCGGGCGGCGGCGGCGACCGCGTCCCGGTTGGGCTGGTCGGGGTGCACGCCGCGCACCGGCGAGCGGAGCGACACGCCCACCCGCAACCGCTGCGGCGGGACCAGCTTCTCCGGACGTCGGCCGGCGAGCACCGCGAAACCGACCGCCGCGTCCGCCACGGTGGTGGCGAGCACGCCGTGCTCGGCGAGGCCGAACCAGTCGTCCGCACCGAGCTGGTACGGCACCACTCCCCGGCCGGGCTTGAGCCCGACCAGCCCGCAGCAGGCCGCCGGGATCCGGATCGAGCCGAGCCCGTCGTTGCCGTGCGCGATCGGCACCAGCCCGGCCGCCACCGCGGCCGCCGAACCCCCGGAGGAGCCACCGGGGGTACGCCCGGCGTCCCAGGGGTTGCGGGTGACCGCGGTCTCGTCGTCGGTGCTGCCCCACAGGCCGAGTTCCGGCATGCGGGTCACCCCGAGGATCACCGCGCCGGCACCGCGCAGCCGGCGGACCACCTCGTGGTCGGCCTCGGCGACTCCGGTACGCGCGGCGGCCGACCCGTTCCAGGTGGGCAGGCCGGCGACCGGGGTGTTCTCCTTGACCGCCACCGGCACCCCGGCCAGCGGCAGGTTCGCCAGGTCCTCCTGCTCGTCGACCTTCTCCGCCTCGGTGATCGCCTCCCCGCCGCGTACCGTGCGGAACGCGGCGAGGTCCGTGTCGACCGCGGCGATGTGGTCGAGGTGGTCGGCCACCACCTGGGTGGCGGAGACGTCCCCGCGGCGTACGCCCCGGGCGATCTGCTTGGCGGTCGCCCCGACCCAGGTCGGCATGATGTCCTGCACGGCCACCCTCCCCAGCCAGCGGTCAGCCCAGCGCCTGCTCCAGATCGGCGAGCAGGTCGTCGACCGTCTCGATGCCGACAGACAGTCGCACGAGATCGCCGGGAACTTCAAGCGGCGAGCCGGCAGCACTTGCGTGTGTCATCCGGCCCGGGTGCTCGATCAGGGACTCCACCCCGCCCAGCGACTCGGCGAGCACGAAGAGCTTCGCCCGGTTGCAGATCTCCACGGCGTGGTCCTCGCCGCCGGCCGCCCGGAAGGAGATCATTCCGCCGAAGCGGCGCATCTGCTTCGCGGCCACCTCGTGGCCGGGGTGTGACGGCAGGCCGGGGTATATGACCTGACCGACCTTCGCGTGCCCGTCCAGGTACGCGGCGATCCGCTCGGCGTTGTCGCAGTGCCGGTCCATGCGGACACCGAGGGTCTTGATGCCGCGCAGCGTGAGCCACGCGTCGAACGGGCCGTTGATCGCGCCCATGGCGTTCTGGTGGTAGCGCAGTTCCTCGCCGAGAGCGGCGTCGGCGGCGATCAGGGCGCCACCGACCACGTCGGAGTGCCCGCCGATGTACTTGGTCGTCGAGTGGACGACGACGTCCGCGCCCAGCGCGATCGGCTGCTGGAGGTACGGCGAGGCGAACGTGTTGTCCACGACCAGCAGCGCGTCGGCGTCGTGCGCGACCGCCGCGAGCGCGGCGATGTCGGCGATGCCGAGCAGCGGGTTGGTGGGGGTCTCCACCCAGACGATCCGGGTGCGGCCGGGCTGGACGGCGGCGCGGATCGCGTCCGGGTCGGACACCTTCGCCGGGGTGTAGTCCAGCCCCCAGCGCTCGGCGACGCGGGCGAAGAGCCGGTACGTCCCGCCGTACGCGTCGTCCGGGATCACCACGTGGTCACCCGGCTTGCAGACCGTACGCAGCAGGGTGTCCTCGGCGGCCAGCCCGCTGGCGAAGGCGAGCCCGACGGGCCCGCCCTCCAGCGCGGCGAGGCACTCCTGGAGCGCGTCGCGGGTCGGGTTGCCGGAGCGGCTGTACTCGTAGCCCAGCCGGGGCGCGCCGACGGCGTCCTGCGCGTAGGTGCTGGTCTGGTAGATCGGTGGGATCACCGCGCCGGTGCGGGCCTCGGGGTCCTGGCCGGCGTGGATGGCGAGCGTCTCGAAGCCGTGACTCATTACCGGAACGTTAGTCGTCCAGCCCTTCCCAGCCTATGGAACCCCGGCGGCAGGTCGCTCCCGGGGACCCGGCACGGCACGGGGTTACCACCCCGCTGCCGCTCACCGCCCGCCGGTCCGGCCCGGTGGTGCGCCTCTGCCACGATACGGGGGACCGCCGGAGCCTCCCCCGTTCGCCGGCGTACCCCGAGGAGATCCCATGGCTCGTGTCACACGCTGCCGCCAGATCCTGGCGGGGGCCGCCGCCTGCCTGCTGACGTCGCTGTCCGCGCTGCTCGCGCCGCCGGCGCCGGCGTTCGCGGCGGAGAAGTTCGCCGCCGCCTCCGCCGGCGGTGTCGCCGGCAGCTGGATCGTGGTGCTCCGCGGCGCCGCCGCACGCGACGTGGACGGCAGCGCCCGCGCGCTACTCCGCAAGCACCGCGGCGCGCTGACGGCCCGCTACCGGGACGCGCTTTCCGGATTCGCGGTACGGATGTCCGAGGCGGACGCCCGCCGCCTCAGCCAGGAGCCGCAGGTGGCGTACGTCGCCCAGAACTCCGTCCTGACCCCGCAGGACACGCAGGTCGACCCGCCCTGGCACCTCGACTCCCTCGACCAGCACGGCGGCGCGTGGGACGACTCGCACACCTACGACACGACCGGGCAGGGCGTGCACGTCTACGTGATGGACAGCGGGATGCGGCACACGCACACCGACTTCGGCGGCCGGGCCACCGGTGACGTGAACTTCGTGCCGCAGGGCATCGACCGGTGGGGCACCGGCGACTGCGCCGGGCACGGCACCCGGGTGGCCGGCGTCATCGGGGGCCGGGTGCACGGCGTGGCGAAGGGGGCGCGCCTGCACACCGTGCGGGTGGGCGGCTGCACCCCCGGACAGGTCGAGTGGGCCATCGACGCGCTCGACTGGATCGTCCGCAACGCGGCCCGCCCGGCGGTGGTGAACATCAGCCTGGCCACGACGGCGAACGCCGCGCTCGACGCCGCCGTCGCCGGGGTGCTCGACGCCGGCATCCCGGTGGTCGCCGCCGCGGGTAACCACGGCCGCGACGCCTGCGGCTTCTCCCCCGCCCGGGTACCGGACGTGATCACCGTCGGGATGGTGCACGCCCTGCGGGACCGGCTGCCGAACTCGAACTTCGGCCCCTGCGTGGACCTGTTCTCCTTCGGCGACCGGATCCCCACCACCACCGCCGACAGCGACACCTCCACCACCCTGGACTTCGGCGGCACCTCTGCCGCCGCGCCGATCGTCACCGGCGCGGTGGCCCGCTACCTGCAACGCTTCCCCACCGCGTCGCCGCAGACCGTCGCCGCCCGGCTGGCCGACGAGGCGACCCGGGACCGGATCGTCGACCCGGCCGGCGCGCCCAACCTGGTGCTGTACGCCGACCCGGGCGGGCCGGGTAACGACGGCTTCGCCGGTCGGCACGCCGACGTCAACGGGGACGGCCGCGACGACATCGTCAGCTTCACCCGGGGCACCTCCGCCGACGTGCACGTGGCGCTGTCGTACGGAGGCAGCTTCGGCGCGCCGGCCCTCTGGCACACGTACTTCGCGGCGGGCCAGGAGTTCCCGGTGCTCGGCGACGTCAACGGTGACCGCCGCGACGACCTGATCACCTTTACCAGGGGCAATGCGGCCAACGTCTACGTCGCGCTCTCCACCGGCACCTCGTTCGGACCGGCCCAGCGTTGGCACACCTGGTTCGCGGCCCTCAAGGAGACCCCGCTGGTCGGCGACTTCAACGGCGACGGGCGGGCCGACCTCGCGACGTTCGTCCGGGAGGACGTCCGGGACGTCTACGTCGCCCTCTCCGACGGGACCACGTTCGTCGGCAGCGGCGTCCGTTGGCACGCCGACTTCGTGGGCGACGACGGGATCCCGCTGGCCGGGGACGTCAACGACGACGGCCGGGACGACGTCATCGCGGTCGACCGGTTCACCGGCACCGCGGTGAGCGTCGGCCTCTCCACCGGCAGCGGCTTCCTGATCGCGCCCCGGTGGCTGGACTACTTCCTGACCCTCGGCAGCAGCGAGGTGCCGGTGGTGGGCGACTTCGACGGCGACGGGCGGGCCGACCTGGCGGCTGTCAACCTCAACCAGCGGTACGTCGACGTCGCCCTCTCCACCGGCACTCGCTTCCTGCCGCGCACCCGCTGGGGCTGGACCTTCCCGGGCGGCGGGGCGATCCCGGGCGCCGGGGACTTCACCGGCGACGGCCGGGCGGACATGGTGGCGTTCACCCGTGGCGCGGAGGCGGACGTCCACGTCACCCGGTCGACCGGCACCGGCTTCACCGACCTGCGCCGCTGGCACGACACGTTCGCCGGCGGCACCGCGATCCCGATGCCGGCCAGCCGCTGGTGACCGGTCACCGGCAGGTGGTCGCCCGGCTTACCGACGGCCCACCCCTGCGGGCCGGTGGCAGCGGAGTGTCGGGCCGGTGGCGATGCTGGCCGGGTGAGCTCGACGTCGCCCTGCCGTCCCGCCTGATCGGCGCAGCCGACCGGCCTGGGGCCCTTGTGCGGCACGAGCGGCACTAGCCTGGGCCGATGGCGGCGTGCGTGTTCTGCGGAATCGTGGCGGGTGAGGTGCCCGCGACCCGGGTCGTCGACGAGCCGGACGGGGTGGCGTTCCTGGACACCCGGCCGGTGTTCAAGGGGCACGTGCTGGTGGTGCCGCGCACGCACCTGGTCACGCTGGCCGACCTGCCGTCCGAGTCGCTGCCCGGCTACTTCGGTCTGGTGCGGCGGCTGGCGATGGCAGTCGAGGCCGGGGTGGGCGCCGGCGGTACGTTCGTGGCGATGAACAACAAGGTCTCGCAGTCCGTACCGCACCTGCACACCCACGTGGTGCCCCGCACGAAGGGGGACGGCCTGCGCGGCTTCTTCTGGCCCCGCACCCGCTACGCCGACGACGCCGAGGCGCAGGGCCACGCGGAGCGGATCACCGCCGCGCTCATTTCGGCCGGCTGAAAAAACCCGGCGACTCGTCCGGCCAGCGGCAGAAGTTGCACAGCGGGCATCGGCATGTATTGCAATTCGCCGCTATCTGATGACCGCAATCCCACAATGGCCAACAGTCGATTGTCGGGCTGACGACTTAGGGAATGACCGATGCCGATCTGATGGAAAAGTGCGTCCTGCCGGGCGGGGCATCAGGCCCCGCCCACCCGGTGTGGGGAGAGCAGATGGCACGAAGAACGACAGTGGGCGCCGTCGCGTTGGCCACCGTGGCCGCGCTGCTGCCGCTGACGTCGGCCGCCGGCGCGAGCGCGGCACCCGTGGCCACGGGTGCACCCACCGAGCCGGCCGCTCGTACGACGGCCACCACCGTCCGGCCCGAGGGGCCGCTGCGGCGCTCGACGGCCACCGCGAAGGAACTGGCCGACCTCGACCAGCGGCACCGCGACCTGCGGGAACGGATCACCTCGGCCCAGCCCGGCCCAGCCGGCGGCCCGAGCACGCTCGACCGGCCCCGGCAGGTCCCGCAGACCGACGCGGGCGGGGAGATGAGCGCCCAGTCACTGCTGATCCGGCGCAACAACGCCAACACGCGCGCGTCGGCGGTGAGCAGCACGCTCGGCGAGACCGCGGCGGCCAACGAGGGCTCCTCGGTCTTCTACACCGGCAACACGTACGCGTCGTACTCCACCAACGACGGCGTCACCTGGACCGGGGTCGGCCTGCCGGCCGGGCCGGCCGACGCCCCCAACGCCTGCTGCGACCAGGATGTGGTCCGGGCGCACAGCACCGACCGCATCTTCAGCATCCTGCTCTACACGAATGCGGCGTTGAACAATGGCGGAGTTCGGATCTTCGTCCGTGACAATCCCGCCAGCGCACCTTTGTGCACCTATTACATCGACCCGGGTGGCGCCGCGGACGACGTGCTGCCGGACTATCCGCACATCGGGCTCAGTGCCAATGCCCTCTATCTGACCGTGCAGAACCAGCGCGCCGGTTCCTGGATCGGTTCACAGATCATCCGGTTCAATCTGGCGCAGATGTCGGCGTGCACCACCGCCACCACCCACACCCTGACCCATGTCGGGTCGGTCGGCCAGCGGGTCTTCACCCCCATCGAGGGGGCGCAGAACTCGACCACGATGTACTTCGGGGCGATCGAGAACACCAACTCGTTCCGCATCTTCAGCTGGGCGGAGTCGAGCACGTCGGTTCCGCAGACCGTCCGCGCCATCAGCTCGTCCACCTTCAGCAACCCCGACTGCCGGGGCGGTACCGGCAACTTCGACTTCATCGAGCGGGCGACGTCCTGGTCAGCGGCCGGGTTCCGGATGCGTGGGGCGCTGCACGGCAGCCGGGTCACCTGGTACTGGCACTCCGCGCCGACCGGCGGCATCACGCAGGGACACGTCCGGGCGGCGTCGTTCCGCACCTCTGACCTGACGTTGGTGGAGGAGCCGCACATCTGGAACGCCGGGCACTGCTTCGGCTACCCGGTGGTGAGCGGCAACGTCTTCGGTGACCTGGGGATCTCCATCGCCGCGGGTGGCGCCGCCGGTGGTGGCGGCGCGGCGGCGCAGGGCTACGTGGGGGTGGACGACACCCCGGGTGACCCGATCGCCTTCGGCACCGTCATCCTCACCGCCTCCGGCACGCACAACCGCACCGACGGTCGGTACGGCGACTACTTCACGGTCCGCACCAACGCGAAGTGCCAGCAGACCTGGGTCGGCACCAACTACGCGCTGTCGGGCGGCAACACGACGTCCGCCCACGTCAATGCGCGGTACGTCGAGTTCGGCAGCTCCCTCGACGCGGGCTGCTTCTGACCGGTGAGCCGGGTGGGTGGGTGGTCGGGCGACCGGCCACCCACCGCCCGTACGCGGCGCGTCCCTCGGCACGGACCCGGTCGTCAGCCAATTCGGAAGCCCGCCGAGTGGACCCGCTCGGCGACGGTGCCGTCCGGGATCGCCGACCGCCGGAAGCCGAAGGTGATCCGGTAGAACCCGGCCGGCAGCGGCGTCGCGGAGAAGCTACTACCGGCCGTGTCGAGCCGGAACTCGCGCCGTTGACCCGGTGACCAGACGACGACGCTGCTCGCCCGCTCGACGCCGCAGTTGTCGTACCCGGTCCAGGTTTCGCCCTCGCGGCGTTCCAGCAGCACCGGGGAGCAGTCGGTCTTCAGGTCGTCGGCGAAGACGGTCCCTCCGCTGTCGTTGGCCACCGTGAGCACGACGACCTCACCCGCCCGGTAGCGGTCGGCCGCCACGGTCACCGTGACCCCGTGGGCGGTGCCAGTTGGGCCCGTCGTGGCCTGGGCGGGGTCGTCGGAGGCCGGCCGGACACAACCGGCGAGCACGACGACGGTGAGGATCGCGACGGTGGGCAGGTGACTGCTCCATCTGCTCATAGCGTTCGGACGCATCGCCGGCCAGACCCGTTCCGCTACGGTCGTGAGGGCCGACATCCGCCAGGGTCTCGCGGTCGAGCGGGTTCAGCGGGCGTGACGGGTGATCCCCGGGCCGGGGCGGGCCTCGTGATCGCCGGTGGACGCGAAGCCGAACGACTGGGCCGTGGCCCATCACCGCTTCGAGGTCATTCATCCCTTCCTGGGCCGGAACGGACGTGCAGGTCGACTTGTCCTCAGTCTCCTGCTCGGCAGGCTCGGCTACCCACCCGCGATCAGCTACAAGCACGACCGCTCGGCGCAGCAGCCAGAGCTGGGTCGAGGAGTACGCGCGGACGCGATGGGCGGCGAGACCGCGCCTGAGGGCAGGCGGGGCGGGTAAGGAAGACGGGCCCGCCGGCGTTGCAGGCTGGGAAGGGTACGAGAGGAGTCCCACCGTGTTCCTGCGCCGCATGAAGGCCGAGATGATCACCCCCGAGCAGGCTCTGCCCGGCCGCCTTATCGCGATGCCGGTCGCCGACCGGCACGAGGTCCTGGGTACCCCGCTGAAGGGCCCGTTCCCCGAGGGGGCGCAGGTCGCCGTCTTCGGGATGGGCTGTTTCTGGGGCGCCGAGCGCCTGTTCTGGACCCTGCCGGGCGTGATCACCACGTCGGCGGGCTACGCGGGTGGCTACACGCCGAACCCGACGTACGAGGAGGTCTGCTCGGGCTCGACCGGGCACGCCGAGGTGGTCCAGGTGGTGTACGACCCGAGGAAGATCAGCTACGAGGACCTGCTCAAGGTCTTCTGGGAGAACCACGACCCGACCCAGGGCATGCGCCAGGGCAACGACGTGGGCACCCAGTACCGGTCGGCGATCTACGCGACCACCGACGAGCAGTTCGCCACCGCGCAGGCGTCGCGGGACGCGTTCGCGCCGATCGTGGCGCGGGCCGGCAAGGGCGAGATCACCACGGAGATCGACCGGCTCGGTGACTACTACTTCGCCGAGGACTACCACCAGCAGTACCTCGCGCCGACCAAGAACCCGAACGGCTACTGCAACCACGGCCCGAACGGGCTGAGCTGCCCGGTCGGGGTGGCGCGTACCGCCGGCTGACCCGATGCCCGGGTGACCGCCGACCCGGTGACCGGCGCGGGCGACCGCGCCGGTCACCGCGACCGGAACTGAGCGATGGATCACTTGCGAGGCCCGGCGCATATCACCCGGGTCGGCCTGCTCGACGCACCAGGACACCGCCACCGTCACTCCTGGTGACTAAACTATGCAGTCTAGCAATTCTTCAAGAAACTGTTATCAGCCCAACGGGCGATTCCTCCCCATGCTCTGGCAGCATGGGCTGGCATGTGCGGACTTGCGGGAGAACTCCGCCGTGACGGCTCACGCGCCGATGTGGCGGCGGTGGAGCGCATGGCGGCCACTATGAGTGACCGGGGGCCCGACGACAGCGGAGTGTGGGCCCAGGGACCGACCGCCCTCGGGCACCGACGCCTGAAGATCATCGACCTATCGGCGGCAAGCGGGCAGCCACTGGTCGACCCCGGCGCGGGGCTGGCCGGCGTCTTCAACGGCTGCATCTACAACTACCGCGAGTTGCGCGCGGAACTCCAGGCCAAGGGGCACCGCTTCTTCTCCTCCGGCGACAGCGAGGTGGTGCTCAGGGCGTACGCCGAGTGGGGGCTCGACTTCGTCGACCACCTGATCGGCATGTTCGCCGTGGCGATCAGCGAGCGGGACACGGGCCGGCTGGTGCTGGCCCGGGACCGGCTCGGCATCAAGCCGCTCTACCTGGCCGAGACGCCGGGTGTGGTGCGCTTCGCCAGCACCCTGCCCGCGCTGCTGGCCGGCGGCGGCGTCGACACCGGCGTCGACCCGGTGGCGCTCGCCCACTATTTGAGCTTCCACAGCATCGTCCCGCCGCCGCGCACCATCCTGCGCGGCGTCACCAAACTCCCCCCGGCGACCGTTCGGGTGTACGAGCCGGACGGCCGCACCAGCGAGCGGGTGTACTGGGACCCGGCGTTCACCCGGGCCACCGAGCGGGCCGGCTGGTCCGACAAGGACTGGCAGGACGCCCTGCTGGAGTCGCTGACCACCGCCGTACGCCGGCGGATGGTCGCTGACGTGCCGGTCGGCGTGCTGCTCTCCGGCGGCCTCGACTCCAGCCTGGTGGTCGCCCTGCTGGCCGGCGAGGGCCAGCGCGGTCTGTCCACCTTCTCCATCGGCTTCGACTCCGTGGGCGGGCGGGAGG
>NZ_POUB01000221.1 GCF_003236335.1 Micromonospora deserti
GGTCGGCACGGAGCGGGGCGGGGGGATGCTCCCCGCGCCGCGGGCGCCGGCCGTCGGCCCGTCCTGACCCCGGTCGGCCGTGGCCGGCTCGGTGGCGGTCGGGGCGGCGTCGGCGGGCTGCATGGCGCTCCTTGTGGGGGCGGCGGCCGGCACGGCGACGCCGACCGGGAACCCCAGCCTAACCAGGGCCGACCCGGACCGCATCAGACGTGACCGGCGGCGCGGCCCGGTCGGGGAGGACCAGGGCCGCGCCGCCGCGGCGGTCAGGAGATGTCCCGCCGGCGCATCGTCCACAGCGCCGCGCCCAGGGTCACGATCACCCCGACGGCCAGCAGCACCGAGGACTGCTGCCAGGTGATGTCCAGGGTTGCCGGCTGGCACTCCCCGGAGAACGTGGCGTTGCAGGACTGCCAGTCCTGTAGGGTCACCTTCTTCTGCATCCACGCCATCGCGTACGTCGGCAGCAGCCAGGCCTCGGCGAAGCGGACGCCGGCCATGTCCAGCAGGATGCCGAGGGCGAACTGGCCGACCACCATCACCCCGATCGCGCCGCCCAGGGCCATCGCGGTGTGCCGGCCCAGCGAGGCCAGCGCGAACCCGGCCGTCGCCAGGACCAGCGCCAGCACGACGCCGCGCAGCCCGGTCAGGGCGAACGACTGCCAGGCCCCGGAGGTCATCTTCTCGGTGCTGCCCCGGAAGGTGGCGACCAGCCAGAACCCCGCGAACCAGAGCACCGCGGCGGATAGCGCCACCGCGAGCAGCCCGCTGAGCAGCGCCGCCAGCTTGGTCAGCAGGACGGTCAGCCGCTTCGGCCGCCACAGCAGCAGGTTCATCATCCCGCCGGTGTTCCACTCCGCCCCGACGAAGGAGGCGCCCACCACGAACCCCACCAGCGCCAGGATCGCCGCGAAGGGGAGCAGGGTGAATCCGAAGCTCTCCCGGAAGTCGAAGGTGGAGGGGAGGAACCACTGGGCTTCGATCGCCTCCCGCGGTGGCGGGCTGATGACCGAGCAGTCCTCCGGGTAGCGGTCCGGCTCGGCCGTACCGCCGGCCTTCGCCGCCTCGCACGCGGCGCGTTCCTGCTCGCTCCAGCGGACCTGCTGCTGATACTCCTGCTCGGCCCGCTGCTCGGCCTGGGCCAGCTGGGCCGGCCCGATCTTCTCGTTGGTGAAGAAGACGCCGACCACCACGGCGGCCAGCACCAGCAGGCCGAGCAGGGTCGCCCAGCGGGTGAAGCGCCGCTTGGCCAGCCGACGCAGTTCCGTACGGTAGAGACTCACGCGCCCCACCCTCCCCCGGTGCTGGTCTGCCCGGCCTCACCGACCTTCGTGGATTGGTCGACCTGCCGGTGCTGGCCGGGTACCGGCGCGGTGGCGGTCAGTTCGAGGAAGACGCTCTCCAGGTCGACGGCGACCGGGGCCAGTTCGCTGACGTAGAGGCCCTGCTCGGCGAGGAGCCGGGTCACCGTGGCCGGCTTGTCGACCCCGGCGAGCATCAGGTGGTCGGGGTGCCCGGTCACCCGGATCCCGCTGCGGATCAGCGCCTCGGCGGCCGCGGGCAGGTCGGTGACCGCCTCCAGCCGCACCCGGACGGCGCCCGAGGAGTGCTGGGCGAGCACCTCCTCTACCGGGCCGAAGGCGACCCGCCGGCCCAGCGAGATGATGGTGACCGAGTCGCAGATGAGCTGGATCTCGCCGAGGATGTGGCTGGAGAGCACCACGGTCATCCCCGACTCGGCGAGGGTGCGCATCAGGGTGCGCATCTCCCGGATGCCGCCCGGGTCGAGGCCGTTGGCCGGCTCGTCGAGGATCAGCAGCTTCGGGTTCTTCAGCAGGGCCGAGGCGACGGCGAGCCGCTGCTTCATGCCCAGCGAGTACGTCTTGACCCGTTCGCCGGCCCGGTCCCGCAGGCCGACCAGCTCCAGCACCTCGTCGATCCGCTCCGCCGGCACGTCACCGGCGCCGGCCAGCAACGACAGGGTGTCGCGGGCGGAGAAGTGTGGGAAGAACTGCGGGCTCTCCACGATCGCGCCGACCTGCCCGGCCACCGTCGGCAGCGCCGCCGGCACGTCGTGCCCGAGGATCGACATCCGGCCGCCGTCGGGCCGGATCAGACCGAGCAGCGTACGCAGCGTGGTGGTCTTGCCCGAGCCGTTGGGCCCGAGGAAGCCGTGCACCTGGCCCGCCTCGACCCGCATGTCGAAGCCGTCCAGCGCGTTGCGGGTACCGCGCCGACGACTCTTGTACGTCTTTCGTAGACCTTCTATCTCCAGGACAGCTGGCAAGCTGCACCTCCCCCGATGGACGCCATGACAGGCGACACCATACGTGGTATGCAGTGCTCCGCAATACCCGGTATGCAGTGACGCGCCGAAAGCCACCCAAACAGGGCACTGCCACCACGGAGCGTGACGCGGCGCGGGCGGTCAGGCGCAGATGACGTTGACCCCGGCGGCGCGGAACGCCTCCACCACCGCCGGCGCGGCGCCCGAGTCGGTGACCAGCGTCTCCACCCGGTCCACCGGGCAGATCCGGGCGAAGGCGTGACCGCCCAGCTTGGAGGAGTCCGCGATGATCACCACCCGTTTGGCCCGGGCCACCATCAGGTTGTTCATCGCCGCCTCCCCCTCGTGGTGGGCGGCGGCGCCGAGTTGCGGGTCGATCGCGTCCACGCCGAGCAGGGCGACGTCCAGGGTGACCTCGCGCAGCAGCGCGCCGCCGAGCGGGCCGACCAGCTCGAAGGACTTGGGGCGCACCACCCCGCCGGCCACCACCACCTTCATCCGGGAACGGACCAGCAGCTCGTTGGCGATGTTCAGGGCGTTGGTGACCACGGTCAGCTGGGCGCCTTCGGCGCTGGTGTTCAGGTCGGGCCGCACCGCCAGGGCCCGGGCCACCTCCGTGCTGGTGGTGCCGCCGTTCAGGCCGACCACGGTGCCCGGCGAGACCAGCGCCGCGGCGGCCGCACCGATCCGCTGCTTCTCCGCCGAGTGCTTGGCGGTCTTGTACCGCAGCGGCAGGTCGTACGAGACGCCGTTGGCGACCGCGCCACCCCTGGTGCGGGTGATCATCTGCTGCTGGGCGAGCTGGTCGAAGTCACGGCGGATGGTGGCCTGGGAGACGTCCAGCCGCTCGGCCGCCTCCTCGACGCTGACCCGGCCGTTGTCGGTCAGCATTTCGAGCAGGGCGTTCCATCTGGCGTAGCGGTCCACCCCGGGCCTCCAGTTACTGCGCGGTCGGTGATTGATTGCGTGCACAGTAGTGCGCGAAACTAGGAGGGCGCAAAACCACGACCTGCTCGATCGCGCGGCTGGTTGCCAGGGTCACCCGGCTCGCGCAGAATAGCGCGCGAAAGACGGGTCAAACGAGCCGTATTGCGCACCGCTCCCCCTGTGGAGGAGAGTCTCATGGCGTACGTCGACGCGGAGATCGCGAGCCAGCCCGACTGCTGGCGGGAGGCGGCGCGGATGGCCGCCGACACCGCCGACCAACTCCCCCGGCCCGGCGAGCGGGTCGCCGTCGTGGGCTGCGGCACATCGTGGTTCATGGCGATGGCATACGCGGCCCGCCGCGAGGCCGCCGGCCAGGGTGAGACCGACGCCTTCCAGGCCTCCGAGTTCCCCGCCGGCCGTCGCTACGACCGGCTGGTCGCGATCACCCGCTCGGGCACCACCACGGAGGTCACCGAGCTGCTCGCCGCCCTGCGCGGCCAACTGCCCACCACCGTCCTGGTCGGCGACCCCGCCTCCCCCGCCATCGACCTGGCCACCGCCGCGGTGGCCATGCCCTTCGCCGACGAACGCTCGGTGGTGCAGACCCGCTTCGCGACCACCGCCCTGGCCCTGCTCCGCGCCCACCTCGGCGACAACGTGGCCGCGCTGGCCGCCGACGCCGAGGTCGCGGTACGCGCCCCGCTGCCCATCGACCCGAGCGGGATCGAGCAGGTCACCTTCCTCGGCCGGGGCTGGACGGTCGGGCTGGCCCAGGAGGCCGCGCTGAAGTGCCGCGAGGCGGCCACCTTCTGGGCCGAGGCGTACCCGGCGATGGACTACCGGCACGGCCCGATCTCGGTCGCCGCCCCCGGCCGGCTGGTCTGGGCGTTCGGCGAGCTGCCCGAGGGGTTGCCGGAGGACGTCGCGGCGACCGGCGCGGCCTTCGTGCACAGCCGCACCCACGGCTGCCGCACCGTGCTCGGCAGCTGGGCCGCCGGGCGCACCCCGGTGGATCCGATGGCCGACCTGATCCTCGCCCAGCGCTTCGCCGTCGCGCTCGCCACCAGCCGCGGCCTCGACCCGGACGCACCCCGACACCTGAGCCGCTCCGTGGTGCTTGCGTGAGCGCGAGGAGTGAGCTTGCGAGCCCCGCGAACGAAGGAAAGCTCCGTCTGAGCGATCGCGTCGTCGTCGCGCTGGACGTCGGCGGCACCGGGATGAAGTGCGCCCTGGTCCGCCCGGACGGCAGCACCCTGCACACCGAACGGCACCCCACCGACGCCGGGCGCGGCCCGGACGCGGTGGTCGACACCATCCTGGCGGTCGCCGACGGGCTGGCCGGCAAGGCCCGCGCCGACGGGCTCACCCCGGTCGCGCTCGGCGTCGTCGTGCCCGGGGTGGTCGACGAGGCCCGGGGGATGGCGGTCTGGTCGGCGAACGTCGGCTTCCGGAACGTACCGCTGCGGGAGCTGGCGTGGACGCGGCTCGGCCTGCCGACGGCGGTCGGCCACGACGTGCGCGCCGGTGGCCTCGCGGAGGCCCGGCTCGGCGCCGGCCGCGGCGCCGGGCACGTCCTCTTCGTCGCCATCGGCACCGGCATCGCCGCCGCGCACGTGGTCGGCGGGTCGGCCGCCGTCGGCGCGCACGGCGCCGCCGGCGAGATCGGCCACATCCTGGTCCGCCCCGGCGGTCCGCGCTGCGGCTGCGGCCGTCCCGGCTGCCTGGAGGCGGTGGCGTCCGCCGCCGCGATCGCCCGCCGGTACGCGGAGCTGACCGGGGCGCCGGCGAGCGCCGCCGAGGTGGCGGACCGGGCGTCGGCCGGTGAGGCGGTGGCCGGCCAGGTCTGGCGGGAGGCGGTCGAGGCGCTCGCCGACGGCCTCGCCACCGGCCAGTCCCTCTTCGACGTGGAAGCCGTCGTGCTCGGCGGCGGGCTGGCCCGGGCCGGCGCGCGACTGTTCGACCCGCTGCGCGCGGCGGTGCACGAGCGGATGACGTTCCACCGGGAGCCGCGGCTGGTCCCGGCCGCCCTCGGCGACGAGGCCGGCTGCCTCGGCGCCGCCCTGCTCGCCCTCGACAGTCTGGAGAAGTGATGGCCCTGCGGGTGAACGGCAAGGTGGTGACCCCGACCGGCGTGATCCGGCAGGGCTGCGTGGAGATCAACGGCGACCGGATCACCGCGGTCGCCGAGTACCCGTCGGTGCGGGACGGGCACTGGATCCTGCCCGGCTTCGTCGACATGCACACGCACGGCGGGGGCGGGCACACCTTCACCACCGGCGACGCCGGGCAGGCCCGCGCGGCGGCGGCGTTCCACCTGCGGCACGGCACCACGACCCTGCTGGCCAGCCTGGTCAGCTCGCCGTTCGACCTGATGCGGGACGCCACCGCCGCGTACGCGCCGCTGGTGCGCGAGGGCGTGCTGGCCGGCATCCACTTCGAAGGCCCGTACCTCTCCTCGGTGCGGTGCGGCGCGCAGAATCCCGAGTTCCTCCGCGACCCGTCGTTCGACGAGCTGACCGAGCTGATCGAGCTGGGCGACGGCGCGGTCCGCATGGTGACCCTGGCCCCGGAGCGAGACGGCGCGCTGGAGGCGGTCAAGCTGCTCACCGCGCACCGGGTGGTCGTCGCGGTCGGGCACACCGACGCCACGTACGACGAGACCCGGGCCGCGGTGGCGGCCGGCGCGAGCGTCGGCACCCACCTGTTCAACGGGATGCGGCCGGTGCACCACCGCGAGCCCGGCCCGGTGGTGGCCCTGCTGGCCGCCCCGAACGTGGTCTGCGAGCTGGTCGCCGACGGCGTACACCTGCACGACGGCATGCTCACCTTCGCCACCTCGGTCGCCGGCCCGGAGCGGGCCGCCCTGATCACCGACGCGATGGCAGCCGCCGGCATGCCCGACGGCGGGTACGAGCTGGGTGGCCAGGCGGTCACCGTGGCCGCCGGGGTGGCGCGGCTGACCAGCGACGGGTCGATCGCCGGCAGCACGCTGACCATGGACGCGGCCCTGCGGCACGCGGTGGCCGCCGGCATCCCGATCGCCGACGCGGCCCGGATGGTGGCGACCACGCCCGCGCGGGCGATCAACCTCGGCGACAGGCTGGGTGCGCTCCAGGTCGGGCTCCGGGCCGACCTGGTGGTCCTCGACGACGACCTGAACGTGGTGCGGGTGATGCGCGGCGGCTCCTGGGTGGACTGAGCAGCCACGGCCCGCTGGTTCTGCCGGGCTCCCGCGTGCGGCGCCGAGCCTGTCGAGCTGCCCCGGCTATGAGACCGGTCCGGACCCGCCCGAACCGGCTGCCCGCGCGTAGGACCGGCCCCAGTCGAAACGGTCCGCACCCCGCCGATCCGGCTGCCCGCCGGTGCGGGCAGCTCGACAGCAAACGCAACAGCACCGGCCGGCCGCCGCCCAGCCGTGGGGAGGACGGCGGGCAGCGGGTGGCTCAGCCGGCGGTGGGCACCTCCACGCCGAGGACGGCCTGCTCGTCGGGGCGGTGCACCAGCACATCGGCCAGGTACGACTGCACGGCCGGGGCCATCCCCACGTCCCGGCCGGCGCGCTCGGAGAGCAGCCACTTGTGCTCGATGATCTGCGCGAAGAGTTCCTGCGGCTCCAGTTTGCGGCGCAGGTGGGCGGGGACCGCCCGGACCACCGGCTCGAACACCTCGGTGAGCCAGCGGTGCGCGGCCTGCTGCTCGTCGGTCAGGTCGCTCTCGGCCCGGTACGCGTCCAGGTCGTTGAGCAGCCGGCGGGCCTGGTTCTCCTCGGCGTCCAGGCCGGTCAGGCGCAGCAGCCGCCGGGTGTGGTAGCCGGCGTCGACCACCTTCGGCCGGACCAGGTAGCGCCCGCCGTCGATGGTCGACACGGCGATCTCGGCGACGTCGAAGCCCAGCTCGTTGAGGCGGCGAATCCGCCCCTCGATGTCGTGCCGCGCCTCCCGCTCGACCTGCTGCTCGTAGGTGATCTCGTGCCAGAGCCGCTCGTAGCGCTGCACGACCTCCTCGCAGACCACCTCCGGGTCGATCGACTCGTGCAGCAGCCCGGCGGCTTGCAGGTCGAGCGCCTCGCCGAAGATGTTGACCCGGGCGATCTCCAGGTCCTCGCCGCGCTGGCCGCTGGAGAGCGAGCGGTGCAGCGCGCCCGTCTCCGCGTCCACCAGGTACGCGGCGAAGGCCCCGGCGTCCCGCCGGAACAGTGTGTTGGATAGTGAGCAGTCGCCCCAGAAGAAGCCGGTCAGGTGCATCCGGACCAGCAGCGCGGCGAGCGCGTCGAGCAGCCGCTGCATCGTCTCCGGGCGGAGGGTGTGCGAGAACAGCGCCCGGTAGGGCAGCGAGAACTGCAGGTGCCGGGTGATCAGCACCGGGTCGAGCGGCTCACCGTCGTCGGTCTGCCGGTCGGCCACGATCGCCACCGCCTCCACCGACGGGAAGTCGATCCGCTCCAGAGCGCGCAGCAGGTCGTACTCCCGCTCGGCGACCCGCTCGCCGGTCTCCTTGACCGCGTAGACGTAGTCGCCGAGCCGGACGAAGCGGACGATGTGCCGGGAGATGCCCTGCGGCAGCGCGACCAGGTGTTGGGCAGGCCACTCCGCCAGCGGGGTCGACCAGGGAAGGTCGAGCAGCGCCGGGTCGACGAGGGCCGAGGTGATCCGCACGGGCACAAGTGTGACGCCTCGCCCCGTGCGGCGCTTCCCCGCGTGGCTGGGCACACAGCCACCCCCGGCCGGCCCGGTCCGGCGCCGCGGCGGGCCGGTAGCGTGGTCGGGGTGCGGGAGACCACGACGGTACGGCGCGGGCTCCACCTCCGGCCGGTCCGCCCGGCCGGCTGGTGGTTCGACGCCGTGCTGCTGGTGGCGCTCGCCGGGCTGACCGCGGCGCTCGCCGCCGGCCAGCTCTTCGGGATCGACCGGGCGGTGTTCGACTGGTCGCAGGCGCACCGGCCGGCGGCCGCCCACGGGGCGGCGGTGGTCCTCAACTACCTGGGCCAGGGCGCCCCGCTGACGCTGATCGCGCTGGGGCTCGGGGTGCTGCTCGCCGTCCGGCTGAGATCGGTGCGCCCGGTGCTGCCACCGGTGCTCGCGTTCGGGCTCACCTACCTGACCATCGGCCCGTTGAAGGTGTGGACGGCACGGCCCGCGCCGAGCGCCAGCGTCAAGGAGCCGTTCCTGCCGGCGGAGCAGACCCTCCCGCTCTTCCAGGAGGACCTGCCGCTGCGGTTCGCCCAGTCCTACCCGTCCGGGCACGTCACCAACGCGATCGTCTGGTACGGCGTGATCGCCCTGCTGCTCGCCCCGCTGCTGCGCTGCTACGGGCGCACCGCCCCGCCCCGGCTGGTCACCGTGATCCGGGTGGTGCCGCCGCTGGTCGTCCTGACCACCACCACGTACCTGGGCTGGCACTGGCTGACCGACTCGGTGGCCGGGCTGCTGCTGGGCCTGCTGCTGGACCGGCTGCTGCACCGGGTGCCCTGGGACGACCTGCCACTGCCCGCCTGGCTGCCGACTGGCGACCGGCCGTTCATCTCGACCACCTAGTCTCCCCGACGTGGATCAACTGGCGCGCCGGCTGGGCGTACCCGACGCGGTGGTCATCGGGCTGGGGTCGATGCTCGGTGCGGGCGTCTTCGTGGTCTTCGCGCCGGCCGCCGCCGCGGCCGGCGGGCCCGGCCTGGTAGCGGCGCTGGCGCTGGCCGGATTCATCGCGTTCTGCAACGCGACCAGCTCGGCCCGGCTCGCCGCCCGCTACCCCGAGTCCGGCGGCACCTACGTGTACGGCCGCGAGCGGCTCGGCCCCTTCGCCGGCTTCCTGGCCGGCTGGGGTTTCGTGGTCGGCAAGACGGCGAGCTGCGCGGCGATGGCGCTGACCATCGGGGCGTACCTCTGGCCGGGGCAGGCCCGACCCGTCGCGGTCGCGGCGGTGCTGGCCGTGACCGCGGTGAACCTGCGCGGCATCGGAAAGACAGCGACCGCGACGAAGGTCCTGGTCGGGCTGGTGCTGGCGGTGCTGGCCCTGGTCGCGGTCGCCGGCGCGGGCGACGTCTCGCTGGACCGGCTCGGCGACCCCGGTGGCTCCGGCCGGGGCGTGCTCACCGCCGCCGGGCTGCTCTTCTTCGCCTTCGCCGGGTACGCCCGGGTCGCCACCCTCGGCGAGGAGGTCCGCGACCCGGAGCGGACCATCCCGCGGGCGGTGCCACTGGCGCTCGGTGTGGTGCTGGCGATCTACCTGGTGCTGGCCGTGGTCGCGGTCGGCGTGCTCGGCGCCGACCGGCTGGCCGGTTCCGCCGCGCCCCTGGCCGAGGTGGTGACCGCCGCCGGGCTGCCCGGCCTGGCCTGGGTGGTCCGCGCCGGGGCGACCGTCGCGGTGACCGGGGTGCTGCTCTCCCTGCTCGCCGGCGTGGGACGCACCGCCCTGGCGATGGCCCGCCGCCGCGACCTGCCCGGCGCGCTCGCCGCCGTTCACCCGGTGCACCAGGTGCCGCACCGGGCCGAACTGGCGGTCGCCGCGGTGGTGATCCTGGCGGTGGCGCTCGGGGACGTGCGCGACGCCATCGGCTTCTCCAGCTGCACCGTGCTGGTCTACTACGCGATCACCAACGCGGCCGCGCTGACCCTCGGTCGGGAGCCGGGGCGGAAACTGCCGGTGCAGGCGCTGGCCGTGCTCGGGCTGGTCGGCTGTCTGCTGCTCGCGGTCAACCTGCCGCTGTCGAGCGTGCTGGCCGGCTTCGGCGTGCTGGCCGCCGGCGCCGCCTGGTACGCCCTCCGCCCGGCGCGACGCTGACCAGCGGTCATCGCCTCGCCCGAGATGGCCGGTGCCCGCGCCGGTCAGCCGGACCCTTCTCCGCCGGTCACTCCTGCGGCTCCCGGGGCGCCGGCCATCTCGGGCGAGGCGATGAC
>NZ_POUB01000222.1 GCF_003236335.1 Micromonospora deserti
GGGTGGGGATCAGGGGCGGAGGCGTTTGAGGGTGGCGATGTCTGCGGCGTGGCCGACGTGCTTCTCGGTGGGGGTCTCCACCACGACCGGCACGCCGGCGGTGGCCGGGTGTGTCATCAGCTCGGCGAACGCGGGCTCGCCGATGGCGCCCTTGCCGACGTTCTCGTGCCGGTCCCGGGTCGAACCGCAGAGATCCTTCGAGTCGTTCGCGTGCACCAGCCGCAGCCGGCCCGCCCCGACGGTGGCGACCAGGGTGTCCAGGGTCGCCGTCATGCCTCCCTCGGCGGCCAGGTCGTGCCCGGCGGCCCAGGCGTGGCAGGTGTCGAAGCAGACGCCGAGCCAGGGGTGCCGGTCCACCGCGTCCAGGTAGGGTCCGAGCTGCTCGACGCGGGAGGCGAGCGACCGGCCGCCGCCGGCGCTCGGCTCGACCAGCAGCATCGGCCCGCCCGCCGCGGCGGCGGAGTCCAGCAGCGGCAGCAGCGTCTCGCGGACCTGCCGCATCGCCGCGTCGGCGTACCCGGCGTCCACCGCGCTGCCGGCGTGGAAGACCACCCCCCGGGCGCCGATCGCCGCGCCCCGGCCCAGCGCGTGGGCCAGGGTCTGCGCCGACCGTTCGACGGTGGCGGCGGTCGGGGAGCCGAGGTTGACCAGCAGCGACGCGTGGATGAAGACCGGTACGCCCCGCTCGGCGCAGCCGTCCCGGAACAGCACGTCCTGTGCCGGGTCGCCCGGCGGCAGCGCCCAGCCCCGCGAGTTGGAGACGTACACCTGCACGACCTCGGAAGCGGCCGCGTCGGTGTACGGCAGGGCCGCGCGCGCCAGCCCTCCGGAGGTGGGCGTGTGCGCGCCGACCGGCTGGTACGCCTCGGGCCGGCCCGCCGCCGTCACAGACATCCGAGCGTCACCTGGGTGCCCGGCGGGACCTGGGAGTTCTCGCCCGGGTTCTGGAACCGGACGGTGCCGTTCGGATTGAACTGCACCGCCACCGGGAAGCCCTGACTCTCCAGCAACTGCTTGGCCTGCAGGCAGGGCAGGTCGACGACCCGGGGCACCACCACCAGCGGCGGGCCCTTGCTGACCTCCAGCTTGACCTCTGCGCCCTTCTCCAGGCCGGCGCCGTCGGCAGGGCTCTGCCCGAGGATCTCGTCCTTGGGCTTGTCGGAGTCCTTGTAGGTCTCCACCGCGACCAGGCCCAGCTGGGCCAGGGCCGTCCGGGCCTCGGCGAGGTTCTTGCCGACCAGGTTCGGCACGGTGATGGGAGCCCGGCCCTTGCTCAGGATGACGGTCACTTTGTCGCCTGGCTTGACCTCGGTGCCGGGCTTCGGGTTGGTGTCCACCACCACGCCGGCCGGCAGGTTGTCGTCGTAGCGGGCGGTGCCCTTGGCCACCTCCAGCTTCACGTTGGTCAGATCCGCCTCGGCCAGCTCGAACTCCTTGCCCACCACGTCCGGCACCGGGAAGCGTTCCGGGCCCAGCGAGAGGGTGAGCGTGATGGTGCCGCCCTTGACGATCCGGGAGGCGGAGACCGGAACCTGCGCCAGGACGGCGTCCTTCGGGACCTTCTCGTCGTAGCGCGGATCGGCGTAGGCCAGGGTGAAGCCGGCGCGGGCGGCCTGCGCCTCGGCGTCGGCCTTGCTCAGCGTCACCAGCTGCGGCGCGGCCGTGTAGCGCCCCACCCCGAACCACCAGCCGCCCACGGCGGCCACCAGACCCAGCACCACCACCGCGGCGGCGACCGCCATCCGGCCCCGCGGGTCGCCCATCAGCAGGGTGCGCAGCGCGGTCAGCCGGGACCGCGCACCGACCCCCTCCTCCGGGGCCCGGCGCCGGCCCGCCCGCTGGCCGCCGCCGGAGGGCAGCCGCGCCCAGGCCGGCCGCTCGGCCGGCCGGACCGCCGCGACGACCATCGTCGGCTGTGACACCGGCGGCTCGTCGGGCACCCGGCGCAGCACCGCCGTGTGCGTGTTGGGGCTACCCAGGTCGTCCCGGGCCACCTGCACCTCGGCCAGCAGGGCGCCGGCGTCGGTCGGGCGGGCCCCGGGGTCGCGCCGGGTGGCCCGGGCGACCAGGTCGTCGAGGACCTTGGGCAGCCCGGGCACCAGCGTCGACGGGGCCGGGACGTCCCGGTCGACGTGCTGCCAGGCGACGTCGACGGGGCGGTCGCCGTCGTAGGGCACCCGACCGGTGAGCATCTCGAACAGCACGATGCCGGCCGAGTAGACATCGGTGCGCGGGTCGGCGCGCCCCTCGGTGACCAGTTCCGGGGCGACGTACGCCACGGTGGCCATCAGCTGGCCGCCCTGCTCGTCGTCGGCGCTCGCCTCGACGGCCCGGGCCAGCCCGAAGTCGGCGACCTTGACCACGCTGTCGACCAGATTGGCCGCGCCGCCGGTGGGCGCCTCGGCGACCAGGACGTTCTCCGGCTTGACGTCGCGGTGCACCAGCCCCGCCCGGTGTGCGGCGGCGATCGCGGCGAGCATCTGCTCGGCGATGGCCAGCGCCTCGTCCGGGTTAAGCCGGCGCCGCTCGGCGAGCACGTCGCGCAGCGTGCGGCCGCGGACGTACTCCATCACCAGGTAGGGCAGGCCGGCGTGGGTGCCCTGGTCGTAGACCGCCACCACGTTGGGGTGGGTCAGCCGGGCGATGGTCTTCGCCTCGTCGGTGAACCGCTCGAGGAAGCCCGCCAGGCGGGCCCGGGCCTCCGGGGCCTGGGTCGGATGAATGATCTTGACGGCCACCGTGCGCTCCAGACGCTCGTCGGTGGCGGTGTACACGGTCGCCATGCCGCCACGAGCCACGCGACCGCGGATGCGGTAGCGCCCGTCGATCAGCGAGCCCAGCAACGTGTCGGCGACCTGTGTGTCCATCGGCAGGCAGTCTATGTGTCCGGAGGGTGAAGGCAGAACAGGATGCTACAGGTCGGTGGCCGGCAACCTGGGCGCGGCCGCGCTCCGGCGCCCCGGCGTACCTGCTCAGCGGGCCCGGGCGGGCGTCGCGACGGCGTCCACCGGGGTGCCGTCGAACCCGAGCGCCGGCGACGTGGCAGGGTGGTCGGGTGACCGACTCCGTACCCGCAGACCGGGCCGTACCCGGCGCCGAACCCGCCGGACCCGCCGAGGCGGCCGGCTGGCTGACCCTGCCGGACGTCGCCGAGCGCCTCGACGTGTCGATCAGCAAGGTCCACCAGATGATCCGCGACCGGGAGCTGATCGCGGTGCGCCGCGACGGCGTCCGCCGGGTCCCGGCCGACCTGGTGGCCAACCGCACCGTGCTCAAGCACCTGCCCGGCGTGCTCAACCTGCTCGCCGACGCCGGCTACGACGACGAGGCCGCGCTGCGCTGGCTCTTCGAACCGGACGACACCCTGCCCGGCGCCACCCCGGCCGCCGCCCTCGCCGGGGACCAGGCCCGCGAGGTCAAGCGCCGCGCCCAGGCCCTCGGCTTCTGACCTCCGCACTCAGCCGCCGGGGATCTCCCCGTTGGTCATGAGGTGGACGGCGTCTCGATCTTCGCAGGCCCCGCCCACCTCGTGATCGACGGAGGGGGAGCGGGACCCCGGGTCAGTCGGCGCGGCGGGTGGCGGCGATGGCCAGGTCGACCAGGGCCTGGCGGGCCTCGGTGTCCAGGTCGACGGTGGTCAGCGCGGCCAGTGCCGCGTCGGTCAGCGTGACGATCCGCTGCTCGGTGCGGGCCAGCGCACCGCTTCCCGTGATCAGCTCCCGCAGCCGCGCGACCCCCGCCTCGTCCAGCTCCGGGTCGCCGAGGCCGTCGAGCAGCAGCGCACGGCCCGCCTCGTCGGCCGTTTCCAGGGCCGCCGCCACCAGGTAGGTCCGCTTGCCCTCGCGCAGGTCGTCGCCGGCCGGCTTGCCGGTCTGGGCCGGGTCGCCAAAGACCCCCAGCACGTCGTCGCGGAGCTGGAACGCCTCGCCCAGCGGCAGGCCGTACGCCGAGTACGCGGTCCGTACGTCCGCCGACGCGTCCGCCAGCGCGGCGCCGAGCAGCAGCGGGCGCTCGACCGTGTACTTCGCCGACTTGTAGCGGGCCACCTTGCTGGCCCGCTCCACCGAGGTGTCGCCGGTGACCTGGGCCAGTACGTCGAGGTACTGCCCGACGGTGACCTCGGTGCGCATCCCGTCGAAGACCGGCCGGGCGCGGGCCACCGTCCGCGGGTCCAGCCCGGCGGAGTGCAGCAGTTCGTCCGACCAGACCAGGCAGAGATCGCCGAGCAGGATCGCCGCCGCGTCGCCGAAGCCGTCGGGGTTGCCGCCCCAGCCGGCCGAGCGGTGCCGGGCGGCGAACCGCCGGTGCACCGCCGGCTCGCCGCGCCGGGTGTCCGAGCGGTCCATCAGGTCGTCATGGATCAAGGCGCTGGCCTGCACGAACTCCAGCGCGGCCAGCGCGGTCACCACGTGGTCGCTGTCCACCCCACCGGCCCCGCGGAACCCCCAGTAGGCGAACGCCGGTCGCAGCCGCTTGCCGCCGCCGAGCACGAACGCCTCGATCGCCTCGGCGACCGGGACCAGAGCGTCGTCGACGCCGGTCATCCAGGTGCGCTGGGTGGCCAGGAACTCGGCGAGGGCCTTGTCGATCCGTTGACGCAGCCCGGCACGGTCGACGGGGGAAACGGGAGCAGCGTGGGTCACGCCACGACGCTAGCCGGTCGGCGCCGCCCTCGTCCCACCACCGGGTGCCCGACGCGCCGCGCGGCCCCGGCAGCCCGCCCTCGGCCGGCCCGCTCCCGCGCTGCCCGATGAGTACCCCAGGGGTACGACCCTTCCCGGTCACCGCCGGCCCGCCGTACGCCTCCGGGTGGGCTGACGGCCGGCGCCGGCGCCGCCGTCGCGGGCCCGGGCGGCGTCCCACCGGCGTGGGAAGGTCATGGGTGTGGCGTGTGCCGCCCGCTAGAGTCGTGGGGTGGCCCTCGGTCTTCCCTCGGTCCTTCCCAACCCGCAGCCGGCGATCGGGGAGCTGATCCGCGACTGTCAGCCGACCTTCTCCTTCGAGTTCTTCCCGCCCAAGACCGACCAGGGTGAGCGGCTGCTCTGGCAGGCGATCCGCGAGTTGGAGTCGCTGCGCCCGTCGTTCGTCTCGATCACCTACGGTGCCGGCGGGTCGACCCGGGACACCACGGTCGCGGTCACCGAGCGGATCGCCACCGAGACCACGCTGCTGCCGATGGCCCACCTCACCGCCGTCAACCACTCGGTGGCCGAGCTGCGGCACGTCATCGGCCGGCTCGCCGGGGTCGGGGTGCGCAACGTGCTCGCGGTGCGGGGCGACCCGCCGGGCAACCCCGGCGGCGAGTGGGTGCGCCACCCCGACGGCGTGCTCTACGCCGAGGACCTGGTCCGGCTGGTGCGCGACGCGGGTGACTTCAGCGTCGGCGTGGCCGCCTTCCCGTACAAGCACCCGCGCTCGCCCGACGTGGCCAGCGACACGAAGTACTTCGTGCGCAAGTGCCGGGCCGGCGCGGAGTTCGCGATCACGCAGATGTTCTTCGACGCCGACGACTACCTCCGCCTGCGGGACCGGGTCGCCGCCGCCGGCTGCGACACCCCGATCCTGGCCGGGGTGATGCCGGTGACCCAGATCGGCACCATCGAGCGGTCGGTGCAGCTGTCCGGCGCGCCGTTCCCGGCGGCGCTCGCCGAGCGGTTCGAGAAGGTCGCCGACGACCCGGAGGCGGTGCGCCGGCTCGGCGTCGAGCAGGCCAGCGAGATGTGCCGCCGGCTGCTCGACGAGGGCGTGCCGGGGATCCACTTCATCACCCTCAACCGCTCCACCGCCACCCGCGAGGTCTGGCAGAACCTCCAGGCCGGCGCGCGGGTGTGAGCGTACGTGCCGCGACACCTGATCCGCGCCGCGACGGTTGATCGGTGGTGGGCACACAGCTGAACTGGGACGAGTACGCCACGGCCTGGGCGCGGCTGCACGGGGGATTCGACCCGCGGGCGGCGGCGCCAGCCGTCCGCGCCTGGCTGCGGATGGCCTACCACGTCGGGTACGTGCTGGGCCGGCTGCGGGTCGGCCCGACCGCGGTGACGGTGGTCGGGGTGCTGCTCTGCGCCTGCGTGCCGCTGTTCGCCGTACGGCCGCAGGACGGCCCGTTCCTCGGGGCGCTGTTCGTGCTGCTCGCCGCCGTGGCGGACAGCGTCGACGGCGCGGTGGCGGTGGCCACCAACCGCACCACCCGGCTCGGTTACGTCTACGACTCCCTGGCCGACCGGCTCGGTGAGGTCGCCTGGCTGGCCGCGTTCTGGCTGGTCGGCGCGCCGGGGGTGCTGGTCGCCGCCGGCGGTGCGCTCTCCTGGCTGCACGAGTACGTCCGGGCTCGGGCGGTCGCCGCCGGCATGCGGGAGATCGGCGCGGTGACCGTGGGGGAGCGCCCCACCCGGGTCTCGGTGGCCCTGGTCGGGCTGCTGCTCGCCGGCCTGACCGGCCTGATCGAGCCGGACCTGGCCGCCGGCACGATCACCATGGCCGCCGCCGTCTGGGTGCTGCTGGCCGGCTTCGGTCTGGGGCAGCTCCTCGCCGCGGTCCGCCGCACCCTGATCGACGCCGGCTGACCGGCCTGGCGCCCGGCCTACCAGGCGGGGCCGATCTCGTCGGCGACGATCTGCGCGGAGAGGGTGACCATCGGCAGGCCGCCGCCGGGATGGCTGGAGCCGCCGACCAGCCACAGCCCGCGCGCCGGGCCCCGGTTGGCCGGGCGCAGCAGGCCGCCGGCGGTGCCGTAGATCGACCCGCCCGGGGCGCCCGTCGCGGCGTCCAGGTCGGCCGGGGTGCGGATCTGGCGGAACAGCAGCCGGTCCCGCACGTCGACCCCGCGCTCGGCCAGCACGTCCAGGACCCGGTCCGCGTACGCCTCGGCGAGCCCGGGGCGGCGCCAGTCGACCGCGCCGGCGGCGGTGCCCTGCCGGGCGGCGTTGACCAGCACGAACCACGCCTCGTGCCCGGCCGGGCGGATCATCGGGTCGTCGGCGACGGTGACGAAGACCGTCGGGTCGGGCGCCGGGCGGGCCCGCACGCCGCGCCCGGGGTGACCGAAGACCGCGTCGAACTCGGCGTCGTGGTCGCCGGGGAAGAAGACGCTGTGGTGGGCCAGCCCCGAGTCGCCGCTGACGCCGAGCAGCAGCACGAACCCGGCCAGGCTGCGGTCGGTGAGCCCGGCCAGCCGGCGCGGGTGGGGCAGCAGGTCCCGGTAGACGGTGAGCGCGTCGACGTTGGCCACCACCACGTCGGCGGGCACCGGCGCGGCCACCCCGGCCAGGCGTACGCCGTGCACCCGCCCGCCCGCGGCGTCGATCCGGGTGACCGTGGCGCCGGTCTGCACCACCACGCCGAGGTCCAGGCAGCGGGTCAGCAGCGCGTCGGCGAGCGTGCCCAGTCCGCCGCGCAGGTACCAGCCGCCGAAGGCGAGTTCGGCGTACGGAACGGCGACCAGCGCGGCCGGCGCCCGGCGCGGGTCGGCGCCGGTGTAGGTGGCGTACCGGTCGAGCAGCATCCGCAGCCGGGGGTCGGACAGGTGCGCGCGGCCCAGCCCCCGCAGGGTGCGGCCCGGACCGATGGCGGCAAGGTCACCGAGCCGCCAGGCCAGCGCGGCCAGGTCGCGCGGGGAGTCGATGCTGCGGCGCAGCACGTGCCGGTGCGAGGCGTCCCACACCCGGGCGGCGCGGTGCCACAGCCGCTGCCAGTCGGCGGCGGCCCGGTCACCGAGTGCCGCGCCGATCCGGGCGGCGAACTCGGCCGGGTCGGCGCACGAGTCGAGCGTCATGCCGCCGGGGAAGACGTGCCGCACGATCGGGTCCAGCGGCATCAGGTCGAGGAACTCGTCGAGTTTCGCGCCGGTCGCCTCGAACAGGTCGTGGAAGACCGCGGGCAGGGTGAGCAGGCTCGGCCCGGTGTCGAAGTGGAACGAGCCGGCCGGGGTGTCGTGGACGTACCGGCCGAGCTTGCCGCCCACCGTGTCGGCCCGTTCCAGGACGGTGACCTCGTGCCCGGTGGCGGCCAGCCGGGCGGCGGTGGCCAGCCCACCCACCCCGGCGCCGACGACCACGATCCGCGCCATGCCGCGCCTCCTAGCTGACCGGGCGGCCCCGCCAGGTCAGCCGGCGCCGCTTCCGCAGATGGTACGACCGCAGGGTCAGCCAACCGAGGACCGCGACCGACACGGGGTGTGCCAGCGCGTCGGGCCACCACCGGCCGCCGGTCGCCCGGCCGGTGACCACCCGCCCGGCCACCCCGAGCAGGTAGGTGGCCAGCGCGGCGGCGGCCACCGCCGGCGTGCCGGCGGCCAGCGCGCCGAGCGCCACGAGCGGGGGAGCGGTGTAGAGCAGGAGCAGCAGCGCCAGCACCGCGGCCGCCGCCCCGGGGTGGCCGAACGAGGCCCAGAGCGACTTCGAGTAGCCGTCGCGCAGCTGGGCCCAGTCGGCGTACATCCGGCAGGTGGCCAGCCGGGAGCCGTCGGCGAGGGCGATCCGGCCGCCGGCCCGCTTGACCGCGCGGGCCAGCTCGATGTCCTCCAGGATCCGGTCGGCCACCGCGGCGTGCCCGCCGGCCCGCTCGTAGCCGGCCCGGTCGAGCACCATGAACTGCCCGCCGGCGGCGGCCAGCGACGGCCGCGCCGAGCGCTCCATCGCCCGCAGCGGCAGGAAGGTCAGCCACAACCACTGCAGCAGCGGCTGGACCAGCCGGTCCGCCACCGTCGCCACCAGGATCCGGGGATACGGCGACAGCAGCGCCACCCGCGCGGCGCGCAGTTCGGTGACCGCCGCCGCCACCGCGTGCGGGGTGAGCACCACGTCGGCGTCGACGAAGACCAGGACGGTGGCCGCCGGGTCGGCCCGGGTGGCCAGCTGCCAGCAGGCGTGCGGCTTGCCCAGCCAGCCCGGTGGCGGGGCGGCCCCGGCCAGCAGGGTGACCCGGGGGTCGTCGCCGGCCAGCGCGCGGACCACCTCGGCGGTGCCGTCGGTGGACCCGTCGTCGAGCACCACCACCCGCAGCCGCGGCACGCCCCGCTGGGCGAGCAACGCGCCCAGGCAGGGGGCGACCCGCTGCGCCTCGTCGCGCAGCGGCAGCAGCACCGCCACGGTCTCCGTGACCTGCGCCGGCCGGTCGGCCGGGCGGCGCAGCCAGCGCCCGGCGTTGACCAGCGTGTGCCCGGTCAGCGCGGCGGCGGCGAGTAGCAGCGCGAGCACGCCGGTCATGTTGCCGCGTCGACGCCGGGGCGCCGTGGCTGGCGCAGCGCCCGCCGGTCGTCGTCAGGACGGCGGGCGCGCAGGAGCGCCACCGCCAGCGGCACCGCGGTCACCGACATGCCGAGCGCCCCCCACAGCGCCGAGGCCGGCAGGTCGAGGAAGACCGCGTGGGCCAGCACGCTGGAGCCGTACGTCCACAGGTAGAGCGCGAGCATCGGGGCGTCCCGCGTGCCGGTGGTGGCGACGGCCGGCCCGGCCAGCGGGCGCAGCACGCTCATCAGCAGCACCGCGAAGAGCAGCCAGCCCAGGTAGTTGCTGACCGGGACGCCGGGCAGGCCGGGCAGCGCCGGCGTGGCGTCGCGCCACACCCAGTAGCCCTCGGCGACCATCTGCGGGTCGAGGAAGAGGTCCCAGCTGGCCAGCCCCAGCGCGGCCAGCGCGATCCGCCGTGCGGTGCGCCCGCGGCCCGCCGCTCCCGCCGGCGAGCCCGCACCGGCGCCCGGCCCCCGGGTGAGCCGGGTCGCGGCCAGCCAGGCCGGCCAGGCCATCCAGGTCCAGGCGAGGGGGATGACCAGCGGTACCCCGGCCAGCTTCGGCCCCAGTTCCCCCGCGTAGTCGTAGCTGCCGAACGGGAAGCCGGTGGCCACGCCGAGCGCCTCGACGGCGAACCCGCCGCCGGTGGCCACCGCGACCAGCGCCACCGCCGTACGCGGGCCGCGGCTGAGCAGCGCGTGGCCGACCGAGAGCAGCCAGCCGAGCACGACGGTGACCACGGTCAGCCGGGCCCGGGTCGTCCCGGTGGCCAGCGGGTAGCAGATCTGCGCCAGCACCAGCACGGCCAGCGGCACCCAGCTGAGCCGCTGCCGGATCATGCCGAGGTTGGGGGCGGGGCGGGTGCCGGG